>CAZEUR010000006.1:0-43472 GCA_964515175.1 uncultured Holosporaceae bacterium | reverse complement strand
AAATATCAACCACAGTCTTGTCTCCGTCCGTTAAGTACCTTTTTAAAATACTCTGCAAGCCTCTAAAGTGCAAGGGTTAGTTTGAGGGGGTGGTTCTTAGGTGTTGAGTCTTTTTCAGTATGTCTCTATATACACCATTACTTAAAGGGACTAAACACCTAGAAGCCAAGAAAATTTCTGAGGTTCGCGTTATGGGGAGATTGTCCGAGGGAGCTACAAAGTCGCTGCGTGATCGCTTTCGAGACAAATTTACAGATTTACCATCGCTCTGACAAGTAAATCGCCAGTCGGCATCCTGTTTTGATGATTTTTTTTAAGGCCATATACTTTTCTCCCCCTAAATCCAGAGCCTCTTGTTTATGGTCTAATTCTTCCTGGTGACACTCCTGAATCAAATTTTTCAGTGCGGCTTCCGGGGATTCTTTCAAAGCTTTGAGTTGAGCTTCATAATGCTCATCAATGGCGTCTTCTACCGCAACGGTGCAGGCCATGGAGGCTTCTTTTCCGAGTAAGGCAGACGCCACACCCAACGCATAAGAGGCTTTGTGCCACAGAGGTTGAAAAGCCGTAGGGGCAATGTTTCGTTGAGCCCGTTCGATTTCAAATTTTTCGAGATGTTTTTGTTCTTGGGCCAACATATGGTGAAGGATAGGGGCCACAGAGGATTCTCCCAGAACGCGCAGTTGCCCTTCATAGATCCGAACAGCTGCCGCTTCTCCAGCATGGTTTACCCGAATCATAGAATTGGGATCAAGCTTTTTGGGCATGTTTCAGAAGAGCCCATCCACACAAACTGCCCAACCCCAAAGAAACCAACAAATTCCACAAGGCTAAAGGAAGTCCCATTACGTTAAAGGGAGAATTATCGCACGGGGTAATGGTATCACTTGCCAGCAGTTCTTCCATAGATCCGAAGAAAGGCTTTGTGCAGAGGCTTGGAGTATCCAACCAATGGTAAACAACAGCCAAATGATAGGCACTTAAGAGGATACTTCCTATAAATACAAGAAAAATGGCCCATAAAAAAATACGAGAAGGGTGCATAAGCCCCATAATTCCAACAAGACTCACTAAACCATAAGGAATTCGCTCCAACAGGCACAAGTTGCAAGGAGGAATGTTAAATCCATATTCCACAACAAAGGTGCTTGCTAAAAGGGCAGCACTTATGCCGCACAGGAACAAGAGTAAGCACCGTGGGTCCTGAATACATTTCATAAATCTTTCCTCCTTCAACTTTTTTTCGTCACAAAACTGTGGAGTACTTTTTTGAGGCCTGCATGTTCAAAGTTTATGAGTAACCGGTCCATCTCTACTTCCTTCACAACTCCATACCCAAATTTCAAATGAAAGACACGTTCTCCTATCTTAAAGGGCGCCTCCGGAATCACCAAAGCTTGAGGGGAAATAGTCGGTCTTGGAACGGGTCGGAATCCACTATTTCCCCGACTAAAGCTATCCTCTAGGAAACACACATATTGAGAGGGGAGCTCATTAATAAATCGGGAGGGCAAATTGCTCTGCCATTGGCCATGAACCCGCCGATTGCTGGCAAAGGTAATGTACGCATTCTTTTTGGCGCGGGTGAGGGCCACATAAGCCAGGCGCCGCTCTTCTTCCAGCTCTGTATCGGATTTCTCCATGAGGGTCCGCTGAGAAGGAAACACACCTTCTTCCCACCCACTCAAAAACACTAGCTCAAACTCAAGCCCTTTGGCCGCATGCATGGTCATAAGGGTGACCGATTCATTGGAGGCTGTTTGAGCTGTCTCTGTCACCAAACTTACATGTTCCAAGAAACTTTCCAAATCTTGGAATTCCGCAATGGCTACAACCAACTCCTTGAGGTTTTCAAGGCGCCCAGACGCGTCCGGTGATTTATCTGCCTTCCACATATCCGTATATCCTGATTCATCGAGGATAATTTTCACCAGTTCATCGGGAGACGTGGTGCGACTCTGCGTGTGCCACCGCTCAATGTTTTCCAAGAATTGACGCAGCGCAAGGCGCGTCTTGCCTTTAATCTCATCGGTCTCAATGATTTGTCGGGCTACTTCTGCCAAGGGAATACCCTGAGACCTGCCCACAATATGCATTTTTTGTACCGTGGTGAGTCCGATCCCTCGGCGGGGCAAGTTAATAACGCGCTCAAAGGCTAAGTCATCTTGAGGTTGGGCTGCAAGGCGTAAATAGGCCAAAGCGTCACGGATTTCTTGGCGTTCATAGAATCGCAGACCGCCCACGATGCGGTAAGGAATTGCAAGCGCCAAAAAAGTTTCCTCAAATTCACGGGTTTGGAAGCCAGCCCGCACCAGAATCGCCATTTGAGACAAAGGTGTTTCTTTCCGGTGGAAGAGAGTTATCTGATCTGCAATCCATCGGGCTTCTTCTGCTCCATCCCATACATTTTTAAGGAAGACAGGATCTCCCTGGGATCGATCTGTCCAGAGAGTTTTTCCCAAGCGTCCTTTGTTATGGCTGATAAGGCCAGATGCGGCGCCCAAAATGGCGGGCGTTGATCGGTAGTTTTGTTCCAGACGAATCACTTTGGCACCGGGAAAATCCTTTTCAAAACGGAGGATATTGCCCACCTGAGCGCCCCGCCATCCATAGATGGATTGGTCGTCATCACCCACACAGCAAATATTTTTGGATTCAGACGCCAGCAATCGCAACCATAAATATTGGGCCACGTTGGTGTCTTGATACTCATCCACCAAAATATATTTGAACCGTTTGGCGTAGAGACTGAGTACATTCGGATGTTTCGTGAAAATGGTCAGGCAGTGGAGCAAAAGATCCCCAAAATCTACGGCATTAACAACCCGAAGCCGTTCTTGGTACAGCTCATAAATGCGTAAAATATCTCGAGAATTCTTAGATCCTAAATACCCATCCGTTACTTTATCAGGGGTTAGTCCGCGGTCTTTCCAGCTGCTGATGACGCTCAAGAAAACCTTTGTGGTTTCCTTTTTGTCTTCGATATTTTCCATCTGCAAGAGCTGCTTAATAATACGCTCCTGATCATCTGTATTCAGAATGGTGAAATTAGAGGATAGTCCCACCAGCTCCGCGTGACTCCGCAAGATGCGGGCGCTGATGGAATGGAATGTGCCAAGCCACATGCCGCCCAAACTTTGCCCAATCAAATCCGCTGTGCGGTTCTTCATTTCAAGAGCGGCTTTGTTGGTAAAGGTGACGGCCAAAATTTCCGACGGAAAGGCTTTATGATTCAACAGGATATGCCCAAGCCGCGAAATCAGAACCCGCGTCTTGCCGGTACCCGCACCCGCTAGTACTAAAACAGGGCCTTCCGTTTCCTCCACCGCTTGACGCTGAGGGGGATTGAGGGACTCCAAATGAGAAGGTGGCAAATCAACAGGCATCATCCCTCACATATATCATATCTCTGGGTTTTATCGCGAGGGAAATTCAGGCAACCTAATTAAAAAACCACGTCATCGCGAAAAAATCAGTATGATTTTTGTGGCGATCCAGTTTTTATTTAATCCTAGGAACCCTCTTTGGATGAAGAAAATAAAAGAAGAAGATGGATTTCACAGAGCTTACCCCTTCATGAAGACAAAGTATTCATCAACAGTCATATTTTCTCAATAAACCCCCAACTTTGCCTGTTCTTTCGCTGGGAATTTATAGAGGCCTTTTCGTTCAGAGACATCTTCTGTTAGGGCTGGAAAAAGATTTACAGGTATCAGGAGTTCCGGAATTATGTCGTTTCCGTTTTTTGTAAATCGAACCAAATGCTGATCAATCTTTGTGCCGATCGGGGCCAAAAGTCGTCCCCCATTTTTTAGTTGCTTCAATATCACTTTGGGAATACTCTCAAGTCGAGAGCTGATCAGAATCACATCATAGGGGGCGTTCCGCGACCAGCCCTTCATACCGTCATGATGAGAAAAGGTGATGTTTTCTAAACTAAGACGTTTGAGTCTTCCTTTTGCTATGTTTAAAATATCTCCCACGATTTCAACACTATAAACCTCTTTAGCCAAATGAGACAAAAGGGCGGTTTGGTATCCAGATCCCGTGCCGATCTCTAAAATGCGATCCGATGGAGAAATCTTTGCTTTCTCTAAAATATAGGCAATCAGGGACGGGGGTTCCATCATTTGTCCATGGGGCAGAGGGAGGGGTCTATCTGTATAGGTCATATAACAGAAATAATTGTCAGCAAAAGCATGTCGAGGAATTTTTTGAAGAATAGATAAAAGGAAAGCATCAGAAATGCCTCTTTCTTCAGCACATTCTTGGATCATTTTTAGGCGTCGATCTTTTAAGCCATCCAATTCCATGTCCACCTCCTGAACAAAATGTTTTATATTTGTTCAGAAGATATTACTGAAAATTGAGAAAAATCTCTAGCCCTTTTCTAATGAATTTTAGGCAGGCGTTTCTTCCAAATATTTCTTCAGAGAATTCAATCCCTTCTGTAATTTTTTCAGGAAGTCTTGATTCCCCAAAATGGTCTTTACTGAATGGGGACCCTCATTTTCTGCGAGAGAATCGACAAGAATTTTTGAGTCTGTTTCAATTAAAATCTCATTTAAATCTCGCCATAGTTTTTCAATTTCAAAATCTTCTGGTTTTTCCAAAGAGAGAGGGGTGGAATAGAGGGGTTTCTTTCTCTCAAAAGTTGAGAGGCTCCCGTCCAAAGGAATTTGACTAAGGGTTGGGGCAGCGCATACATTTTTCCGGCTCAAAGAGGTATACGTCATGGCTGCTTCATACATATCCGGGGTTATTTTCTTCGTTAGCAACAAAAGATGAAGCGCCGTTCCTGACCAGAGGTCCCGTTTAAAGGGGGGAAGTTTATGGAGTTCTTCAATCTTTTTCAGGAAAAGACTTCGATGATGAAGGACGGAGTGTTTATCAGAGAGGGGAGGAAGAGGGGGGAGAAGTTTTTTCAGTGGTCGGCTTGTTTTTGGATTTCGGCGTGACTTTTTTCTACAAATAGTATCCATGATCATTTTTGTGTTTCTCCCTTTCTGTTAATAAGAAAATGGAGTTAATAATTAATATAAAAAAGTATAAAAGTCTAGAGATAGAATAATTTTTTTTGCATTAGATTAATAGATTGTATAGAGTGAATAAAATTAAAATTTTATGGAGAATAGTATGAAAATATTTGGTTTCATCTTTATGGTAATAACGGCTGGTTTTGGAGGATCTTCTTTTGGAGCGGCCTCTGTGTCGGAAGAGCAAGATAGATTGGGTCGAGTTGCGGCTTTGCGTCTTGCGCTTCCTGATGCGCATCCTCCTCGTGGAATTAAAAGAGGCCAAAGTCCAGAGGTAGTAGAGGGGGCAGAGGCAAAAGAGGAAGGCTTTAGACCAAAATTAAGGCGTGCTGGGAGCGCGCCAGGCTCTGGGGGGAGGAGAGCGGAAAAGAGGTCGAGAAGAAGCCCTCAAAAACTCCAAGATATCCTCAATCTTTTCGCTGCAGTGAAAGAGGGATCTCCTGAAAAAGAAAAATTGATGGATCGACTTGATGGGTTGTCTCAAGCTCGGGGTCCTCTTCAGCCCCAAAAAAGGTCCAAACGAGATCTTTTCGGCCGGTTGAAGTAGGGGTTATATTAATCCCACCAAAAAACAGGTGATGGTAGAGAAGAAATGGCTCTCAACGAGTTGCTTGACTTTACAGTGAAGACGGGACTTGTCATCTATTTTATTGCCAAAGTAGTAAAAAGCTATAGATACTCAACCTTGTAGATAATGGAGAGAAAGTAGATAATGGAGAGAAATATGAAACCAATAACAATTAAATTAATGATTATGACCTTCCTATTCACAAACGCTTTCGCGGCGGGTGCCGCAGAAGATTGGCCTGGTCAAATATTGACAACATATGGGGGCAGGTTGTTGCCAGGGGACCCTCTCTCTCAAAAGGCTCAAGAAGATTTAGGAAAAGTCCCAGAGGATGCACGGAACTGGCTGGGACATCATGTGCACGTGATGTTTAATCCTGTAGTAGATGTGGCTGGGATACCAGGAATCACATTTTCAATGCCCGAAGTCTTATCTGCTTTTAGCACTCTTGCAAGAAGCCCTACTAAACGAGGGTGGTTCCAGGAAGTATATGAAACCCTGCAATTGCAGGCCGTTCCTGACATTCAGACAAAAAGAAGCATTGTGGTAATGTCTTCGCAAATTCGGAACAACAAACGATATGCTTTTTTTGATGTAATAAAGCAAATCCCTCAAAAGTTTCGACCTCTCTGTTCTTTAAGCGTCTTCGTTATAATCGCAGAGATCCCCAATGATAAAATTAATAAATTTTACAGCAAATTTCTTGGACTTATGAGCCAATTACGAGAGGACAAAGAGAGAAGGCCAGACGTTGTGCCTGCAGAACATTGGTGTTTATACGAAAAAATCGTGAAAGATTCTTTTCCGTGGATGAATCAACCAGAATAGGGGGGCTTGTCTTTAAGAAGAAACCTTCTTCCGTGCCTCTCTCAACTTCTTAAAATCTTCTTCCGCATGGTAAGAAGACCTTGTGAGGGGGGAGGCGGATACCATATGGAATCCTTTGCCGTGGGCCATGGTCTCGTAGGCTTTAAATTCTTCAGGTGTTGCGTACCGCATTAAAGGATGATGTTTTGGCGTCGGCTGCAAATATTGTCCAATGGTCAGAAAATCTACCTCAGCGCTTCGTAAATCATCCATCACCTGATAAATCTCGGTCTTTTCCTCGCCAAGGCCCACCATGAGCCCTGATTTTGTAAAGATGGAAGAATCCAATTCTTTCACGCGCTTTAAAAGATTCAGCGAATGAAAATACCGAGCGCCGGGCCGGACAGTGGCATAAAGCCTCGGGACCGTTTCCAGGTTATGGTTATACACATCAGGTTTTGCCGCCACGACAATCTCCAAAGCACCTGGTTTTCGCAAAAAATCTGGCGTCAAAATCTCAATGGTGGTTGTGGGAGACGTGCGACGGATGGCTTCAATGGTTTGGGCAAAGTGGGAAGCCCCTCCATCGGGCAGGTCATCCCGATCCACAGATGTAATGACCACATGCCTCAATCCTAGTGTCGCAAGGGCCATAGCCACCCGTTCCGGCTCATGGGGATCCAACAAATCTGGTCGTCCCGTCTTGATGTTACAAAAGGCGCAGGCCCGGGTACAGACGCTGCCCAGGATCATGATAGTCGCGTGGCGCTTGCTCCAGCATTCACCGATATTGGGGCATGCTGCCTCTTCACAGACTGTGTTGAGTTTAGACTCCCTCATGAGATTCTGGGTATTCTGGTATTCCACAGAAACCGGGGCTTTCACCCGTATCCACTCAGGTCGCTGCATTAAAAATGAATGACCCGATCAAAGGCAGACAAAACGGCCTCATGCATCATCTCTGAGAGCGTGGGGTGAGGGAAGACCGTGTGCATGAGTTCCTCTTCTGTAGTTTCCAATGTCTTCGCGAGGGTATACCCTTGAATTAGCTCCGTCACTTCAGCCCCAATCATGTGGGCACCCAAAAGCTCCCCTGTGTTGGCATCAAAAATAGTTTTAATGAGTCCCTCATCTTCACCCAAGGCAATGGCTTTACCGTTCCCCTTATACGGGAAAGAGCCTACCCGAACTTTGAGGCCCCTGGCACGTGCTGCGGTCTCTGTCAGTCCAATGCTCGCGATCTGTGGTAATGAATAGGTGCACCCTGGAATATTCTGAGCGGAAAGAGGATGAATCCCTTTAACGCCGGCAATTTTCTCCACACAGATAATCCCCTCATGACTGGCCTTATGAGCAAGCCAGGGAGGGCCTGTGAGGTCACCAATGGCATAAACACCTGGTTCATCCGTCTCACTCCATGGGTTCACTTTGATATGCCCTTTTTCCACTTTAACTTTTGTGTTTTCAAGGCCCAGGGCTTCGGTGTTTGCTTGAATGCCAATGGCCACAATGACGCGATCCACGATGACTTCTTGAGTCTTGCCTGCGGTCTCAATAATCGCTTTAACAGTCTTTCCCTTCTCTAAGGATTTTACGGTGCTTCCTGTGTAAATTTTCATGCCTTGTCTTTCAAAGGCCTTTCGTGCGAGCTGTGAAATCTCTTCATCTTCCACAGGAAGGATTCGAGGCTGCAATTCAACCACCATTACCTCCGCCCCCAAAGTCTTGTAGAAGCTTGCAAATTCCATACCAATGGCACCAGATCCCACAATCAAGATTTTCTTTGGAAATTCTTCAGGGACCATGGCTTCCTTAGAGGTCCATACAAATTTCTGATCTGGTTCTAAGCCAGGCAGGATCCGAGGTCGTGCCCCAGTTGCCAGAATAATATGGGGCGCCGTGAGTGTCTCATCACCCACCTGTACCTTCTTTTGGCCTAAGAGTTTTCCATGACCCTTGATGATCGTCACCTTATTCTTTTTCAGAAGATGGGCAATACCCTGGGACAACTGCGTGGCTACAGCGCGAGACCGCGCCACAATTTTCTTCAAATCAAATTTAATATCCTTGGCACTCAGTCCAAAGTCTTCCAAGCGATGCATCAGGTGATAGATTTCTGCAGAGCGCAGCAATGCTTTTGTGGGGATGCATCCCCAATTGAGGCATACACCGCCTAAGCTTTCTTTTTCTACGAGGGCTACTTTTTTACCCAATTGCGCCGCTCGAATGGCAGCCACATAGCCGCCCGGTCCGCTACCGATAACAATGATATCAAAAGATTGCATTATAAATCTCCAAGCAACAGTAAGGCCGGATTCTCAATATATTTCTTGAAGGCGGCCAAGAAGGTGGATCCCACGGCGCCATCCACTACCCGGTGATCCACAGATAATGTGCAGGTCATAAGCGTTGCCACACCAATCTCTCCCTCAATTACTACAGGCTTTTGCACGCCCGCGCCCACAGCTAAGATGCAAGCTTGCGGTGGATTAATGATGGCTCCAAACTGTTGGATGCCATACATGCCAAGATTTGAAATGGTAAATGCTCCCCCTTGGAACTCTTCTGGTTTCAGCTTGCTGTCTTTTGCCTTTTGAACCAGTTCCTTGATCTCAGAAGAAAGAGCCACAAGATTCTTTAAGTTCACAGCCCTCACGATTGGCGTGATGAGTCCATCCTCGAGAGCTACCGCAATAGATACATCTGCCTGGGAAAAGTATCGGATGGAGTCTCCCAGCCAGATGGCGTTTGCGGCGGGCACTTTTTGAAGAGCCATCCCAACAGCTTTCACCACAAAATCATTCACGGTTAATTTTGTGTTGGGCAAGTTATCATTCAAAGACTTTCGCGTTTGCATGAGGGCATCGATCGCGCAATCAATGGTTAAATAGAAATGTGGGACCGTTTGTTTTGATTCAGTCAAGCGTTTCCCGATCACCTTCCTCATGTTAGAGACAGGTTTATCCTGGAATGAGGAAGGGCCTGAAATAATCGCCGCCGTGGAACGTCCCGGCGTATAGGCCAACACATCATCTTTTATGATGCGTCCATGGGGGCCAGACCCTGTGATATGGGCAAGATTAAGTCCGCGATCACCGGCGATCCTTTTTGCCAAAGGGGTTGCAAAGATGCGAGAGGCAGAAGTGCTCCTGGGAGTTTCCGGGATAACAACAGGCTCTACAGTTTCCAAAACAACTTTTTTTGTGGGAGCTAGAGGCGCATCCGTTGTGACAAATCCTTCCAAATCCACCAAAGATTCGCCTTTTTCCAACAGAACAGCGATGGTGGAGTTTACTTTCACATTTTCGGTGGCTTCAGGGATTACGATTTTTCCAATTATCCCTTCATCCACAGCCTCCACTTCCATGGTGGCCTTGTCTGTTTCAATTTCTGCAATAAGATCTCCAGATTTAACTGTGTCTCCTTCTTTCTTATGCCATTTCACCAAATTTCCTTCTGTCATGGTGGGAGAAAGAGCTGGCATCAAAATCTTAATCGGCATGGAACCTCCTTATTTATACGTTACGTTTTTAGCGGCTGTTATAATATCCTCCACTGTGGGGAGGGCAAGTTTTTCTAGGTTGGCGGCATAGGGCAGGGGCACATCCTTGGCGCTGACCCGTGCAATGGGAGCATCCAAGTAATCAAAGGCATGATCCATAATTTGGGACGCAATTTCGGCCCCAATCCCACAGGTGGCCCATCCTTCTTCCGTGCATACCAGGCGGTTAGTTTTTTTCACCGACTCTACAATCAAATCAATATCCAAAGGCCGCAAAGTCCGAAGATCAATCACTTCGGCACTAATGCCTTGTTCTGCCAGTTGTTCCGCGGCTTTCAACGCTTTCCCCACCATGATGGAAAAGGCGGTAATGGTGACATCTGTTCCTTCCCGCACAATCTTTCCCTTTCCAAGGGGGGTCACATACTCACCTTCTGGCACTTCAAAAGATTGCCCGTACATCAATTCATTTTCCAAAAACACCACGGGGTTGGGATCGCGAATGGCAGACTTCAGCAGTCCTTTAGCATCTTCCGCAGTATAGGGAGAAACAACCTTAAGGCCTGGGCAATGGGTATACCAGCTGGCAAAACATTGAGAATGTTGAGCTCCCACGCGAGACGCTGCCCCATTGGGGCCCCGGAATACGATGGGGCAGCCCAGCTGTCCACCAGACATGTATAAAGTTTTGGCGGCAGAGTTAATGATTTGGTCAATGGCCTGCATGGAAAAGTTGAATGTCATGAATTCCACAATGGGCTTCAGTCCCAAAAACGCAGCCCCCACGCCAAGGCCTGCAAACCCATGCTCTGTGATGGGTGTATCCACTACACGCTCAGGGCCAAATTCTTGGAGCAAGTCTTGGGTTACTTTATAGGCACCCTGATATTCTGCTACTTCTTCTCCCATGACAAATACGTTGGGATCTTGGCGCATTTCCTCGGCCATAGCGGCTCTTAGGGCTTCACGAACGGTCATTATTGGCATATCAAAATCCCCTTACGCTTCAATTAAAACATCGGTATAGAGTTCAAACGGCTCTGGCTCTGGTGACTCTTGAGAAAAGTCTGCCGCGACTTTCACGATTTCTTTCACCTGATCTTGGATTTGTTCCAGCTCTGCTTCTGTTACTTTCTTGTTTTTTAATAAAAAGTCTGTGAGCAATAAGATCGGGTCCTGAGAATTCCGGAATGTATCCACTTCTTCTTTTGTACGATATTTTGCAGGGTCAGACATGGAATGCCCGCGATATCTATAGGTTTCCATTTGTAAAATATAAGGGCCATGACCCGCATGAATATGGGCAAAGGCACGGTCCGCAGCTGCTTGCACCTCAAAAACATCCATGCCATTCACTTTTTCCCCTGGAATGCCAAAAGGTTCTCCGCGACGATAAAAATCTCCGTTGGCTGTGTGGCGCGCAACAGCTGTTCCCATGGAGTATCGATTGTTCTCAATCACATAAAGAGCGGGCAGTTTCCACAGCGCCGCCATATTATAAGATTCCGCCACCTGACCTTGATTTGCGGCGCCATCTCCCATATAAGAGATGCACACACCGCCATCTTTTTTGTACTTGTGAGCAAAGGCCATGCCCGTGCCCAAAGATACTTGGGCGCCCACAATGCCATGGCCCCCAAAGAAGTTTTTCTCGCGGCTAAACATGTGCATGGATCCGCCTTTTCCTTTAGAGAATCCACCAATTCGCCCGGTGAGTTCTGCCATGATCCCACCCGCATCCATACCGCAGGCTAACATATGTCCATGATCGCGATAAGAAGTGATGACTGTATCTTGGGGATTCTGACGGGATTGAATACCCACCACCACTGCCTCTTGTCCAATGTACAAGTGGCAAAACCCGGCAATGAGACCCATACCATAGAGCTGTCCAGACTTTTCTTCAAATCGTCGGATCAAAAGCATATCGGAATAAAGCTTGAGAAGATCGGCTTTCGATTGTTTATCAATTTTTGGATGTATCATAGAGGGAGTCCTATACTGCTGAATTATTGTTTCAATTTTTGCTTCAAAATCTCATTAATAAGGGCCGGGTTTGCTTTTCCACCCGTAAGTTTCATCACTTGTCCCACAAAGAATCCAAACAGCTGTTCTTTGCCAGATTTATAGTCTTCTAGCATCTTGGGGTTTGTTTCCAAAACGGTTTCCACCATCTTTGCCAATTCTTTTGTGTCCGTGATCTGACGTAGTCCCTTTGACTCGACGATTGATTTGGGAGACTTAGAATGGTCCCACATTTCCACAAACACATCCTTTGCAATACGGCCAGAGATGACCTCTTCCTCAACCAAGTCTACAAGTTCAGCCAAGTGAGCAGGAGACACGGGAGACTCGAGAATAGTCTTGCCATTCTTATTCAAAAGAGCAAACAAATCACCCGTTAAATAGTTAGATACCAATCGACCTGAATTGCTTTTTGTTAAAGCAACGGCCTCTTCAAAATAGGCCGAAACATCTAAGTCATCCACCAGAACTGTGGCATCATAAGCCGGTAGTCCATAGGTTGCCATAAAGCGTTCTTTCTTCGCATCTGGTAACTCCGGCAATGATTCCTTAACCTTCTGCACATAATCATCCGTTAACACCACGGGCAATAAATCAGGGTCTGGAAAATACCGATAATCAGGCGCATCTTCTTTGGAGCGCAAAGATCGGGTCTCTCCCTTAGCCGCATCATACAGGCGGGTTTCCTGAACAACTTCTCCCCCTTCTTCTAGGAGCAATGCTTGGCGGTGGGCTTCCACTTCAATGGCCTGTCCAATGAATCGGATAGAGTTTACATTCTTGATTTCTGCCCGAGTTCCAAAAGGCTCTCCGGGTTTTCGGACAGAAACATTCACATCCGCGCGCAAACTGCCTTCATCCATATTGCCATCATTGGTTCCAAGATATCGCAATAGCAATCGGAGCTTTTTCACGAACGCCATGGCATGTTCTGGTGTGCGCATGTCAGGCTTCGTTACGATTTCCATCAGTGCAATGCCACAACGATTTAAGTCGATACACGTCTTTGTGGGGTGTAAATCATGAACACTTTTCCCTGCATCTTGTTCTAGATGGAGGCGTTCTATATTCACGCGGAGACTGGATCCATCTTTGAGATCCACATCCAAATGACCGGGTCCCACTACAGGATGGTAAAACTGGGAAATCTGATAGCCTGTGGGTAAATCCGGGTAGAAATAATTCTTCCGATCAAACATGGAGACTAAATTAATTTGAGCATTGATGCCGAGGCCCGTCTTTACCGCTTGTTCCACACAGTATTCATTCAGCACAGGCAGCATGCCGGGGAAGGCCGCATCCACCAATGTCACTGTAGCATTGGGCGCGCCCGCAAAGGCTGTAGAAGCACCAGAAAATAGTTTTGATTTGGAAAAAACCTGGGCATGAACCTCAAGCCCAATGACCACTTCCCAAAAGCCAGAGGCAGTCTTTAACCAATAGGGTGATGACATTTTAATTCCTCAAAAAAAGGCAATTTAAACTGAGCTGCTGTTTCCAGCGCAAAAGCGGCATTTAACAAAGACGCCTCACTAAAAGAGGGTCCAATCAACTGCATGCCCAAAGGTAGCCCACTTTCTGATACGCCCACAGGTACAGAAATTGCGGGAAGTCCCGCTAAATTTGTTGAAACCGTAAAGATATCCTGCAAATACATGGCCAAGGGATCCGTCAAATTTTCTCCTACCTTAAAGGCTTCTGACGCCGTTGTAGGGGTCAAAATGAAATCCACTTTTTGGAAGGCATTCGTAAAATCTTCCAACACTTTCCGACGTACTTTCTGCGCCCGCAAATAATAATCTTCATAACAGCCTGAGGACAACACATACGTCCCAATTAAAATCCGGCGCGTGACTTCTTCCCCAAATCCTTCTGTCCGGGTGTTTTGGTACATCTCATCGATGCTTTTGCCATCCACCCGCAGCCCGTACCGCACGCCATCATAGCGTGCCAAGTTGGAAGAAGCTTCCGCCGGTGCAATAATGTAATACACAGGCAAGGCATAATCCGTGTGGGGGAGGGAGATGTCTACAATTGTGGCGCCCATGTCTCGGAACCACTGAGCAGATCTTTCCCATAAGGCTTTAATTTCAGGATTGAGCCCCTCGCGGTCATACTCTTTGGGAATCCCAATCTTCAGACCTTTTACGTCACCCTTCAAAAAGGTTTCATAGTTCGGAATGGGCCGATTCATAGAAGTAGAATCTTTCGGATCATGGCCCGCCATATGTCCCAGAACCAAAGCAGCATCCCGCACGGTGCGCGTAATGGGCCCTGCCTGATCCAAAGAAGAGGCAAAAGCAATGATGCCATACCTCGAGCACAATCCATAGGTGGGCTTCAGGCCGACCAGTCCACAGAGTGCCGCTGGCTGACGGATGGATCCGCCCGTATCCGTACCCAAGGACACCAACGAAGATCCTGCAGCCACGCTCGCGGACGATCCACCGGACGATCCGCCAGGAATAAGACCAGACGTATCACCCTTCCGTTTCCAAGGATTAATAGACGCTCCATGACAACTAGTCATGGTGGAAGATCCCATGGCAAATTCGTCCATATTAGTTTTGCCGAGACAGATGGCGCCAGCATTCCATAATTTTTTTGTTACCGTAGATTCATAAGGCGGCACAAAATTATAGAGAATCTTGGAGGCAGTGGTTGTCCGAATTCCCTTTGTGCAGAAAAGGTCTTTCACGCCCAAGGGCAATCCTTCCAGTGGCAGCGCTTCCCCCTTTTGAATCCGCGCATCGGAAGCATCTGCTTGTGTCAAAGCCTCCTCAAAAGTCTCTGTCACATAAGCATTAAGATGTCGTGTCTCTTCGGCGCGGGTGATATAAGCTTCCACCACCTCGCGTGCCCTCACTTCCGTTGAGAGAAGTTTAGACCGCAGCGTTGCATAATCAAATTTGAGCAAGGAAGACATAGCTATTCCACAACTTTCGGAACTAAAAAGAAATCATGGTCTTTGTCAGGGGCATTGGACAAAACATCTTGGGTCGTATTCGTTTGATGAACTTCGTCTTGGCGCATAGGCGTATGATCCGAAAAATCCATCATGGGATTTACCAGAGGACGCACCCCCGTTACATCTACTTCCTTTAATTGATCGATCCAGGAAAACACTTTTGAAAGGCGCGTGGAGAATTCCTCCACTTTCGATTCGGGGAGGCTCAGGCGGGCCAGCCTTTCGGCGCGGATGATGTCTTTTTGCGTAATAATCATTTTTCACCTTTCAAAACGAGGGCCAGAATAGAGTATTTCAGTCTAAATGTCCAGTTTTTGGTGTTTTATTCTTCGTGCATACTCTTGGAAACACTGAGACTTGCTTTTTAATAACAACATGAGTACAAGATGGTTTTCTTGTTCGTTAATTATTGGGGAATTCAGGATGTCATTTAAAAAATTAGGCTTAATCAGCACTCTATTCTGGGGTCTGTTTGTTTCTTCTAGTAACAGTACCGTCGAGGACTTGCAAATCGTCGCCTATAATCCTCGTTTGCCCCACATTGCCTTGCAAGGGGCCCCAGAGCGCATTGAGCGTCCCTTGGGTCTTGCTGTTCCTTTGCATAGGGCAGAAGCCATTGCGGCGTCTAAGTACCCAACTCACTTCATCGGTCGTAAGGGTTTCCGTCCAGAATTGGTTCGAGATGTGAGAGAAGGATATGCAGCAGTGGGAAAAAAGTTTCTTTTTGAGCCGGCTCCTTTTTTAAACGAGGATGTGGATGAACTGATAGGGTTTTTGAATCAATCTTTGGATCCTCAAACTCAGACCCTGAGAGAAGAAATTTTGTTTCAGAAACAGAGGGGGGTAACCCCCATGAAAATGGTTTCTTATTATTTGCGCTATGCCCATATCGGCAGTGTTCCAACGGATGCTGAGAAAGATCTTTTTGCCAATGTGATTTACCCTCATATTTTTAAGGGTCTCTTGGGAGACCGATCCCTCAGAACAGAAATGGCGCCCTTTCTGGAGGTGTCAGAGGCCGGGGACAATGATCCAGAATCCGCCGTTGTGACTAAAGGGGCCTCCACTTCTTTTATAGATTGGCATGAAAAAGATCGGTTGGAGGAAGCATTCGAACGACAATTTCCTGTGAATGTCTTGAATTTTAGGCCTGGTTCTGGAAAGTTTGGTCTGACTTTTCTCGTGCGTCAATGTTTGAATGATGTGTATCTGATTGGGATTCCCTCAAAACCCCTTGCAGCTCATGGAACAAAGATCAGCAAACTGGGGTTTGCTGTGCATGACATGTTGCATCACCATGTGGATCCCCGGCAAGATGAGGTTGAGAGATCCTTCATTGAGGCGGCAGATAAATATTTAAGAGAAGGGGGGCGCACAGAAGATTTTTCTAAGCATTATTTGCCCTATATCATTGGTCAGTATCAAAGAGCTATGCAAGGCTTGCATAATCTCTCAGACCTTTTCCTAGCCAGACTTCTTCCCCATGACAAACAGGCTTATGATAGGGCTATGGTAGGATTCTTTTACGCAGTCCACGAGTTCCCGAGTTTTGAAGCGGAGTATCTTTCTGAAGGCAGCCTGCAGAATATCCTGTCAAAGATGATTTGTGGCACACGACGCACACTGCATTCAGATCAGGCTTGGGAGTCTTCTGAAGATCCTTTGACTACGTCTCCTCTTGATGGGACGAGCGCGTTTTCTGACGAGGAAATTAAAAAACATGCTTTTAGAATATTTTCTAATGATCAAAGTACATTGTTCAACCTAAGATCTCTGAAAGGGGATTATTTGTGGGCAACTTTCTTCAAATCCGACGAAGAACGCAATAAAGCCCTGGTGGGACTTCTCGAAGATGTTGTCCTTACAAAATCTCCCGCTTTCCATGCGGTTACCTTCAAAATGAAATCTGGAAAACGTCAACGATATAGTTTTCCCACTTTGTCTCACAAATGGAATAACATGGAAGATTCTCTTGCTCTTTTGAAAATAGCCGGCATTTCCATACAAAAGCCCGAACTACCCGCAGATCGGGACGAGGCTCGAAAAATAGCTCAAACGACTTTAGATGGAGTATCTGGGGAGCTTAATAAATGTCTGGATTCCTTTGAGCACTGGGGATCTTATTTCTTGAATCAGGCCTATGGGGTGGATGAGAGTCTTCAGGACGATTATTTCATCTCTTATGGTGAGCATAAGCGGGAGGTTTCCAAAATCCTGACAGCCCTGCGAAAGAAGGCACAACAAGAGCAAAAGTCTTTTGAATTTTTGCTGTAGGCTGCGGAACCCTTCCTCTTTTCTCCTATTTCCTGTATAAGAGATGGATGAAAACGATCCATATCACCACAGCGTCAGACCTCGAAAAGTTTTGTGGCGCCAATAAGTCCGCCAAGTTTTTGAGCGTTGACACAGAGTTTGTTCGGGAGAAAACCTATTACCCGAAGCTTTGCCTCATCCAAATATGCAATGGAAAGAACATCTTTCTCATCGACCCAATTCCTGAAAATTTGGACCTCACGCCCCTCAAAGAGCTTTTTCTCAGCCCGGATATTCTGAAAATTTTTCATGCTTCCCGTCAGGATCTGGAAATTTTCTATGCCTTGTGGCGAAAGGTGCCTACCCCCGTGTGTGATACACAAATTCTGGCCATGGTGTGTGGCTTTGGGGAGAACATCTCTTATGAAAAGCTAGTGGCTTCCATTTGCGACGAAAAATTGGATAAAACTATGCAATATACTAATTGGGCCCAGCGTCCTCTGTCAGATCGTCAGATTGAGTATGCGGCGGCGGACGTTCTCCACCTAAAAAAGATCCAAGAAAAACTGACCGAAATGGCAGGGCCTAAGGTTGATTGGCTGAAGGAAGAGCAAGAAAACCTTGAGGCCCCCTCCACCTATGAAGTGGCCCTTGAAAATGCCTGGGCACGGTTAAAAGTACGGTATAGTATGTCACCTCTATCTTGGGGTGTCCTTCGTGCTGTGGCGGGATGGCGCGAAGAGCTGGCCAGGGCCCGGGATGTGCCGAGGTCTCATGTTCTCAAAGACGATATTCTGGTGGCTCTTGCCCTGAAGATGCCGAAGACAGAAGGTGATCTTCAGCGCATTAAGGAAATGCCTCCTTTAAAATCAGACATGTTGGACAGTCTTTTTGCAGCCATTAAGGGAGCCTCGCCTTTTGACAATCCTCTGCCCAAAAAACCTGCAGATTCTTTGGCCACAACCCTTGACCTCTTGAAGATTCTATTGAAAATAAAATCTGAGGAGAATAAGATTGTATCTAGGTTGATTGCGTCCACGGGTGACCTCGAGGCCCTTCTGTTGGGTCAAAAAAATGTCCCGCTTTTACAAGGTTGGCGACGGGAGTTATTCGGAGAAGATGCGGAAAAGCTTTTACAGGGAAAGCTCACCATATGCTTGGATACGAATCTAAAACCAATTACCCAGCATATTTAAATCCCTTATAGGGTGAACATGAAAATTATTACACTTATTTTGGTGGCGATCACAGCCGCTGTTCTTGGATATACCTTTGCTCAATACCGGGGTGGCGTTGCCCGCATGTATGTGATCAAGGCCAGGCAGGGCACGATTTTGGAGGGGGCTTCTAAGGAAAATGAAACCCGTTTGATATTGTCTGGTGTGGATGAGCAGTCTATTTATGTATCGGCGGAGCAACCTCGTAATGGTCTAAAGACAGAGAATCCTTTTTCTATTCTACAGCGACCTGAAGACGGGGAAGTCGATGTACGTTCTTTGAGAGGAAAGCTGTATTACTCAACGGCAACTCATCAAAGAAGCCGGTGGGTTTTGATCCGAAATGCGTCCTATGATCGAAGTCAAAAAGAAGCCTCTATTCTGTTCGAGGGCCTTTCTCTGCGCCGAGACCCTATCCAAAAAGAGACATCCCAACCCGAGGAGATCTTATCTAACATTGAGCTGGTGATTTTAAGTTAGATCATCTTAACAAATCGCCCCATTTTAAATCCAACAAGGTTTTATAGTTGGGATTCTTCGACTTTGTAAAAGTTCGTTGTTCTTTGCCATGGGGTGTGCAAAGTTCCATCTTCATATGTCCTGGTTTTTTAAGGGGTTTTTTCAGAATCCGAGGATAGGGGACCTCACAAGGTTCTTTAAGAGCCACAATATAGGAAAATTTTTCATCTTCATAAGACAGTTTCCCGCGCTTCAAAGCCTGATGGGCCGCCGTTCTTGAAACTCTCACCGGGAAATGGCACCAGTCTGACGTATTTTCCAAAGGGCAGGGGGAATTATGGCCGCAGGGAGCTAAAATATGAGCGCCCTGATCCATGAGGAAAGAGCGTGCTTTCAGAACTTCTTGGAACCCTTTGGGTGTTCCAGGTTCCACAATCACCAAAGCTTTTTCTGTGGAGGTCCAGACTTTTTCCAGGAGGGCCTTCCTTTTGTTTTCCGGGATCTCAGAGAGCACATAAGACATTACGATTAAATCAGAATGTTCAGGCGTGCATTTCTGGATATCTTGAGGGATCACTTGAGGGGGGCGGGGCTCTTCTTTTATCAACTGACGAAGTACTTCCAGAATGAACTGATTCTGTTCCACAAGAGTGACGGAAGCTTTTGGGAAATAATTTTTGAGGGCCCAAAACGTTGTTCCCGGGCCACTGCCTAAATCCAAAACAGAATTTATAGAAAGATCAGATAATGTTTGAAGCTCATATAAAACCCGAGACACAGCAGCATAAGTGGCAGGCATGCGGGCAACCGCATAAGCGACGGCTTCTTCTTGGGTTTTGATATCCTTAGATGCGCCCCCACCACGATAAGTCTGTGAAAGAGTGCCATAGGATGCACACAACTTTTTCAAAGACAGGGGAAAATCAACGTTGGGATAAGACATTAATCGCGTTCGTCCAACCAGGCCATCTGGATGGCTTCCAGGATTTTTTCGCTTGAAGCATTCGGGTCATCATTAAATCCCTCTAGCTTTTGCACCCATTGCCATAGATCTGTAAAGCGTACTTGAAGAATATCAATGGTTGGATACTTCTCTTCGAGAGCCTGAGCAATATCGTAAATATCTACCCAGCGCATAGGGGGCTAGAGGCTCATATTGCGCGTAGCAGACGGAAGCTTTACCACAAGACCATCCAATTCTTCAGTCATGATGATTTGGCATCCAAGACGAGATGTATGAGTGAGTCCAAAGGCTAGGTCCAACATATCTTGCTCATCTTCAGAGGCCTCAGGTAGGACCTCAAACCAATCTGGTTCTACCACCACATGGCACGTGGAGCAGGCGAGGGATCCCTCACAAGCGCCTTCCAAGTCAATATTGTTTTGGTGAGCAATTTCGAGGATAGAGAGTCCCAAAGGAGCTTCCACTTCTTTCCGGGTTCCATCTGTATTTACGAAAGTTATATGAGGCATGAATTTAGGTCCTTATTTATGAGAAAAAAGAGTTTCCACGGTCCAGCCCTTCAAATCTAAGTCAGAGCACGTGGGTAAGAATTTAAAACATTCCTGAGCCAGATCTGTGCGATCTTCCCGTTCCAGCATCTCATCCAGCTTTTCTTTGAGTGCGTGCAGGTGAAGAACATCTGTTGCCGCATAGGTTTTTTGGCTTTCTGTCAAAGTTGGCGCCCCCCAGTCCGAGGTTTGTTCTTGCTTTGAAAGCTCAATGCCAAGCAAAGCACTGCACAGATCTTTCAAGCTATGGCGATCCGTATAAGTACGGGTAAGCTTTGAGGCAATCTTAGTGCAATAAATGGGAGTGCACTCAACTTCCAGATATTTGGTGAGTATCGCCACATCAAAACGAGCGAAATGAAAAAGTTTTGTGATCTTTTTATCATTTAGAAGTTTCCTAAGACGGGGTGCTTTATAGGAGCTGCCATCAAATTTTACCAAGTGGCATACGCCATCACCGGAAGACAACTGAACAACACACAGGCGATCCCGGTTAGGGTTAAGACCTAAGGCTTCTGTGTCAACAGCCACAAGAGATCCAAAGTCCACATTGCTTTCAAGATCATTATGATGCAAAACTATTTTCATTTCATTTCCAAAAATGGTGCCCAGAAGAAGACTCGAACTTCCACAAACTTGCGTTTACTAGGACCTGAACCTAGCGCGTCTACCAGTTCCGCCATCTGGGCAATAACGGGGCTCAGAATCTCCTGTAGCAGCAATTTTGTCAAGAATAATTAAAGAGGCAACTTTATAATAACCCTAAGGCCTCCCAGAGGAGAATCTCCTAATTCTATTTTTCCACCTTGGCTATGAATGATATCTTGAGCAATGCTGAGGCCAAGTCCAGTTCCCCCTGTTTCCGTATTGCGGGATCCTTCGACACGGTAAAAAGGTTTAAAAACCTCTTGTCGTTTGTCGGAGGGAATGCCTTTCCCATTATCATCCAAAATGATACGAACGGTTTTCTTATGCTTGCGAAGCGTAAGGGTTGCCTCTGTTGCATAGCGATTGGCGTTTCCCAAAAGATTATGGAGGGCACGCTTAAAGGCTGTAGCGCGCAGGGGGATAAAAACATTTTCAGTTGTGTTGAGGATTAATTTTAAGGGAGTGTGCCGAAAACTCCGAGCGCAACTTAAGATAAGAGTTCTTAAGTTTTGGCGAGAGGGCCTTTCCAAATGGTAGCCTCGTACAAAACTTAAGTATTCCTCAATAAGAGATTCCATTTCAGCCACATCCACTTTTAATTCTTTGACGGAAGAGGAGGCAGGCAAAAGCTCAAGACTTAATTTCATACGTGTCAAGGGGGTTCTCAGGTCATGAGAGATACCTGCAAGCATTCCCGTTCTTTGGTCGATCTGTCGTTTGATGCGTTCTCGCATAAGGTTAAAGGCGCGCGCCACTTGGCGCACTTCAGAGGCACCCGCCACTTTAAAGTTTACAACTTCCAACCCTTTTCCAAAATTTTCAGCAGCGAGCGCCAGCTTTTGAAGGGGGCGCACTTGGTTGCGCATAAAAATGGAGGCGATAATGAGAAAAAACACACTCGAACCAAAAGCCCATAAAAATACAAGAATGGTGGTGCGGCTCATAAGACGCTTCCGAGGGAGCGAGATGACCATGAGCCCCTTTTTCGTTTGGATGTTGACCTGAAGCTTTTCGGGAGTTGAGGTAAGTCTGTAGGCTTGATGGAGGGTTTGCTCCAGTGCAGATTGCAGGAATTGGTCTTCCCAGGCCTCCACAGAAGACAACGGAGGAGGGAGGGATTTTTCCTTGTAGAATCTTGCAGACACTCCCATTTCATGGGCAATGGCAAGGGCTAAAAAAGGATCTGACTCATAAAGATCCGTTACAATTTTAGCCGTGTTTGCGATGTTATTTGCAAGGCCTTTGGTCACATCATCCAGGTGTCGATCTAAGAATACAACGGTGAAGACAACCTGCACAAGAACCAGCGGAATTCCAATTATAAGGAAGGCCCGCCTGAACAAGGTTTTTGGAAAAAAGGCCTTTGCGGAAAAAAAAGAGACTTTTTTTAATGATTCCATAAGATGTAGCCCTTATTTCGAACGGTCTGCAAATATTTTGGACGTTTGGGATCTGCTTCAATTTTTTTCCGAAGGCGCGTAATCTGTACATCCACTGTGCGACTGCTGGCCTCAAGATGTGTGAGGGATATGAGATTTTCTCTAGAAAGGTATGTCCCTAAATTTTCCACTAGAATCTTTAAGAGAGTGGCTTCCGTTGTGGTCAAGGGAATGGGAAACTCTCCCCGTCGCAAAGTTTCCTTTTGAAGATCAAAATGAAAGGGTCCAATTTGAATCTCTCGTTTGTTGGGAGACAACAGATTGCTTTGAGAGCGCCGAAGGATGGCCTGAATGCGCAGAAGTAGCTCTTTGGGTTCAAAAGGTTTGGGAAGATACTCGTCTGCTCCAAATTCAAAGCCAAGAATCCGACTTTCAATCTCTCCTCGAGCACTGAGTAGCAAAATGGGGGTGTGGAAATTATTTTCTCGAAGACTTTTGGTGAGGTCTAGGCCCGTTTCTCCAGGCATCATGATATCCAGGATGATCAGATCAAACCGAAAGGTTTTTAAGACCTCTCGTGCTTCCAGGGCTGAATTCGCTGTGGAAACATCAAGCCCACTATCTTTCAGGAAATGGGACAAAAGCTGACGCAACCGAAGATCGTCGTCAATAATAAGTAGATGACTGGGGGGATGACTCTTTTTCATATCTTGTTCAGAGTACAGGATTTGGCTAAAAAGGACAATAAAAACAAGGACTAGAGGGGGTTGAATGGGGGTTTTTCTCTGGCGGGAGTTTGTATGAGATCTTAGATCTCATAAAGATCTATAAATTTCCTACCCAAATTTTGCAAAGAAAAGTTTGTCTCTACAAAAGGCTTGTAGAGTTTCCGGAGAGCCTCTCGACTCTGTCTTTTAGAGATCATATGTTCCACTGATCTTGCAATTTCATGCGGATCATCTTGCTTGCACAAAACACCTGTGCCCTCCATCAAGGCCTCAATTGCCCCGCCTCCTCCAGTTGTGACTGTTGGAACTCCAAAATACTGAGATTCCAACAAAACATTTGGAAGGCCTTCTCCTTCCCTGCGAGAAGTGAGTAAAAAGCAATCAAGGCTTTCATAAAAAGATTTCACGTTTACATATTGACCCAAAAATATAAAGTGACCTTGCAAATTATAATCCAAGACCATCTTTTGAGCCTTTGGTAATAGAGTTCCCGCGCCGGCTAGTACAAAGACAAGATCTTTTCTCTTTTGGAGTAATACTCTTGCGGTCTCAACCCAAAGCTCTGGGTGCTTATCTTCATGAAACCGATGCATACCTCCAATAATGATCTTATCTGATGGTATTTTTAAAGAGGCTTTAAGGTCATGCTCGGGAAAACTTTCGAGAAAATCTGTATTAAGGCCATTTCTAATCAGATGAAATCTTTTGATATCACACTCTAACCATTCAGCATAATCTTGAAGCGCTGTCAGGCTATTCGCTATAAATCTAATCTGAGGGTATTGCATTAAATGCTGAAAAACACTCTTATGGTGACAAAAAGAATCCTTAGGAACGGGAAATTCTTTTTTAAAAGGACTCATACCACGCCATCCAAGAATAATTTTTGGGACACCCGCCATTAAAGCGGCCACAGCAGTTGTGGCACCAGTTGCCATACCCCAGGCGTGAACGACTTCGGGCCTTTCTTTCATGAAGCGATCATAAAGGGTCAAGATAAGGGCTTGATCTTGCTTCATAAGGTGCTGCAGGGGCTCCATCAATGAGGCAAAATTTAAGGGAACTATACCATTAAAGTTTCGGAAAACAGCCATTTCAATGCCGTTCTTTTCCAAGGCTTTTACAAGTAGTCCAGCCTTTGGGTTGGGAACCCCCATAAAGAAGATTTTCATGGGAGCATTGAGAATCTTTTTGATCTCAATGGCTGTATTGGTAAGCTGGCGCTGGGCTCCCGTTAAATCCAAAGCCGTACTTGTAAGGATGACTTTTTTGGGAATCGGATCAAAAGAGGGTTTTGTTGCTGCATCTAAATTTCTAAAAAACCGCCTAACTAAATTCTTTGTAAGCATTTTTAGAAATAATACGAGATTCCGGTATAGAATTTATCTTTGTTCGGAGATCCATTGATCATATCAGTCAAAGGCCGCGCATATTCAAAGTACCAAGTGACTGAGTTGGAAATCAGCATGCGAACACCCGCCCCCACACCTGGGGCTGAGGCAGTCTTATCCTCATCGGAAGAGGGAGATCTATTCCAGACACGTCCATAAGTATAATATCCATAAAGCATATAGTTGTTGAAGATGTGGTGCGGGATATCTTTGCTATAGCGAGCTTCTAAACGTCCTTGGAACCCGCTGTCTCCTGTTACCGCATAAGGCATATAAGCCCTATTATAAGGAGCCCCTCCTATCCCAAACTGTTTGCTGGAGAGAAGCGTCGCACTTGCCAGCTGTCCTTGCACAATGGCAAACAAAGAAGTGTTTGGAATCCATTTCTCAAGATGCTGTAATCTGGAAAGCGTCAGATTGGTGGTTACAAAGTTAGCGGTTCCCCGTGCCACAGATCTATTTGTCCCTGGCGTTGCAGTGGCTCCAAAGGCACGCAATCCATACTCAAGCGCAAGCTGAACTAAGTTTGAGCCTAAGAATCTGTCGCTCAGTTCATAATTGGCAGAGGCGACCAAAGACCTGAATTTATCTCGGTAGTGCGAGACAGCAATAGGAGAATTGGACGTTGAGTTGGAGAAGGAAACCCCAGCATTGGCCGTGAGCAATTGATCCCTCTCTAAAATAAGGGGGTGATCAACTAAAAGCTGCATCCCATTGCTCTTTGACGAGATGAACTGAGATTCAAGGTTTCCAGAAGGTTTGCTCTTAGTTATATTTCCTCCCAAGATCAGCCTCGTTCCTTGCTTTCCAACAGGAGCGCTGTAGGTAAAGAATCCAGCGCGCACATCTTTGGTATTATCTGTCGTAACACCAGAGATCTCTAAAGAATCATCATGCTTTGTTAGGTTGTTGATCTTCCCTTGAACAGTGGCTCTCCAAGGCCCTACGGAAGGTGTCCCATCATTATTGACAAGTACCGCTCCTTGAAACTTTTTCCGAGAAAGTTTAACAACAAGGTCTGACGCCCCTGGGTGCTTATGAGAGGGCTTAAAAAATATTTGCACCTGAACACCCGCAACACGTTGGATTAGGATTAAACTCTTCTCCAAAACAGAGCGACTCAAAGGCCTGGATTCTAAAATCCGATCCAGATATTTTTGAATTCTTTCATTAACAGCATGGTCTGGATCTTCAATGGAGATCTGATCCACATACCCCTCAACAACATGGATCGTCACCGTTCCATTACTGATATCTTGCTTCGGAATTATGGCGCTTGATAGCACATAGCCTGCTTTTAAATATTTTTCTGTAATCTGGTTGGCAACGCGTTGCAGGTCACGGAAACTGACCTCTTTTCCAATCACGGATTCATAGAGGGGTTGTAAGTCCTCATTTGAAAGCACTCTGTTGCCCTTCAGAATAACATTCTGAATCATATGAGTGGTTCCTTGCTGATCTGTAAAGGACGAAGGCTCTGCCTCTCCCTCAATGTGCGCAGAAGTTGTCAGGAATTCAATAGGTTTCTCTACGATCTCTTGCGAAATTTGCCCAGGATCAGAGAGACGCGCGGCATGGGTCGAAAGAATACCAAGTGTGCAAGCCCCTAAAAGAAGAGCCGTTTTTTTATGCCGATTGTGTTTCAAAATATCCTCCAACTATTATTCATTTGAATCGTCTGTATTTTTATCCGACGAGGGTCCTGTATCCCCTGATCTTTGCCCAGAACCCTTAAATATGCTCTCATGGGACGGGAGCACAAAGCCATCTATCTCATGTGGGTCGAAAGAATGTTCACCTGTATTGCTGGTAACCTTAGCATTTCCAATGAAATTTGAAATGTTGCCAGGGTCTGCGGCTCCCACATGATGAAAAGAGGGCGGGGAAGCAAAAATGTCTGGGGATGCGTAGAATCCTGCAAACATGTAGTTGGAATCTATCGCCGCGATACCGACATTCGTTTCTCTAATACCTCGGCGACCATCTAAGGATTCACCAGTCCCATTGATGAGATAGTGAGCGGAGTGCCATTCGCTGTTAGTATCACAGAAATAGGTTGATCCAAATGATTGCCCTACTCCTTCATCACCCTCTGCAAGACCATAGGTTGTTCCATCAACGATAATATCTCCAGAACTCCAGGCATTGTCTGGGAGTCCTGTATCGTTATTGAGACCGGTGCCTGGGGCGTAAACTCCAAACAGTCCTCCGACACTTGTGTTATCGAAACGAGAGATGGGAGAATCAAATGTAATAGACACTTTTGAGAAGAGATTCCCTGTATCGTGATAAGACTCGGCCCAAGGGCCTTGCAAACCGCCTGTTATCCCGCCGACATAAGCCCACTGTCCATTTGAAAAATCTCCTGTGAGGTGGATAGAACCGGTGGTGTAAATATTTTTATCAACAAAGGCTGTATAGCTGCCCCGCCATCCATTAAGCAGCCCGAGAGAGGAATAAGTGGCTGAAGAGGTGAGGGATAAATTTGTTCCCCGCACATCTCGCATGCCATAGTCTCCGTAACCAGAAAGAAAGCCCCCACTTGACGTGTAGTCTCCCAGAGTAAGGGTCATTGTGTCCAAGTTGGCTCCCAAAATAATGGATTGACCATCAGAAGAACCTGATATTGATGTTGCAAAACATCCTGTTTCCCAAAGATAATTGTTACTTGTTCCATCTGCCTCAACATTAAAATTTTTCAGAGAAAGGTGGTCGATGATAGAAGGAGCGGACAGACCAACATCTCCTAACAATCGAACGGTCGAGTTTCTGATTGTGTACATGTTACCCTGCAGATTATCCCCCGAAAAGTGACCTTCAAAATCTAAATTGGTATTATCCCAAGTATAAGAAGGAGCGCTTGGATTATATCCTTGAGATCCAGGCATGTTGAAATTGATATTTTGCGCAAGAGCGACGTTATTGTTATTCTCAAGAGCGTCATGAAGATCACTAATTACAGTCCCCATATCGGTGCCTGGGCCCCCGATTAGCTGGTAGTATATAGGAAAGCTAATATCCCTGTCTAAAATATAGCCGATACCCCCCGAATTCAACGTGGCCTCTTCATGAATATTGGCAGCACTGCCAGAATCTTGTGCAAATATCCTAAAGAGACCGAATGGACTGTAGTGAGATTCGTCAGTCCCAAATGATATGGTTGCGGTGCTCGTAATTTCGACCATAGAGGAAGATCCCCACAGAAAGCCATTGTCGAGATCGGCTTGAGAAGGCTTTACTCGGAATGTTAAGTGCCCATCCCCGCCTAGATGCAAGAATGATCCATTTATTTGAAAGGCTTTTCCTTCGAACGACAAACTATAATTACTTGTCCAAGAAACCAAAGCATTAGAATCCATAGTAATTTTTCTTCGGAGTTTCCATCCCTTCCCTGGCTGGTGGAGATAAACACATGGCTTGTTAACAGTTGATTAGTGATCCAGCTATCCGTAACAGTCGTTCCGTTTGTTATCTCTTCTGCGCTATGGGAAATGGTCAGATTTCCGGGATCCATGATGAGATTCCCACTTGTTTTTGCCTCATTGGAGGGATCTGGATGGCCAAATACGGATACAGTTTGTTCGCCAGAGACCTCGATGGTTCCTCCCTCTTCTTTCCCGCGAGCTGTCAGTGTGGCTTTTGAGGTTGTGTCACCTGTTGAAAAAGCAATAATTTCTCCCCCGTCGCCCCTTGTTAGAGCATCTGCTTTTAAAGAAGATCCCTCTTGAAGTTTTACGTTGGATGCCACCTGCAACTCAGGATCTTCCTTTTGACGAACACGACGCTCCTGCAAAAAATCAACAGCCCCCAGATGGATCTTGCCGCCGCCATCTTGACCAGAGGCATCTATAGTTGCGCCTGTTTCAACCTCAATATCCCCTTTAGTTAGGACAACAACATGTCCTCCCTCGGTTTGACCCAGAACTTGAATGTCTCCAGATACCTTCACATTTGAAACGTCGGCTTCAACAAAAACCTTGCCGCCCTCTTTTGTCAGAGAGGATCCCTTAACAACGCCCCCCAAATTTACAGAGTCCTGGATGATATCTTTTGCCGTATGAATGCTCATGACCACATGACCGCCCCCGATATCTAGAATTCCTTTGTTCTCTAACTGACCTTTTTCCAATTGGCCAGTTAGGATAAAGTTAATAACGCCATCTCCATAAAAATCTACAGAAAGTTCCGGCGCCCCTAGGAGTTTAACTTGTCCAGATTTTGCAATAATGGTTCCTTCATTGCGAACGAAAGGGGAAACAAAATAAGCCATCCCAGAATCAGCGACTCTAATTTCGGCCCCATTCTCAACAACAATTCCTGCATCACCAAACAAAGGTTTTTCAAAGTTCAGCTGAAGTTTTTCAGACGTCATAAATTTGTTAGGATCTAAATCTTGAGTGGAGGCTAAAATTCCGTTTACATTGATTTTGCTCCCCTCATAGAAAATGATGCCGTTGGGGTTTACTAGAATGAACTTGCCATTAGCCTCAATCGTTCCTGCAATTTCGGAGAGTTTTCTTCCCTCCACACGATTCAATAAAACTGAATTAGAATTAGGTTGTGTGATTTGAACGCGTGCTTCACGCCCCACATCAAAGCCTTTCCAGTTGATGGCAGCCCGATCTGTGGATTGGCTAATATGCATACAGCCTGCTTCTGGTCTGGAAACACTGGCGTGTCCCCCTACAACTGTTTCGCCAACAGGTAGGGCCAAAGGAGGCAAAGAAGGGGGTGGTGGCGCTGCTACAAAGGTTACGTTCGGTAGAGGTGGCGGGGGGGCTGATAAAGGCTTTGTGCTTTCCACAGTGGAAATTCGAGGTTCGTGGTTTACAAGAACCGTATCATCTGCATGACCGCTCCATATGAAACTCGAAGCAATAGCTAACGCACTCAAAGATGTTCCTTGCCGTGCCTGAAAATGTTTTTTCACGTTTCCCAGTTTTTCCTCCGCCTGTATTTTATTTTTTTTATCTATTACCCTGACCGTATCATATTTTTTAAAAAAACAAAACTTTTTATAGACATCTGCCGAAGGTTGTTAGAAAGTAGGAATGTAGAAGCAGAAAAGAATGGAGGGAATCTCATTATGAAAAACTTATTTTTGATAGTAGGTGCAATTTTTTGTATAGGTTCAGGGGCCTTTGCGGCGGCGGACTATGAACTAGCGCTCATTTTAGCGCCAGGAAGATCCGGTACTAGTATTTACACGAAAGCGGTTAATGTTGCGGGAATGTCTTTAACGAGAGCTGCTCGGGAGTACCCCGCTGCTTCTGCTAAAAGATCGAGCCCCTGGGGAGGGTATGAAGATGCAAATGTGGCGCGAGTCTCCAAGGATATTGCCACTAGAGAAAGGCAGCGCGTTTTTAAAGTAACAAGAACGGGCATTTTAGCTGGGACAGATGATCTTGATACTCTCATTAAATACATCAAGGCCGATTTTGTCGTAAATCCAAAGATTGTTATTAAAAACACCCAGGCAGCCATTATGTTGCCAACTTGGGAGGCGGCTTTCACGGCAATTAGAGGGACGGGGAAGACTCTCGCAGATAAATACGTGATTGTTTTAAGGAATCCCGTTGATATGGCGACGTCCGTCGAAATAAGAAAAGTAGCTACTTTTGCGGATGCTCTATCAACATGGGAGTTAAGCGGTAATGCCATTCTCACGGGTACTGAGGGGAAATCGAGACTCTTCGTGAAGTTTGAAGATATTTTGTCTCCCAATACGGGTGCCACTATCGCGCGTCTTGCTGCATTTTTGGGAACGACTCCAGATCCTGCTAAAGTTACGGAATTTGAAACAAAATTCCTAGATCCGGCCTATGTTAATGCGCGCACTCCTTTTAACACGGTAACAGACCCTCGGCTTTCTGATACGCAAAAAGCTTTGGTTGCTCGGCTGGAGGCTTTATACGATGCACAATAAAGAGCTCCATTGCATCGTCCGGCCTAGTTGTGGTCCATGCGGAAAGCTATCGCTGGCAGCAACAAATAATAGATATTGTTGAGTCAAATCCACACTTTAGCGTAGGAGTTATAGTGAGAATGGGTCATTTATATCCCTTGGAGCGGTATCTTGGGAGCATTTTGTAATTTTGGCATATTTGCCCGTTGTCAGATGTCCTTCGAAATCCCCTAACATCAGATTGAAAATCTTTGTCTGTCGTTCATTGAGCCCATGGGCACTTGCTTTCTTCCAAAAAGGAATGCCCTGGCATGTCAGACAATCTGGCGCATGCTTTGGCAACTGTTATACGGGCATCGAAGGTGAAGAAAGGTGGATATCATGGGTCGGCGTTGTTTCAAGAAAAGAAGACGAAGGAGGTTCTATGAGTTTTTCTGGCGCATATTTAATTGACTTTCACGAATATTCGTTTATACCTTAACTTATAGTTAAGAAAGGACTGGGTTAGCAATGATCAAAAAAGCTTTTGTTCTGTTGGTGATAGTTGGGGGGATTGCAGAAGGATTTGCTTCTGGTGGCGCAGGAGATGATCTTTCAGAGCATCAGGAGCGACAGAAACTAAACCAAAAATGTAAAAAGGTTATCCGGGAGTTAGTTGATTCAGGTTTACTTAATGGCCACTATGATGAGGAGAGTGGAAGAGATTGGAGAGTTCCCTGTTCAGGTGAGTGGGCTGCTCCCTCAAACTGGTCCTCTGGTTTATCTGCAAATGATAGCGATGTAGCAGTTTTTGATCCTGATCTGGCGCAGCCGATTGATATAGCTGGTCTTGTGAAATTCCCGCAGGCGACCTCCTTTGCACAGCACGACGGAAATATTAAGTTAGTTTTATCAAACGGACGAGAGATCTCTCTGGAGGCCCCACTTGGTACCCCGGTCACCCAGCAAGAGGATGGCGTGGAATTAATTTTGCCAAAACTTTTGCCTGAAAATCCTAAATAGGAAGCTGTCAGGCATAATCTTTTGGCGTATAATTGGCATTAGAGCAGAGGTTTTAGTATCTGTTATAACTTGCGTATATACTTTGCCCCCTCTTTTAAGGATTCCAAAGACAGCAATCTTGCCTGCAGCGCCTCTTCCTCTTTTACCTTTGCGAACACCTCCAAAGTAGCTTTCATCTAACCCGATTTCCCCACAAAATTGCTCGCTTCGATTTTGCTGTTTAAGAGCAATCTTCTCTCTCAATTTGTGGAAAAATCTGATCGCTGAATTCCTATCAATACCTACCAAATCTCCTGCCGTTCGAGCCAGGCCACATTCAAGTTTGCAGTGCAACACGACGTAAATTTTTTTAAGGGCCTCAGTTGGGGTTAGCCAATTGAGGGATTTTCTGGGGGTAGAATTATAATTGTCTATGGTTTCATTGAAGTCCTCCTCAGACATAGTATGGATATTAGAGTTTCTAGCAGGATCCCGTCTGAGTCTTCCATTGGTATTTTCAATGCCTCCCTTTTGCCAAGAGGCGTAGGGATCGCAGAAGAAAGAAGGAAGCTCCAGAGCCTGGAGCCATGTTTCGTGATCGGCAAATTCTCCTCCATTATCAAGAGTTAAAGACTTTCTGGCACAAAGAGGAATCATCTCCATAAGTTTGATGAGCTCTTTGGCCGTGGAGATGGCATGCTTGCTCATCAGAGGAACATTTTTGGTCAGCATGGTTTTACGCTCTCTGAGCACCAAGATGTGCTGAGAGTTCTTAAGGAAACTCATAAGGTCCCCCTCCCAATGACCAAAGCTTTTTGGGTTCTATGATCCGGCCTATGTTAATGCGCGCACTCCTTTTAACACGGTAACAGACCCTCGGCTTTCTGATACGCAAAAAGCTTTGGTTGCTCGGCTGGAGGCTTTATACGATGCACAATAAAGAGCTCCATTGCATCGTCCGGCCTAGTTGTGGTCCATGCGGAAAGCTATCGCTTAAATTCGGATAAGAATGCAATGATATGGTATGGCTCCTCTTACCACCCGACATAATTAAAATAGGAAGGGAATTATATAAGATCCTCCTCTACAAAAAAGATAAAGGAGGAAGGTATGAGGATGTTAACGGGTGGAGTTGCGGATGTAGCCTGCTCGATTGAGGAAGATTTACAAGATCGAGAGACGAGCTTGTACAAGGCTCATGCGATAGGATTGGCAGATTTAGCAGCAAGCGTTTTAGCCTACCGGAATGTAAATACGGCAGATTGGATTTCTGTATTACCGGGCTGAATTGATGAGAAGTCTAAAGAGAAATATATTTCTAGATTCTTGTCCAATTATCTGATTAACCCAGTTTCTGTGATAAAGGGGTTTATTCCTGAACTGACGGAGATGATGGTGCCTCCTTAGATTGACATTCTTGAATGTGGCGGAAATTTTATATATAAACTACAAAGATACCAAATAATTATCTGTATAGGAGCAGAATAATGATGAGAAAATTTTTTGTATTTCTTTTAATAATGACGTCTTTGAATGCTCTTGGAAACTCAAGAGAATATTATTTTGAAGATTCAGCTCCTGGGCCATTGGAGCTAGATCTTATGGAAATGGGTATTGATCCAGAAAAGGTATTGCCTGAGTTTGTTAAACTATCAAAATTTCTCCATACGGATCATGGTCCTCTGTGGAACAACCTTAAAGACTTGATGAAATCTAAGTTTGTGCAAACATTATCCCCAGAAGATCGGTTGCTTTTTTGTACTGGATTTTTAAAACACTTTGAAAATCTTTCTCGTAACGAGGAGATGGCTCTACAGTTCTCTGCGAGTGTTAGAGAGCGGACTGGACAAAGTTCAGATAATTCCTCTCTCACGCGAGATTTTTTTGCACCATTTTTCCAGGAAATGCGGCAGAGTGTTATTGAAAATGGGAGATTGTTACCTCGTGGGTCATCTGCTAATGAAGACTGGCCCAACTTAATGGCTGTTGCAGTAGATAAGAGTCGGAGCTCATTTGCCAGGGAATATGGCAAGAAGAGTACAATAGATACTTTACGGTTAGCCCTTTCTAGAGTCCCAGGAGAATCCAGAGACCTTGTTGATCAAATGTTTTCACAAGTGACAAATGATGCTTTTATCCGTGACTATGTAGAAGCTACCAATGCAATGACCCCCATTTTTGAGACACCTGACCGATATGGTTTTGCTTTAAGTGTGTTCTTAGACGATTTGAGTCAAACAGGGAGGCTGCATTCAGATCTTTTAAAAGTTTTCCTTAACGTGCGTCCGGAATTGCAGTCTCAATTTCAACGATTAAGATCATTTTGTGGACGTGACTTTTCTGCGAGATATAGGTGGGAGGATGACCTTTTTTCTCGAGTTATCAAGCTATTTAATGGAGAGGAGCCTGATCTTGGGATGAGGCCCGTTTGTCCAGGAGGGTTGAATCCTGTCCAAGCTGAACGATTTGTCACCCTATTTATTCAGAAAACGGATGAGCATAGAGCTCAAAGACGTGAGATTAAAGAAGATCAAGTTTTTAGAGAAGCTGAACACACCCTATTTCCGTTAGCTTCTCGACCATCCTTTGGTAGCTCCGTTCAACCTGCTCGAGCGTCACAGCCTTCACGTGCCATGGAAATTCATTATGCTGCCTCCTTGATGATCCCAGATGACCTGGGTCATTCTATACCACTTTACAAAGCGGTTGAAAAATGTTTGCAAGGATTGAGACTGGTCCAAATGGACCTAGAGCCAGCAAAGGTAAAGTTACATGAATGGGTTGATCAATATGCTGATACATGGCAAAAACCTCTCTACCATCGCGTAGTCTGCCAAGGGTATGGAGAAGAAGGCCGTAGACCTGACTTTTACCAAGAGATAACTCCGTTGTTAGGATTTGTTGTGCCCTATATGATAAGTTTAACAGATGCTATTCGGCAGACATGGCTTTTGCCAGCTCTTGAAGAAAGCGCAAAGGCCTATGATGGAATACATACAATGAGCTGTGTTAAGGGAGTTCAGGAAAGATTGACAGTTGTAGGGTTTGACCTAGAGGGGGTCGAAACAACTTTACGATCTCTGAGCATTTTTAGCCGTCAGTTTTTATACATCAGTAATTCTGATACAGGAGGAGCTGATGCCTTCGTGAGAGCTGCCATAGACCATTTGACAGAAAATCAACGGCAATCTTTGTTGGGATCAACAAAGCCCAATCAAGAAGATTTCAGCAAGATGTTTATGTCCGCCATAACAGAGATTTTTAAGAATCAACACCCCCACCTTTTACCGATTCATCGATTGGCTTTGATGAACGATGAAAGAATTAAGGAGCGGTTTTCAGACAGCCTTGAGATGCATTATGAGGTTGATAAGCATTATAAAAGTCTGATGCAGAGAGCTAGAGACCTAGAAACTCCAGAGCAGCGTCGAGCTACCCTTTCTGGTGCTGCAACCAGCCGGTTGACAAAAGCTGGACTTACTCTGGATGATTTGAATTTGAATTAAGGTCTCTTTCTCGGGGTTTGTCACAAATATAGGGAAATGTTGGGTTTGTTGAGGGTGTCCTACCAAATAAAGACCGGATGGAATCATTGGGCGGATCAATATGTAAGCTCTGAAAGAATGGATAAGATTGTAGAAGCTATCGTGACTCGTGTAAAAGCGCTTCGAGTAGCCAATAAATAACTTTCCAAGATTTTATAAATCCTGAATTCTGCAACTCTGCGATAGGAATATATTGTCGGAAACAATTGAGATGCTGGGTAAGCAAGGTGCAGAAATTAGTTATACTTTTTTAGGGAGCAGCCAAGTGATTTTAAGGCCAGACATCCCTGTATTCCAATCTCCATCCTTTTTCGTGCATGCATCTCATAGTTGCCTGCTCTCTGGCATTTTGATTCGCATCTCTAGAAACAACAACTTCTTCTGGTACGTAAGGCGCAGGTTGATGCTTAGTTTGGCATTGCAGAGAATTCCCATATTGATGACACTTTGTGTTCGTAGTAGATGATTGCATTGAATTATAGAAGGCAGCCCCATAATTGGGTTTTACTGTTTTGTATAGATTAGGAGGGAAGTCCTTATAAGCCAAATACTCACAATCAAGTTGGTCTGACGTAAGGCTTGTTATGGGCCTAGAGTTGCTGACCCAGTACAGCTGTCTGCACCCATTCAGAAAAACAAGAGGAATCAGGAAGCAGAGTTTGAAGGAAATCAGTTTTATTTTTTTCATAGTAATAGCACTCCATAAGCAACCACAAGAGACCACAGCTGTGATGATTTATTGGCGCCTTTTAATGTTAGTCATCTTTAATATTTCCCTGAAACCCGCTTAAAATCTGGTGCCGGATGACGGACTCGAACCGCCGACCCTCTGATTACAAATCAGTAGCTCTACCAGCTGAGCTAATCCGGCAAAAAGATTTCCAATATGTATACTATTTTTATCGCCTTTCGCCAAGAGGATTGTTAAACTTTTTTGCGGGCTGTACGAGGAAGTCTCCTAAACCCTGTCTCGAAAACTCCTTTAAATAAAAAATATTTCAAGTATTAAAAAAGTAAATGTATAATAATATAATAAATATAAAATAATTTATGGAGGTTTTTTTGAAAAAGAGAAAAGAATATGACGATATACATATTCCTTTCGTGATAAAGGAATTAATAATTATATTTGTAATAGTTACATTTCATTGGGTTTTTATGTCTTTTTCTGCATCGGAAATTCATCTGGAACATAGACCAAAGCCTGTTTTAAAAGTGTTGTCATCGGAAGAGGTCTCTGAATCTGCAGCTCCTCTTACGCCTTCAAAATCCTTGATTGACACAGAAATTTCAGGAGGGCCTTCTCCCCTGTCTTCTCCTCAGGATTCCTTAGCGAGCGACGAGGCGATTGATTTTTCTCCAAGAGATCCCAAAAGAAATCGCAAACTACCAAGCCGATCTCTCCTCAAAAAAGACATTAGTCCTATGGGGGCGGCTTCTGTAAGACCCGAAAAGGGAAGTCTGAGAAAGACTTCTTCTTCAGATACGGGAGGTAGTAGCTCGGATAGACTTGTTACAGAAGCAGTAAAGAGAGTTCTTTTTGCCCCTCAATCGAACGAAATATCTGTGGGGGCTTCCTCCTATGAAATCCCAGACCAAAAGGAGCCTTCTGTTAAAACCCATAAGAGACCCCTCGTTTTATCTTTTGATGGAGGGGGGTATAGAGGGCTTTTTGGGGCCGAATATGTGGCAGGATTTTTACATAAATCACAAGAAATAAGGGCAGCCCTCTATCCAGATATGCCTAACCCTGAGGCCACGGATCTTCGTGCAAGGGCCAATATTCTAGTTGGAACATCTGCGGGAGGGGTGAATGCCTTAAGCTATATGATGATGAATGACGATGGATCCTACCGGTATTCTCTAGCAGAAGTAGTTCGGGCATATCCTTTGGAAGCAAAGAAGATCTTTGATGTTTCTTGGATGAAGAGGTTTGATTTGACTCGGGGAATTTTTCGAGGTACTTTTTATGATAAGAAGAACTTATACGAAATTTTGCGATCAAAATTTCTAAATTCAAACACAAATCAACAAACAAAACTCAGTGAATTAGGCAGGACGGATCAGACCGCTTTGATTTTGGCGACAAGACCCGGGGCAAGGCCAGAACCAAGGCTTTTTAGGTCTTGGCTTGGTCGGACCCGTTTGGCAGAAAATTTTGATGTTTGGAAAGTAGCTGCGGCGACAACGGCAGCACCCATATATTTTGGACGGGCCGTGTTTACCCACGAGGGGGAAACTTTTTGTTTTGATGATGGAGGTCTCTTTGCCAATAACCCCATATACTTTGCCTATAGCGAGGCACAGCAGTTGAAATCGTCTTTGAAAGCAGATATAAAGGACTTTCTCTTTCTCTCTATCGGAACAGGACTTTCTGCTGAATTTGTTAATCCACAGAAAACTCAAAATAATTCCGTCCTGCAAAGTGGAATAGGGGCCATTGTAAATGCCCCAATGTCCGCCTCCGATGCTGCGGCAGAAAAACTGATGACAGCAGCATTTCTAAAAGACCATTTTAAATACCATCGTATCCAACCTTTTCTGCCTGGGGATCGGAAAAAACTGGATAGGCATGGAAAGGGTCAAACCCAGTTCTTCCATGATCTGGCAGCTCATTATTTGGGTGATTTAAACACCATTAACCTCGTGAAAGATTTGGATGAAGATATTCCGGACCTCCCTGACAAATCAGTTCTTGATACCAGCAATACCTCAGAGACCCAAGCTTAATTTTCATCTGACAATTGACATGAGGCTAAGGTCTGTGTAAGTCTATGTTTCAGGTCAAAAGGATAGATTATGAAACAAATTGCTCGCCTTGTATTTTTTGTTGCCCTTGGGTGTTTATGTGCGTGTACGCCTACCTTTCATACTCGAGGAAATTTTATTGAAAAAGAACTTTTGGAAAAAGTGGTGCCTGGGAAAACCTCAAGGGGAGAAGTTCGCCTTATTCTGGGGCCCCCCTCCACAGAAGGCTTCTTTGCGGGAGATGAGTGGTATTATATCGGGGAGCATACCGAGACTGTTTCTTTCCTGAAGCCAAAGACTACGGCATACCGACTCTTCATCATTTCTTTTGATGAAAAGGGATACGTTAAGTCCATCCAGACAATAGATCAAAAGACACATGAAATAGAGCCCGTGAAGGCAAAAACACCCACTTATGGAAAAGATCCTTCTTTGATGGCAGAAGTTCTTGGAAACATCGGGCGCTATGAAGAACCCAAAGATAGTCGTAGACGGAGAGGATAACTCTTTCTTCTTGTCCCGAAAACGGGATATACTGGAAGGGTGAGAGTGACCATGGGCCCGGAAATACAAAATCCTTTTTTAAGACTCTATATTGATCTTGAGAAGATTATTCATAATTATAAAGCAATTCAGAAATATACAGGGGTGGAAGTCTCTGCTGTCGTTAAAGCGAATGCTTATGGGATTGGCTATGGGCCTGTGGCAAAAGCCCTTGAGTCGGAAGGATGTCGCAGTTTTTTTGTGGCAACCTTGCCGGAAGCTGTGGCGCTTAGGAAAGTTCTGCCAAAAACATCGGCCATTCATATTTTTAATGGCATTTCAGAAGAAACAATTTCTGCCGTTAAAGACCTCAATTTAACGCCAGTTATCGCTTCTTTGTCCCAATTAGACTTATGTGCCAAGCATTTCTCAGGTGGTTTTGTGCTGCACTTTAATACAGGAATGAATCGTCTTTCTTTAAATGGAAATGACTTGGAAAAAGTTTTGACGATAGTAAAGCCAAATCAAGTATCCCATGTGATGAGTCATTTGGCCTGTGCCGACCATCCACAAGATCCAAAGAACGCGGATCAGTTAAAAATATTTAAGGAAATTATTCCTCATTTTCCTGGCTCGGTCTATTCTTTGGCTGCGTCTGAAGGTATTGGATTGGGACGAGATTATTATTTTGATGGGGTTCGTGTCGGAATGTCCCTTTATGGAACCTTGGGGACACCTCCTGGTATGACAGAGAGATTGAGGTTTGCCTTTAAGAGCCAAGTTGCAATCCTTCAAATTCAGACTATTCATAAAGGAGAGGGAATCGGTTATGGGGCTTCCTATATTGCACCGTCTACCCGTAGGATTGCAACCATTGGGATGGGATTTGCAGATGGACTCCCTCGCGGTGCGAGCAATAATGGTGTAGTATATTTAGAGGGGTATGAGGCACCCATTGTGGGACGGGTTTCCATGGATCTTACAGTGATTGATGTGTCAGAAATTCCTGAATCTGTGGCGACCGTTGGAAAATGGGCGGATATTGTATATGACGAAGGCTCTTTTGCGCGCCTTGCAAAAGATTCAGGTTCCGCCGTGTATGAATTAATTACCCGATTGGGTCAAAGGTATGACAGAATATACATGAAATGATCACATCAACGGTTGTAACAATAGGGGGCGCAACGCTCAGGTTTATCCAAACGCTGGGGGCTCTGTTCTTATTCATTGTAAAGGTAACAAGCTATTGTTTCCGTCCTCCGTACTACTGGCGTCAAATTCTCTTGGAGCTTTATAAGATAGGATATCTTTCTTTGCCCGTTGTGGGCCTTACAGCAATTTTTACCGGCATGGTTTTGGCGCTTCAAAGCTATACGGGGTTCTCTAGATTTTCCGCAGAAAGTGCCATTGCAACGGTTGTGGTTCTCTCCATTACCCGTGAACTGGGGCCTGTTTTGGGCGGTCTTATGGTGGCGGGGCGTGTGGGGGCCTCCATTGCAGCTGAAATTGGAACGATGCGGGTGACAGAACAGATTGATGCGCTTGTAACGCTTTCCACAAATCCTTTTAAATATTTAGTGGTGCCTAGAATTATTGCCAGTTTGATCAGTCTTCCTCTTTTGGTTCTCTGTGCAGATGCCATTGGTGTTCTGGGGGGATATCTTGTGAGCGTGCATAAGCTTGGGTTTAACTCAGCCCTTTATATTGAGCAAACTTTCAAATATTTGAAAGCGGAAGATGTCAGGTCAGGGTTGATCAAAGCTGTTGCTTTTGGATTTGTGATCGCTCTTTTTGGATGCTACCAAGGATATTTTTCCAAAGGAGGTGCTCAAGGGGTGGGGCGTGCCACAACAAATGCTGTGGTGTCTTCCTCAATTGCCATTTTGATTTTAAACTATATTCTAACTTCCATATTGTTTGACCAATGAAAAAAAACGATGCTATCCCAAAAATAGAAGTGAAAGATCTCTATAAGAGCTTCGGGGGCAACCATGTGTTGCGGGGGGTGAGTTTTCAGGTCATGAAAGGCGAATCTCTTGTGGTCCTTGGGGGATCTGGTACTGGAAAATCTGTTCTGTTGAAATGTATCTTGGGGCTCATTCAACCTGATAGCGGCAGCATCAAGATTGATGGGCAAGAAGTTTTGGGTATGAACGAATCTGATCGAGACAAAATTATTAGTCAATTTGGCATGCTCTTTCAGGGAGGCGCCCTCTTTGATAGCTTGTCCGTATGGAAGAATGTTGGGTTTGAGCTCACCTACACAAAAAAAATGCCAGATGCGAAGGTGAAAACTTTAGCTCTCCAAAAACTTAAAGCAGTGGGTCTTGGTTCGAGTGTCTTAGATCTTTCCCCCTCCGAACTTTCGGGAGGCATGCAAAAGCGCGTCGGCCTTGCACGTGCAATTGCAGCAGACCCAGAAATTCTTTTCTTTGATGAGCCCACCACGGGTCTTGATCCTATCATGTGTGGGGTTATTGATGATCTCATCAAAAAATGTGTGGATGGATTGGGGGCGACAGCCATCAGCATTACCCACGACATTGAAAGTGCAAAGTTTATTGCCGATAAAATCGCCATGTTAAAAGAGGGCAAAATTGTTTGGATGGGTCCTGCAAGCAGCTTGGATCGATCCAAAAATGCCTTCGTGCAAAAATTTATCACGGGTCACATGCACCCTTCCAAAAAACGGTCATAGGTTTTGAGTAAATCAAGTCACGTCTACACCTGTCAAGAATGTGGAACTCAGCATCCCAAGTGGATTGGCTGTTGCCCTGACTGTAATGCGTGGAATTCTCTCCAAGAAGATGTTGTGTCTCAGATTCCCAAAGGATTGAAGAGGGATAAGTCTACAAAACCTTTAGACTTTGTGGGACTGAAAGGATCGTCAGAGCCTACAGAGCGATGGAAAAGTCAAATCCAGGAATTTGACCGTGTCTGTGGAGGAGGGCTTGTGCCGGGATCTGTGATTCTGGTGGGAGGTGATCCGGGGATCGGAAAGTCCACTCTGTTACTTCAAGTGGCGGCAAGGCTCTCTCAAGGGCGCCCCTGTGCTTACGTGTCCGGAGAAGAAGGGGTCTCTCAAGTGCGCATGCGGGCCAGTCGCCTTGGGGTTGAAAATACACCTCTTCAACTTTCCTCTAGTACAGATCTGCGCAGTATTATTGCCACCCTAGAGGGCAAAGAAGCGCCGGACTTCATCGTAGTGGATTCCATCCAAACCATGTATCTGGACAGTGTTGATTCCTCTCCGGGCACAGTAACGCAGGTTAGATGTTGTGCCCAAGAACTTATTCGAGTGGCGAAAAAGACGGGCACTGTTGTGGTATTGGTGGGCCATGTGACCAAGGAAGGGGCCATCGCAGGGCCTCGGATCTTAGAGCACATGGTGGATACGGTTTTGTATTTTGAAGGAGAGCGGGGACACCAGTTCCGAATCCTCCGATCTGTGAAGAATCGATTTGGGCCCACGGATGAGATTGGTGTCTTTGAAATGACCCAACTGGGATTGCAAGAAGTAGAAAATCCATCAGCCGCCTTCATTGCGGATCGTCATGATGATGTGAGTGGGTCTGTTATTTTTGGTGGCATTGAAGGCACGAGACCTTTGTTGGTGGAGCTCCAAAGCCTGGTGGCGCCGTCTTCTTTGGCCACGCCACGTCGTACGGTGATTGGTTGGGACGGTGGACGTCTTTCCATGGTCATTGCCGTTCTTGAAGCTCGATGTGGAGTATCTTTTGCCGGAAAAGATATTTATTTGAATGTGGCCGGGGGGCTCAAAATATCAGAGCCGGCGGCGGATTTGGGCGTGGCGGCGGCTCTTCTCTCAGCCCTCAGTAATATCCCTTTCCCCAAGGATTTCATTGTCTTTGGAGAAATTGGATTGGTCGGTGAAATCCGTCCCGTGAGTCAAATGGCTGCTCGCTTAAAAGAAGCTGAAAAACTTGGATTTAGGGGGGCATTAACGCCTCCCAAACGATCCAAGGATGCTGTGGTAGATAATTCCAGTTTTAAGCTGCATTCTCTCAAAACCCTCATGGAAATTTTTGAGTTTATAGGATATGATGTGAAGCCAAAGGAGACGGTTCATGGAACATATTAATTGGATGGATGTCATCCTAATGGCGATTCTGTTGGTTTTTTCTATTATGGGATTCATAACAGGTTTTACGGAAAAGTTTTTTTCCATCCTGAGCTGGGTGGGGGCGGGCATTTCCACCCTTCATCTCTATCCCTTGGCGAAACCCTTTGCAGCGCGGTACATAGAGAATGATACGTGGGCAACCATTGCAACCTTTGCCATTATTTTTTTAAGTCTGCTGATTGTTTTTAAACTGGTGACTCGATTTCTGTCAAAAAGCGTTAAAGACAGCCCATTGGGCAGTCTGGATCGGGGGCTTGGTGTGATTTTGGGAGCGCTTACCGGTTTTTTCTTTTTGTCTTGCTTAACGCTGGCGGGACGTTATTTCTTTACGCCCTCCCATTATCCGGAGCCTTTAAAAGTCTCCAAAATCTGGTCTTGGGCTGAGTTTGGGGGATATTATTTAGAAAAGGTGTTGCCGCCCTTAAAATTATCTGAGCCTTTGGTAAAACCGCTCCCTGATTTTGAAAAAAGCAATACAGTTGTCCGAAACCTTGCTGTCTCTAGGGGTAAGCCCGTGACCCAGTATTCGTCTGGAGACCGTCAGCGGTTGGATGCTCTGGCAAAGCAGTAGCTCCTATCTCTTTAGGGCCAAATAAAACTTTGTGACACAGATATCTCCAATGGCTGAAATCACGGTGGTGATCAGAACGCCTACGAAGGTGAGAAGTGGACCCTTTTCTTCGATCAAGCTTAGAGGTCCAAGGCAGATCACAATCAAGAGAACAAGTCCCATAAGCTTTTTCCAGTGAGGCCTGCTTTCTTTCCAGGCTTGTCTTAATCCGGTGGGCTTTGAGAGAGCAACGGCCGGAAAGACGAAGCATAGCCGTGCCCAGATGGTTAAGCAAACACCAAGGGTCAACATAATGGTCGTGGCGGTTGCGAGAATCTGTGGAAGACTGAATCCTTCTGAAATAGAAGAGGAAGATCCGGTTGAGACAAGAACCAGTGTGCTCATAATTACCCCAAGAATTATAAGGCCAAAGAAAATTCCAAATACAGCGATCAAATAGGTGAAAAAAAGCCATTCAGTCTTATGGAACTGAAAAAAGCTCACCGTATTTTTAGGTTTGCAATAGTGCTGGATCCAGCGGGGAGCAGCTACGCTAAAAGCTAAATAAATTAACGTCAGTTCGGGATTAGATCGAGTTTGAGGGAAGGTTTTTTAAATTTACA
>CAZEUR010000005.1:0-44798 GCA_964515175.1 uncultured Holosporaceae bacterium | reverse complement strand
TTTTACAATCTAAGCTCTGGTTTCCTTCTGTGAATTTAAAAAATGTTGCCGATCGGCTTGATAATCTTCTATCGCTTTTTGTAAATCCTTGAAATAATGAAACATTCTAGCTTTAGCCGCTTTTCGTATCGCAAGAGAATCTTTGTCACGAGAGTGCTCCTTAAAGATTCCTCTCACAACACTTAGGTTGTTATTTCTCTCTTTCAGGTGCCGAAAGATTTTCTTCACTCTCTTTTTAAGGTCAGGCGTTCTTTGAACATCCGCCAACTCCTCAATCAAGGCTGGATCCACCTCAAGAGCTCGAAGTTCTTTTGTTGCCCGAGCCCGAGCTTCTTCATCTTGCGACTGTCTTAGAATCTCCAAGTTCTCCAAAAAAATTCTCTTGGTCCTTTTCAAAGCTCCAATGATACGTTTTCTTTCTTTCAGCCCTTTCTCTGTAAAGTATTTTGTCTGGAACCATGATGTGGCCGCTTGAAATTTTTTAGACGCTAAAAAAGCATCGTAAACCTTTTCTCCCCCAGAAATAGCCTTATATCCCTCCTCTGAAAGAGCTGAATATAGGCGATCGTAAAGCCCTCCCATGGCGTATTGTAGTCGTCCATATTTTTGAGCAAGAGCTACCGATTGACGCTCCACAGCCTGCAAATCCGATGCAAGCCTTGGCTTCTGAAGAAGAATTTCCATTCGAGCCGTGGCCATTTTTTCTCCCTCCAAAACAATCAGGGCCTTGAGTAAGGATTCTGCATCAATTTCGGACGCATTAAACTTTGCCACAAGATCATTTCTTGTAGCTTTAATTTTTTCAACAAGCCCACGACCTTCAAGATCATATGCCTCTACCAAAAAATTTTCTAAATCCATTCCGCTTCTGTATTTTTTAACAAGCGCATTTTTCTTGTCTAATTGTTCTTGGAAAAGACTTCGAGACTCTTCCAGCTCCTCTTTGGTAGAAATAGCCTGCAATGTGGGAAAGAAAGCCGTTTCCACATCCAAAACCCCCGCCTCCAATTCGCTTGCTGCCTCTTTTTGCTCTAAAAATTCATGGTGGAGATCTTTTGATTCATTAAGATAAGCCAGTCCAAAGACACCATATTCAAGGGCCTCATTCTCTGCCTTCTTTTCACGATTTTCCCAATAGTTTTTTGATTTAAAATGCGTTTGAAGCGTACTAATAAAGGGATCTTCCTCATCACTAGACTCGTCCACTCCAGAATCAGCAGCAGCATACTTATCAAGAGCCTCTCTGGCTGCTTTTTGTGAAACACCCATACTTCTGAGCGTTTTCATGCTCTCAGTATCCGCATTACCGGCTTTCATTCTTCTGATTGATCTCAGTCTCTGGAAAGACCGCGCAATGTCTCCAGACTCTGAGGAATCCGTCACCACAGCACCACTATCTGAAAAACTAAAAACAAAAAAATAAAATGCCAATAAACTAATTGTATTTTTTTTGATTAAACTCATTATGCCTTCCCCCTTATTATTAAATAATCTTTTGAATATATTATATTACATTTTTTATTTTTTAGTTCAAAATTTTATTACTTCTGAAAAAATTTTATAAAAAGACTCTTTAGTTCATAACTGAAACAAGAAATAAATCCGAATATAGAAAAAATATTCCTCACATTGGCTCTGGACAAGAAGTTTATTTTATGGATGCTTAAGACATAAAAAAGCCCGGGGAACTCCCCGGGCTTAAAAAGACAGTATTCTTTTTCGATAGATCTAGAGAACTAGAACTGGTATCCAGCACCCAAACGGAATGTCAGAGACCTAGGCTTCTTCGAATATGAAACGATGTTCTTTACAGATGAAGGAACAGTTGCTTTGAATGCAATCGCATAATCAACACCAGCCGTTACAAACACGTTGTGGGAAACTTTCGCGTCAATTCCAACACCTGGAACCACAGACCACACAGTGAAGTTTTTATTGAAGTTTCTAGTAGTAGTCACTGTATCATTCAACTTTACCCCATAACGCGCATAGTCCAATCCAAGACGGAAGTAAGCCAAAGTTGTGTCATTGATGTGTCCACCAACACGACCTGCAACTCCTGCATTCACGCCACGAGTTATCTTCAAAGTCCGCTCCTCATTTGTTGTTTTCTTGTTAGCGAAAACCTTACCAAGGTAAGCTTCTCCTCCAAGATAAACAGACCCACAGTTGTCTCCGTACCCAACGGTTGCAACACCTCCGAAGCCATTGAGCTTCTTAGATTTATAGTTTGTGCTGACAGCCGGAATCTTATCCTTGAAAGTGAGTTTCGTAGAGGAGTAAACAACATCTCCCTTAACGTAGGCACCGTCAAACTTTGCCGCTGAAGTGCTGATAACAGCAGCCAACAGGGCTGTACTTAGTAATACTTTCTTCATTTAAATTCTCCTTTATAAAAAACTACAGTTCCTAGAATATACAAAGCCGCCAAAGAATAACAACAAATTAAACATTGTATATTATTATTTAGTGCGGAAAGTTGCAAAAATACAACACTTCATTGCCTCTCCACCAAGCAAGAGTTTCTTTAGAAATGGTGCCGCTGGAGAGAATCGAACTCTCGACCTTACCCTTACCAAGGGTACGCTCTACCACTGAGCCACAGCGGCGCTGTTGGAGTGTTCCGTTGTACTCTGATTTTTGGAAATTTTCAAGAATCCTCGCTTTTCAACAAGGATTCTCCAAAGTTTTTGAGCGCTTCTCGCAAAGGTCCTTCCGGAAAAGTCTTTAAAAGCCCTTCTATTTCTTCTTTTTCGGCACCGGTTAAAGGGCGTTCTTTTTTAAAAGAAAACTTCGTCAGCTCCGTTTTTGACGGAAAAACACCCTGTCTCATAACCATTTTTGTGAGAGCCTTATATCCAAAGTATCGATTTACCCGCTCTAGAATAACTGGCTGCAAGTGCTGAACAAGCATAGCCGCACCACTATTTTCCACCAGCACGGACAGAGTCCCTTCTGTCGTTTTGCCTTTTGGAAATTGAAGTTTTTGAGGCAACACCATATCTTTATAAGCATCGCCCACCACCAGTGGCCACCCTTGTAAAATCACGGCCCACACGAATCCTTCTTTTGAGACAAAATCTGAAGTAATACCCTGCAAAACTTTTCCTAAAGAAGAGGGTAAAAAAGTACGGGTGCGGCGGCGTGTCATTTTTTGGCAAGAGGCGCCAGTTGGGCGGCTCGAATGATGTTGCTCATAAGGAACATAATGGTCAAAGGCCCTACCCCTCCTGGAACAGGACTAAGAGCTCCCGCCACTTGAGATGCGCCCTTAAAATCCACATCCCCCACCGGGCGTTCTCCTTCTGTGTTGTTAATACCCACGTCGATCACACAGGCCCCCCTCTTAATCCATTCTCCTTGAATAAAGTTTGGTTTACCCACTGCCACCACAAGAATATCACCCAGCTTGCACAGCTCAGGAAGATTTTTTGTTTGGGCATGGGCTTGAATGACAGTGGCATCAGAATTTAAAAGAAGTTTAGCCATAGGAGCCCCCACAAGAGGAGAGCGCCCCACCACAACGGCTGTTAATCCTCTTAAATCCCGCCTCCATAAGTGAATGAGATGTAGGCATCCCTGAGGTGTGCAGGGGATAAAACGCGGCGTATTCAGATTAAAAAGGCCAATATTTTCAGGCGTCAATCCATCTACATCCTTAAGAGGGCTAATGTAACTCAAAGCCTCCACCCGATTGATATGAAGAGGCACCGGCAATTGCAAAAGAATTCCATGAACAGCCATATCTTTGTTAAGTTTTCCAATAAGCTTATGCAGCGCCTCCTGAGGCGTGGAAGAGGGTAATTTATAGAGCTGAACCTCAACTCCCAGACTCTCTGCTGTCTCCTGTTTGCGCCGCACATACAGATGACTTGCGGGATTATCCCCCACCAAGATGACTGCCAGCGTAGGAGTTATTTTCTTATGCTGCTTTAGAAGGCAAATGGTTTCATGGAACGACTGGCTTAAATGCGCCGCCTCTTTTTTTCCATCTAGTACTTGAACCATGAGTCTTTACGCAAGGTATTTTAAGAGAATGTATTGAATCATTTTATCAAAAAAATGCGTCATCAAGAACAAAACAAGAAGCGAAATATCAAAGACACCAAAGGTAGGCAAAACATTTCTAACTTTTCTCAGAATGGGCTCTATAAGACGCGCTAAAAAGTCATGGATTGTATCAATAAACTGATTGCCTCGCCCAAGAATATTGAAAAGCATCAGAAGATTCAGAACCACATAGACAATCAAAATCCATTGATAAGCCTTAATTAGAATCAGAACTACTTCTAAAAGGGGATTTAAAATAACGCCCATGGAACTCTCCTTATTTTTTACAGAACCTAATATAGCGAGACAGGCTTAAAATGGCTATAAGAAAAAAGGAGCGACACCTACAAATAATAGGTGAGTCACTGCCACCAGCCCCAAAAAATAGAGAGTGCGAATGAAACAAAGGTTAAGGTTCCCGACGCGCACGCAGACGTACACGAGGGGACCGAGATGCCTGCAGTTTCATGAAGTAATAGCTGTTTTATGGGGCTGGTGGGTTACACAGTGCTGATGTCAGGCGCATCCACTGCCTTCATCCCCACCACGTGGTATCCTGCATCCACATGATGAATCTCACCTGTGACCCCAGATGAAAGAGGGCTTAATAAATAAAGACCTGCATTACCCACATCATCTAAGGTCACGTTCCGCTTAAGCGGCGAATTATACTGGTTCCATTTCAAGATATAGTTGAAATCCCCAATGCCGGATGCTGCCAAGGTTTTAACAGGCCCTGCAGACAATCCATTCACTCGGATATTGTTCTTTCCCAAATCAACCGCAAGGTATCGCACGCTCGCTTCAAGAGCTGCCTTTGCAACTCCCATCACGTTATAATGCGGCATAACTTTTTCTGCTCCATAGTACGTGAGCGTCAACAAACTTCCCCCCTCTGTCATCAAAGAATGGGCATGACGACAAACGGCCGTAAAAGAATAACAAGAAATATCCATAGCGTTCAAAAAGTTACCCCGGGTGGTGTTATAGTAAGGACCCGTAAGTTCTTCTTTTGCAGAAAAGGCAATGGCATGAATCACAAAATCCAATTTTCCCCACTTTTTTTGAAGGGTCTCAAAAGTCTTTTGAATACTTCCTTCATCGGACACATCACAAGGCAGGACAATCGTAGATCCAATGGACTCAGCCAAAGGCCGAACTCTTTTTTCTAGAATTTCTCCTTGATACGTAAAAGCAAGCTCCGCTCCATGGGCATGCAAAGATCTGGCGATACCCCAGGCAAGGGACCGATCATTAGCAACCCCCATAACCAATCCTCTTTTGCCCTTCATTAGGGATGTAGTTTGACTCATCTTTCCTCTCAATTTAAAAACATCTGCCCCATCATATACTGTCCTCTTTTCCAGAACAAGTTATAGCTGGACCAATTTAACGCCACTCTCAGAAAAGGTCTAGGACGAGCGAAACAAAGGTTGAGGTTCCCAACGTGTACATAGACGTACATAAGGAGGCATGGCTAGACAGATTTAAGTTAGCTCTAGGAATAAGGAAGGGCCGCCTATATGAACAGGCAACCGACAGAATGACGCGTGAGCCAGCTTATAAGATGTCGGCTATGAGAAATTCCTGCAGTTTCGCGAAGTAATGGGCGTTTTATGAAAGTGGCTTTATATTGATTCCCACGTAGAACTTTGGTCCAAATCTGTACAAGAACAGGAGAATGGGTCCCGAAGTATTGACAGCTCTTGCCATTTCCCTTTTAAAGTCTTCAATAGTGGGGGTTGGCGCTCCATTGATCTGAAGAATAATGGTTCCAACAGACAGCGCATGTTTCTCAGCCCATCCCCCTTCTTTTACATCAGATATGGCCACCCCTTGAATGGCTGGGTTCTCTGCTCCAAACCTTTGTCGGAACTGAGCGGTTAAAGGGATGACTCCAAATTCCAGTTCAGGGCACGCCACGTGATCCTTAAAGTCAATTTTTGTCTTTTTAATGGTTTCCTTAAAATCATCTTGGTTACGGAATTCCTGCAGCTTAACTTTCAAAGTTTTTTCCTTTCCATGGCGCCATAGGACTACCTCCACTACTTGCCCCACAGACAAATCTCCAATGATCCGAGTAAAATCTGCGGGATCTTTGATCTTCTTGTCGTTAAGCCTCACAACAATGTCCCCGCTCAAAATGCCCGCTTCTCGAGCGGGGCCATCTTCCGTGACCGCAGCCACCATAATACCTTGTGCTTTCTTCAATCGCACACTTTGGGCAATCTCATTGGTGACAGCTTGAATGTTAACACCCATCCAAGCGCGCTTAACTTTTCCAAAGCTGATAATATTATCAGCCACTTTTCGAGCTGTATTAGCCGGAATGGCAAGGCCAATACCGTCACTTCCCCCCGACGATGAAATTCCTCCAAAATTGACTCCTACAACCTGACCTTTATAGTTCACGAGAGGGCCCCCTGAGTTCCCAGCGTTAATAGCGGCATCTGTCTGGATCACGCCTTTCATGAGCTGAGCCGCTTCAAACCGAAATCGAGAATCAGAGAGATCCCTGGCGGGAGAAGAAATAACACCAGCTGTAAGTGTTGACCCCAATCCATAAGGATTTCCCAAGGCCACAACCCACTCGCCAATACGCACTTTATCAGAATCCGCCCATTTCAAAGCCGGCATAGGCTTATTGGCTTTCACCTTTAAAACAGCTAAATCTGTTTCTTGGTCATCTCCAATAAGCTCTGCATCCAGCACCGTTTGATCCTGCAAAGTTACCTTAATTTTATAAGCATCTCGCACTGCATGAAAATTTGTCACGATGTACCCTCTTGGATCCACAATGAAGCCGGAACTTGCCGTCTCCGCCTTTTGGGGGGGGTTTAAAACCTCAGGCCCAAAAACATCCTTGTGGGGACTTGTCAGCATATTATCCACTCGGCGCTGGAGCGCTTCAGGATTTTTCACAAGCATAATGGTGGAAATACTAACCACAGAGGGCATGGCTCTCTCCCCCATATGGGAAAACCCATCAGACAAAAAGTCAGCATGAGCAAAAAAGAAGATGAAGCATAAAGGAAAAATTAAAGGTTTAAAATTCATGATGATCCTACTATTATGGGTCCAAGTATATTAAGCTTTGCTCTTACAAGCAACGAGATTTAGATGAACCCGGAAAAACTCTCCCTTCCCCATTTAAAAAAGATCGTCGCCATTGCCTCCGGGAAAGGGGGCGTGGGAAAGTCTACCATTGCCTTTAACTTGGCCGTGGGTCTTGCGAAAAAAGGCTTGAAGGTGGGGCTTTTGGACGCGGATATCTATGGCCCTTCTCTGCCTAAGCTTTTGGGCCTTACAGGTCCGGCTCAAGTCAAAGACCAGAAATTTATTCCTTTTGAAAATCATGGCATTAAAGCCATGTCCATGGGCTTTCTGATCAACGAAGAAATGCCCGTCATCTGGCGAGGGCCCATGGTCATGACCGCCGTGAAACAGCTCTTCAAAGATGTGGCCTGGGGTGAGCTGGATGTGCTCCTTGTGGACATGCCTCCCGGCACGGGAGACGCCCACCTTACCTTATGTCAATCAATCCCTCTTGATGGCGTCGTGATTGTTTCCACGCCCCAAGAGATGGCTTGGATTGATGCCTTCAAAGCCTTGACGATGTTCCAAAAACTTCACATTCCCATTCTTGGTATCATTGAAAACATGAGCAGGTTTGAGTGTGGCCACTGTCATCATGTTACTGATATTTTTAAAGAAGGGGGTGCCGAGACTGCGGCAAAAAAGCTAGGCATCCCTTTTTTGGGGAGTGTGCCTTTGGATCCATTGATTATGCACAACAGTGACACAGGAGTTCCAACAACCAAGAATTTTGAGGGGATTGCGACAAAACTCTCAACAACATTAAAAATTTAGGTTCTGTGACTTACCACCCGAGAGTTTTTTAATAAGAGGAAAAAATCCCGTCTTTGCGAGGAAGCTCGAAGAGCTGACGTGGCAACCCAGCTTCTAAATCTTGCTGCTTCTCTTAAAGACAGCTGGATCACCACGAAAATTCTTCCAAATTTTCTCGTGAAGACGACCGATTAAAGAGTTCTTTCTCCCTCAAACTAATTTATGTCGGGGGGTAAGGTTCTGTGAATATTTCTTTTGGATGAAGAAATTTTTCAGATAGCCTCAGAGTTTTGAATCAGAACGAGGAACAACGTGTATCAGAACAATGTATCCAAACGTCTCGGCTAGGCGGGAAGTTTTAGGAAGAGTGAAGGCGAGGAGCGGATTGTACTGGATGTACGTGAGCACACCGCAACCGAGCTCTGACGGGAAAATTACCCCTGGATGAGAGGTTTCAGCTAACGTTGATGGCTCAAAAGACTGAGACTATCCTAAAGCCCCTTGGTTTCCGAGGGGGTACTTCCGAATTACCTTGATCAACAGAAGTCCCGGCAATGCTGCAATAACCGCACCCCAGAAGAATAAAACCCAATTCCCATTCAGACAATCCACCAACCACCCACTCACACTGGCCAAAGGGGTTGCCAGAGACCACAAAGAGGTGAGCAAGGCAAATTGTGTTGCTGTAAAGTTAAGCCGACACAACCGTGATAAATACACGAAAAATGCACAAGTGCTCATGCCGCCAGTGATGTGCTCCACAGCAATAACGCCATACAAAGCGTAAAGATCATTTCCAACAATAGTTAGCAAAAGAAATAAAAGATGGGACAGTGTATGCGTAATACCACAAAAAAGAAGAGATCCATAGACCTTAAGCTGCCGCACGACCACAGCCCCTAAGAACCCCCCTACGATGGTAGCAAAAATGCCGAATACGTTCGTAACGGAAGCAATCTGAGGCAACGTGAATCCCATTTCCAAATAGAAAACAGAAGCCATATTATTGATCATGGCATCTCCTAATCGATACAGAACGCAAAATAAAAACACAAAAGGCCAAAAGGCAGAGCGCTGCACAAATTCTTGCAGGGGCTGTAAAAAGGTTTGATAGAGACTCCGACTTTTTTGCTCTATGTGGGCAGGCTCTGGATTCAACAGGGTTGCAAAAATCCCCACGCTCACCAATACCGCCATCACACAATAGGCTATCGTCCAATTAAAGTAATAGGCAAGATACAAAGGTCCTGCTTTTGCAGCCAGAGATCCAATTCTATACCCAAAAATCAACATACTGACCCCGGGGATAGATTGGTTTTCATCAAGAATCTCAATGCGGTACGCATCAATAATAATATCCTGCGTGGCCGCCAGAAGCGCAAGCACCAGAGCCACAAACCCCGTCAGCCAAAAATTATCCGGCGTCGGGCTAGAGAATCCAAGGGCCAAAAGCCCAAGAAGAAGGGAGCTGTGAATAAAGACCAACCAACTTCGCCGCTGTCCCATACGATGAAGAAAAGGAATCTTTATGATATCCACCATGGGCGCCCACAAAAATTTTAAAACATAAGGGATGCTGACAAGAGCAAAGAATCCAATATTGGTTTTGGCAACGCCAATTTCTTTCAACCAAATCTGCGGGGTCGAGATGGCCAAAAAGAACATCATGCCATAGGGAAAGGCAAAAAAAGCGATACTTAAAACTCGCGGTTTTAAGTAGAGATTAAAAAGATTGTCTTTAAATGCCTTAATCATATAGAGGCGTTTGCATTCCTATTGTGAAAGTTTGATCTAAACAGGAATGTATCTAGAAACCTTAAGAATGACCAGGAATTTTTTTTGTGTTTGCAAAGTCCCGAATTTGGTTGCAAAGTTTCTCAGCTTCCTGACCTCTAAAAGGAGGCTTCGCTGAAATGTCTTTCCATTGCGCCCATTCAGACCAACTGAAAGAACATCCTAAAGCTGTTTTAATACCCCGAACCCCATCATTTGACACAATCATTTCGCCTGGAATTTGAACAACTCCCAAAACTCTTGGATCATGAGCTGCCTTTTGAATGCGACTCTCACTGTCTGTTAAAGCAATGATTTGAACACGCGCTTCAGGCGTTAAGGAACGCTGGAGAAGATCGCAGAATTTATTGACTGATATTCCTGTTTCATAAAGGTCTACGGCTAAAAATCTTCTAGAGGGATTAGCCTTCAAAAGATCTCCTACCCTATACTGTTTCTCCAAAAACTCAATATATGCAGACTCTGCACGCTCATAGGCTATCTGTTGCTCCCTATCTAAATTCACCGCATCTTTTCCTTTAAAGGAAAAAGGGGCCGCAAAAAAATTTGACGTCAAAAAGTCTAAATTCTCCATCATTTCTCGTATATAGAGGGGAGACCTTCCCACAAAAAAGACTATATCCTGTGGCTCAACTTTCCTTTTAATAGAGCAGCTAATGTCATACAAAGCTTCTAAATAGGACGGGGAAAAAAGAAAGTCTCCCTCCAGAGGCATAAGGTCCATCACAGCTTGAGCTTTTGTGAGAGTGGTTGCCCCACCACTCACATCCCCCAACCGAAACTGTTGAGCCGCTTTTTTCGTCTCTGAGGCAGGTCTAGATGCCGCAGAAGCAAGCTCTGCAGATGCTGTATGGAATATCTCTCGTACTTCCGGAGCGTCTACTTTCTTTAATAAGTCTGCCTCTAGAGACCTCAAATCTTTTTCTGGCAACTGCGTTGTTAATTGTGCAGTCGCTGCCCTAATAGACTTCTTCATAATGTCTGCACAGCTCTCTGAATTAAAGTGCTCAGGCACCATTGAGGCCATACGACCAAAAAGATCAGAATATCGCTCTAGAGCAGGAACTAACGCTTGGGCTTCTTTCCACCTTTTCTCTTGAAGATTTGCCGTGAATTCGGCAAATGCCTCAATGGAAGGCCTATATTTGAGGGTTTCTGCAAGAACTTGTAACATATTTTGTACCCGAGGGCTTCTCTCTCCGGCTCTATAGAATCTCATCGCAGCATTGTGGAGAGATTTTACAATAAGAGGCGCCTCTTTTGGAACGGCGAGATCCGCTAAACTGCCCAATGACCTGATTTTACCCCAGCCCCCTTCTTTGTTAAATAAAAAGAAATAAAGACCTCCTATAAACTGATTATGGACAGAGGCGTCCAAATTGCTTTGACTGCAAGGATGCTCTGCATACTCTCTAATAGATTGAAAAGCTATCTGAGAATCCATGGAATTAACAGCATTTTCAAATTCACCGCATTCCATGGCCACAATAACCAGGCGTGGCAAACTCTGTTGATCTTCTGGGCTCATTGCAGCATACAAAGAGGATGCTTTAATTAACGCGCCTAAAAGAAGTATTTTAATAAATTTATCCATAGAAACTCCTCTTTATTTTTCAATTGAATAAATGATTATTAATTGAATATCAATCGAAATTAATCAAAAGAGTTCGATCTTTCAGCTCTTTTACGTGCATTTGGATCCAAATGAATCTTCCGAATCCGGAACGTCTTGGGCGTTACTTCCACCAACTCGTCGCTTTCCAAATAGCTTAAGGCTTGCTCCAAAGTCAACTGCCGAGGTGGCGTCAACCGAATGGCCTCATCTTTACCTGAAGCTCTCACGTTACTAAGCTTCTTTTCCTTGAGCGGATTCACTTCTAAATCAGAAGGCCTTGAGTTCTCTCCAATGATCATACCCGTGTACACATCATCTCCGGGAGACACGAACAAAATTCCACGTTCCTCGATAAACCAAAGAGCATAGGATACAGCCTTCCCTTGATCGGTGGAAATCAAGACACCATTCCGGCGACCTCCTATTTCTCCCTTATAAGGACCATATCCATAGAACGCACGACACATAACACCTGTTCCCCGTGTATCTGTCAGGAATTCATTTCTATATCCAATGAGCCCGCGGGTTGGCACCAAAAACTTGAGTCGCACCTTACCACCTTCAATGGTGGTCATGTCCGTCATTTCCCCTTTACGGAGACCTAACTTCTCAACAACCACACCCACATAAGGCTCATCCACATCCACCTGAACATCTTCCAGAGGCTCCAGGCGTTCACCGGTCACTTCATCCTTTTTATAAAGCACCCGTGGACGGCTAATGGAAAGCTCGAATCCTTCCCGACGCATGGTTTCAATCAGAACCCCAAGCTGCAATTCTCCCCGTCCCGATACTTCAAAAGCATCCTTACCATCGGTTTCCCGCACTTGAATAGAAACGTTGGTTTCTTTTTCGTGCATCAACCGCTCCCGAATCATCCGAGACGTAAGCTTTGTTCCTTCCCGTCCTGCCAACGGAGAGTCATTCACCGCAAAGGTCATGGCCAAAGTAGGCGGATCAATTGGAATCGTCTTCAAGGCTTCTGTCACCTCTGGAACACACACCGTATCACCTACGGTTGTCTCAGAAAGACCGGCAACGGTTACAATGTCCCCTGCCTCTGCCACATCCACCGGTACCCGTGCGAGTCCACGGAATGTCATGATCTTCGTGATCTTACCTTGCTCTCGCAACGTTCCGTCTGGCATCAAAGATTTAACAGTCCCATTGATGGTGGCCTTTCCGCTATAAATCTTACCAGTCAAAATTCGTCCTACGAAATTGTCATACTCCAAGATCGTGGCCAACATTTTGAAAGGCCCATTTTGCTCCACTTGAGGGGCCGGAATGTGACTATAAATAGTTTCCAACAAAGGCTGCATATTTTCACGCGGGTCTTTCAAATCCCGAACAGCCCAGCCTTCACGAGATGAGGAGTAAAGGATTGGGAAATCCAACTGTTCATCAGTCGCATTCAAAGATACAAAGAGATCAAAGACTTCGTTCAAAACCTCCTGAGGACGCCCATCAGGACGGTCAATTTTGTTCACAACAACGATAGGCCTGAGTCCTTGCGCCAAAGCCTTGGTTAATACGAACTTCGTCTGAGGCATGGGACCTTCTGCCGCATCCACCAACACGATCACGCCATCTACCATATCAAGAATACGCTCTACTTCCCCACCAAAGTCCGCGTGTCCTGGCGTATCGACGATATTAAATCGTTTGTTCTGCCATTCAATGGACGTACATTTCGCGAGAATCGTGATACCACGTTCTTTTTCCAAATCATTGGAGTCCATGGCCCGTTCTGCCACCCGTTCATTGCTTCGGAAAGTACCGCTTTGATGAAGCAACGCATCCACAAGAGTCGTTTTTCCATGGTCAACGTGGGCAATAATGGCGAGATTTCTGATTTCAGTCATGTGATAAAAAAGCTTTCTTCTTAAATAAGGTTTTACGTCCTGTCACAGCCTAATCTGTGAGGAGAGGTCTCTTTTTCCTATAAATCAGCCAAAAATGCAAGCTTTTTGTTTCCTTATGGAAAACATAAAGATTCCGAACATTCATATTACAAATTAACTTTAGGGTTAATCTACGAAAAGGTACAAAGTCGGCCATTTAAGGTGGTCCAATAATATGGGACCACCTTAGTATTACGACAGGAGATCGACTGCCTTGTCCAAGAATAACTGAATCTCAGGAAGATCCGTTCGCTAAAGCGCAAGCTTTGTAGAGTAATCTCTCTACAGAAGAAATGGAGGCTTATAAACAGCTCTACGTCCTCATGAAAAGGATGAAGGATCCAGGATTAATCAGACGATATAGACGGTCTTTCTTATTTAGAAAAACAGCTTAAAACATTGTGTTGTGATAGAAGTTCTTAAGAGTCTATCTGACCAAAAATCCTAAGCAGTTTCTGTTAGAAAGTCTCTCTCAAATATAAAATGTTGATACTGCGCGGCAATGATAAACTTGCTGCCGTATTTACGATTTCTGAAGCATCCTTTGAATGATTTGCTTTCCGCTTTGGCTTTTGCTCTGAGTCTTGCTTTTTTGTCCCAAGGCATGGTTTCAGCTTGAATTTTGGTAAGGTCTTCTCTCGTCTTTAGAAAAATTGTATAACAACCACCGTAACAAGAGAGGTTACATTTTTTTACCTTGCTTTGAATCCATCCAGCCTGTTTGATCCAGGAGGGGAGGGATTTTGATAAAATACCAAATTCTCCCTCGAGCAGGTTGGAGTGAGCTCCTCTTCCAGTCACTACTTTTACCTCTGAGAGACCTTTTTTTATAGAGTCCTTCATAAATACAAAAAATTCCTCTTTTGCTTCTTTGGCTCCTTTTACACCATGAAGATCCAAGAAGCCAAACGGCTGTTCTAAAGAGCATTTCTGTAGTTTTTTATACAGTTTTGCAGAACGTCTCGACGAGATGTCTTCGGTCTCAGCCACATGGCTTTGCCCATAAAATGGGAGGAGGATCATAAATAAAAACATCCCCCTCATGAGAAAGTCCAAACCTCTTTTTTCATTCCCTTTAGCCCCAATGAATTCATGAAAAAACAAAGGAAGATTTGTTCCTATCATAATTGGATTCTTTTCCAGACAACTGGTGAATATGACTGAGCATTATATCTTTCCGTAAAGGAACCGAGTGGTGATGAGGGACAAGCGTATGAGTGTCTTCAAAAGCCCTATTTAAAAACGTGTCTACTCGTGGAGAAGGACGGTAGGAATATTGAAAATTACCCCAGTATGATTTCTCGTCTTCCCCATGATAGGTAGCGTCCTTATAGGGGTAATGAGCATGGTATAGAAGGACAAAAGCATCCTCCTTCTTTCCTTTAAATCTATCTTTTAAAGAATCTCTAATGGCGCAAGAAATACTTCTCTGACCTTTTTGATGGGATTTTCTAAATTCAATCAGGTCATCCAAACAGAGGTTGCAGGCATCAAAAGAGCTATAAAACTCAAGACCACATGCCAAGAGAGCGGAGGAATCTTCAGCAGGCGTAAAAAGCTTAACCACCTGAGTATGATCTTTTATGAAAAGAGCCTCGATATCGGCAATTAACTGGGGCTCTGAATGGCCATCATTCCTCTTTCCATGACTTATCTGACTTAAATGTTTATGGCATTCTTTATGAGGCTTTATGGTTGATCCACTGCTGGCCCAGTCAATGACTAAATTTTGATTGGGTGAGGAATGGATGATACCGTTAAAGAGGGGGGCTCTTAAAAAGGGTCTGAAAGTATGACTGCCTTCATCAATTCGAATGCTACTCACAAACATATGATTTTTGTATCCATCGCTACTTGCCAGCCTAGCTACCATTTTTGTGCGATCTGCACAAAGTTTTATATTTAAATTTAGCTGTCCTTTTGAAGCTAAATCCACCTGATTTGTATATTGGGACAGTAAATTATCAGGCCCTTTGAGACGGCACAGATTTATTCTTTCGGAAACTTTGTTAGCTTGTAGTAGTTTTTCTGTTAATTCGTCTACAGAGGTATTTCCATGAGACAGGAAACCGAGCATGAAGACAAATACAAGGCAAATGACAAGATTTTTGCGAAAAAGGCTCATTTGGTTTCCTCCAGAGATTAAAGCGCATGTGCCGAAACCACTATAAACCCACCCTATCCATAAGCAAGAAAATTCAGAGATAGTTTTTCAATTCGTTACGCAGTGCGGAGCGAAGTAACCTAACCTCTCTTCCGGCAACTATACCACCCCTTCAACCCTGAGAAATTGGATAATACTTATCCACAGAACAAAAAAACACGTTGTCCCATGGGCCCCCTCCATAAATAATCGAATATCTATAACGCCGATCGCAAATCCAACTGCACCGCATGAATCTGAGGGATCTCGTCCGCCAAGCACGCATACACCATGCGATGCCGCTCCAGAGGAGATTTTCCTTCAAAGGATTTGGATACGAGGATGATCTTAAAATGACTACTCCCAACAGCGCCCGATTCCTGATGCCCATGATGGGCTGCAGACTGGTCAATCACTTCCAGATGAAGCGGCTGAAAGGCCGAGCTAAGTTTTTGATAGAGAATTTCCCTCACGAAAACTAAATTTCCTCAGGCAAAATCTCTCCGCCCTCAGATGATCCTTCCTCAAACCCTTCTTCTTCGCTCATATCCTCAAAAATACGTTCAGCAGAGACGACGGTTTCAGAATCATGCAAGCGGAAGAGACGAACGCCCTTTGTACGGCGCCCTGCAATGCGGATTTCATTCACACGAGAGCGGATCAGCTGACCGCTTCCGGTCACCAGCATAAGGTGATTATCTCCTTCCACGGGGAAGCTCGCAACAATAAGCCCTGTCTTGTCAGACAAGTCCATATTGGTAATTCCTTGGCCTCCACGTCCCGTGATACGATACTCGTAAGCGGACGTGCGCTTCCCAAATCCTTTTTCAGAAACAGTCAAAATAAACTCTTCCTGCTCTGCCATTTCCTTATATCGAACTTCTGGCAACATGGCAGCCAGATGCTCAGACGGATTCGCGCCTTCTTCCATGCCTCGAAGTGCCCGCACTTGCCGCAAGTACAAATCTCGCTCTTCAATGGTAAAGTTCCCGTGCTTCAAAATACACATGGAAACCACATAATCTTCACCCTGCAAGCGAATACCACGCACGCCATTGGAGTTTCTGCCCACAAAAACCCGGATTTCTGTGGTTGAAAATCGAATGCAGCGCCCTTCTTTTGTGGAAATAAACACGTCACTATCGTCATCACAAGTCGCCACATTCACCAGATATTCCCCTTCATCCAGCTTCATGGCAATTTTGCCGTTGGCCCGAATATTCAAGAAGTCTGACAATAGGTTTTTCCGCACATTCCCATTGGAGGTTGCAAACATAATGTGCAAATCATTCCACGTGGATTCATCCCCAGACAGCGGCATGATAGTGGAAATTTTTTCATCTTTCTCAAGAGGCAATAGATTGATTAAGGCTTTCCCTTTTGACGTGGCGCTGCCCAAAGGAAGACGATAAACCTTCAGAACATAGACTTTACCAAAGGATGAGAAGAACAAAATGGGCGTATGGGTGTTGGACACAAACATCTGCTCCACGAAATCTTCTTCCCGCGTCTGCATGCCGCTTCTCCCTTTACCACCACGACGCTGAGCGCGGTATGTGGACAGAGGGACCCGCTTGATATACCCGGCATGACTCACGGTCACCACCATGTCTTCTCTCTGAATCAGGTTTTCAAGATCCGTGGTGATTTCCCCGTCAATAATCTGAGATCTTCGTGGCACGGCAAATTTTGCCTTAATCTCTGCCAACTCTTCTTTCATGATTCGGAAGATTTCAGAGCGGTTAGACAGAACAAAAATGTAGTGCTTAATTCTCTCCACCAACTCTTTGAGCTCCTCAAGAATCTTCTCTCTTTCAAGACCTGTCAATCGGTGGAGGCGCAAATCGAGAATCGCCTTTGCTTGACGCTCAGAGAGCTTATAGGTTTCTCCAAATTGCTGCTCAGAAACCTCAATAAGACTGATGAACTCGCGAATATCGTGAATGGGCCAAGAACGCTCCATCAGCTGTTCTTTTGCAAGGGCCGGATCTGCGGCTTTTCGGATGAGCTGAATAACTTCATCCAAATTTGCCACCGCTAAGCCAAGTCCTAATAAAATCTGACCCCGATCTCGCTCTTTTCCAAGTTCAAATCGTGTTCTTTTGGTAATCACTTCCTCTCGGAATTCGATGAACGCCGCAATCATCTCTTTGAGCGTCATCAAAAGGGGTTTCCCCTTATGAAGAGACAGCATGTTGGCCCCAAAACTATCTTGAAGCAGTGTATATCTGTACAGCTGATTCAAAATCACATGGGGATCGGCATCCCTCTTTAATTCAATCACCATACGGACACCATCTCGGTCCGACTCATCGCGAAGATCTGAAATCCCTTCAATGACCTTATCGTTAACAAGCTCGGCAATTTTCTCCATAAGCTTGGCTTTGTTCGCCTGATACGGAATCTCCGTAAAGACAATAGACTCCCGGTCCCTTTCCCCTTCCTCAAAATGAGCTTTCGCCCGAATCACAAAGGAGGCATGTCCCGTTTGATAAGCTCGGAAAATTCCTTCCCGTCCTAAAATCTCACCCCCCGTCGGGAAATCTGGCCCTGGGATATATTGGAGAAGCTCTTCGATGGATATATCGGGATTATCCATATAGGCATAACACCCATCAATCACCTCTCCCAAATTGTGAGGAGGGATGTTGGTGGCCATACCCACTGCAATTCCGCCTGCCCCATTCACAAGGAGATTCGGGAAACGAGCTGGTAAAACTACAGGCTCTTTTGTACTTTCATCATAGTTTGGTTGGAAATCAACCGTATCCTTGTCTATGTCTTCCAATAAAAAGTGAGCCGGGTGGGAAAGGCGAGCTTCCGTATACCGCATAGCTGCTGCGGGGTCGCCATCCATGGATCCATAATTTCCTTGTCCATCCACAAGCATGAGACTCATGGAGAAGGGCTGGGCCATACGCACCATTGCATTATAAATAGCCTGATCTCCATGGGGGTGATACTTACCCATCACATCTCCCACAACGCGGGCAGACTTACGGTAAGCCCGGTTATATTCCAGGCCTCCCTCTTTCATGGAGTAGAGAATGCGACGATGAACGGGCTTTAAACCATCTCGTACATCCGGCAAAGCCCGGCTGACGATGACACTCATGGCGTAGTCCAAATAGGACTTCTTCATCTCCTCTTCGAGACTAATGGACGAAATAGAAGCTAATTCTGTCTGCGACATGCAACTCTCTATGGTTTATGGGTTAAAAATTTCAAACTTTAAAAAGGGATTTCGTCGTCTATGTCCCCAAGAGACGCCCCAACCGCTTCCAAGGAAGCTTCAGCCACCCCAGAAGTCACAGGCACGCCCTCACCAAATCCAGAGCCTCGTGAATCCAAAATAGAGATTTCTCCCCGATATTTGGACAAAACCACTTCTGTGGAATATCTTTCTTGGCCAGCATTATCAGTCCACTTTCGCGTCTGAAGTTGGCCCTCAATGTAAAGCTTGGTGCCTTTCTTAATATATTTCTCTACAATTTCACTGAGTTTTTCATTAAAAACCACAACTCGGTGCCACTCTGTCCGATCCTTACGTTCTCCTGTTGCACGATCTTTCCAGGATTCCGAAGTTGCAAGAGAAAATGTAGCAATCTTACTACCATCCGTCGCATGCCTAATTTCAGGATCACGCCCCAAATTTCCAACCAAAATAACTTTATTTACGCTGCCCGCCATGGAAGTATTCCTTATCTAAAACATTACGACCCCATCATAGAGAAAATCCCTTAAAATCTCAAGTAGGATTAGCGGCCCTCTGATTCTGCTTTGGGAAGGTCATTCTCTCGAGGAATTGAGTTTGGGACCCCCAGGCTTTTAGTTGTATTTAAAACGGTAACGGGACGGTACCGTTTCGATGCGGTGGATTCTACTTCAATAGGGAAGTATCGCTCAGAACCGCTAGATCTAACAGGCACATAATAGGTGCAAAAGTCATGACGCAATGCCGCATGTGCTTTGACAAAATTTGGAGAGCTCGGCGGTCTCCTCAACCCCTTAACATACGGCCAATGCTTATGTTTCCATATACCTCGTTTCAAACTCCATGACCCATGCCCTTCGATCTCCAAAGAAGTGCGAAGACCGAAAGCAAGATCTTTAACTTCGTGAAAAGAAAGGATGGGACACTCTAAATCTGCCATCTGCGTTGTACTAATGATGGTAAAGGGGGGGCTTTCTGTCTCATGGCCTCCCGTCTTGAGCTGTTCAAACCATTTTGTGCTTCCGATATCGTAGGAACACTCGCATTTATTCCCCACAGGAACCCCTTTAAAATATTGATCTTCCATGGAGCATACCTTTCGTAAAAAAGGTTTATCCTTTGGGAGAACCCGCGCCTTTGCCATAGGACTTGAATCGGTCGCAAGACGACACAGAGCAGCAGAAGAAAGGCGACCACACGGTCCTTTAAATATAAAAGCTTGAGAGGGGTAGACCAAAAGGGATAAAAAGAAAACAACCCCCATACCCTTATAAAATTTATTCATGAAATCCCACCTGTATGATTATCATATAAAAAAAGTGGGGGGGATGCAACATAACAAAAGCCCTATTTTTTCTTGGATTTCTCTTTCCTTCAATAAAGAAAAAGAAATTTGACTTTCTGGCCTATTGTTGCTAGTTCCTACAGATTATGTCTATAACAAACAAAGGTTGCCATGAAGATTAGAATAACACTTGCCTCTATAATATTCTCTGTGACTTTTTCCCTTTGGAGCACAACTCAAGAAGCTCTCCCGGAATCAGGGCACCTCATACGAACAAGAAGACTTTCTGATCATCCAATCGATCGTTTAGAAGAAAAACAATTAATTGCAAAAAATCTTCGTCAATTTTTTGTGCCCTTCAACGAAAATGCAACAAATTTAATGGTTTTAAACAATCTTTGCCAGGCCATGAACGAAGGCATGCACTTTACTGTAGAGATATGGGATCATTACATGCAGGAGCACAAAATTTTAACAACAGAACAGATACCCTTATTTCGCTCTGTTTATGGAAGCGTCTTAAGAGCTTTAAGAGAAAACGAAACTCCCTATTTTAATCCAAGAGACTATTTCAAATCCTCCTGCTTTTTGGAACTACTCTACGGAGAATTGGGAGCAGAAAGCTTCCCAAGCACTTATTTGAAGCCTCTTGTCTTTGCGGAATGGCAAATTTATAAAAGAAATGTCATTGTTCTTTTTGTTCAAGACTTTGCCACTTGCGTAGGTGGAGTTGCCACTAAAATTCAATCTTTTATTAAGTCTGACGCAAATTCACTCACCCAGTGGGATTCTCTCCCCGCAGAAAATCTTTGTGCCATAAAACCACACTTTGATTTTCAAGCATCTCTTGCGACACTCCGCCTCCTTAACCTTAAAGTCCATCGCTTAGGGCTCAGAAGAACCACAAAAATCTGCAAAAACTTTTTAAATTCCTTAAATAGTTTTCAGGAAGTTTGCGCCCCTCTTGCAAGGGAGCTCCAAGTGATTATTGACAACAAAAAATTGCCAGGACAGAAAACTCCCCGCCTCTTGGAAGAATCTGACCTTAAAACTTGGTCCGTCGAGGGAATAAAAATTTCAAATCTTGTTGACCCACTCATAAAAGAAAAAAGAAAATCTATTCAGAATCCCGACTATATCCTGACGGCCATACAGAAGAGTTTAAAAGAAGATGCAGAGGCCGTTGCAAAATTTCAAACCAAAGGAGCAGAGCAGGTTAGCTGTTCTCTTGTGGAGATTAATACCTCTGGGATTTCTGTTGGAGAGTTTTTAAATAATTTATGGCCAACACTTAGTCCTTTTTTCAGAGAAGGCGGTGCCATTTCCCTCAGTACTTACGGAACCCTACAAGATTCAGAAACAGAAGAGGCTCTTCGGTCTTTAAGATCTAAAATTCAGCAATTAGAAGAACTCCATAAGGAGAAGATAAAAGAAACTCAGGAAATTTTTAAATCATTAAATTCACAGCTTATGACAAGGATCCGATCTCTTGAATTAAGTTTGAAGGACACGCGCTCTTCTCTCGAAAAAGAAAGAGAGACAAGAATAGCCCTAGCCAAAGATTATCTTCTCTTAACAGAAGAGCAAGAAAGAAAACATAAAGAATATGAAAGAATCATCTCAAGCCATAAAACTAAGATAGCAGACCCAAAAGCAACGTCTAAAAAAAAGCAGAAAGGCGTAATGGGCAAAAACGCTCTTCAACAAAAGACAGATATAGCCCACGCAGAAGTTGAAACTCTCTTGCCCCCTGAGCCCTGTTTGGAGGAAGCTCACGGTAATACACCTCCTACTCCAAAAAGAAAATCCCCGCCTCCAATTAAAGAAGATCTTTCGTTGATCTCCCCAAAATCAGCCTTAAGACCAGAGGCTCCTGCCTTTAACCCCCTAAAGGACCTCACAGTTCTTCCTGATTTTTTACCACAACCAGTTTTGAGGCCTGCAATGATATTAATTGAAACACCCTACGGACCTGCCTGGGTGCCTATTTCTGCTTTCCCTTACGCCTAATACTTGACGGTGAGGCCCATAGACACTTTACTAGGAACAGATCCTGAGTGGATTTTCTTTTTAAGAGCAATACCGTATTCAACGTATCCATCCAGATGTGACCAGAGACTTGTGCGCACGCCAAACCCAACACTTCGAAGAGTTTCGTGCGGTATTTCATTCACCATTGTCTTGAGATTCGCCGCCCATCCTTCTGTAAAATACATATAAGGAATAATATGATCCACAACTCCCATGGCTCCAAAGACATAATTAAGCTCGATTCTTGCAAAGATCCCCTTATCCCCAATATAAGAACTACTGGGATAAGCCCTATTATAAGGGCCTCCCCCCATACTGAACCGTTCAGCATTCAACAAACTTTGTGATGCAATTTGCCCCTCCACCAAAAAGACTGCTTGGGCACGCCCCAAAGCCTGCACCCTCAAAGCCTTTAGAGTTGCTTTTAGAAAATCTGTACACCCAACGGATCTTGAGGAATTTGCATATTTATCAGGCGTTGCGCCAAAGCCGTGGAATCCCTTTGTCAGGGTAAACTCAAAAAGATTTTTTCCGGAAAAAATATCTGAAAAATCTGAAGTAAGTGTTATTCCCGCCGTTCTCAAACGATCTGTTGTTTTCACGGAAATAAAGCGCACATCATTTGTGGAATTGTTAAAGCCTACATGAGCGTCTATCCAGAAGTTTTGATACCGACTCCGCATGAGTGGGTATTTTATACCGACAACTCCTTGATCAGAGACCCCTTCCATATTTAAAGGACTAAGATAGCTACCAGGTTTTGTTTGGATATGATTGCCCGATACCGTCAACTTCAAACCATCTTCCCCTAAGAATTTTTCATAGCTGCCCCGAAAAATCTTCATGCCCTCGTGAGCTGGGGATAATCCAAATCCTGCCGTTAATTTATCTTCCAGATGAAAAATGTTATTTACAGAAACATGGGTATCTCCTTGCCATGGACCCACATACTTTGTTCCATCGTTATTTATAGTCAGAGCCGCATCTATTTTTTTACGTTCCAAATGGACAGTCATAACGGAGGCTTCCGAGTGCTTCAAAGAAGGGCTAAAGTTTATTTTAGCGGTCATCCCCGGCAAATCATTCAACAGAAGCAGATAGCGCTCCAATACCTCTCGCGTTAAAGGTTTTGTTCTCTTGATTTTGTCCAAATAGGCTATCACTAAACTGTCGTTTGAAGGAACTTCTCCCTCATAAACAATCTGATCCACATATCCAGGAGCCAAATGATAGTTAACTGTTCCGTCTATAATTTCTTGGGCCGGCAAAGTCACTTGCGCCAAAAAAAGTCCGTGGGATCTGAAATAGCGCGTCAATCCCCTTTCTAAATCCTTTAAATAAGCCCAACTGACCCCTTTGCCAATGTGTTCTTGTAAATATTTTCTAAGGTTTGGATCTTTGATATATCGACCATCCATCTTAATGTCATTAAGGTGGAACTTCGTTCCCGGTCCTTTTTCTCCTGTGAAGGTTGGCATTTCATCTTGAGACGGAGACGGCCTAAATTCTGACTCCGGGGTGAATGTAATTTCATCCAACATTCTTTCCGCTTGAGACGGCAACGCGGATTCGGGCACCACAACTGCTTTAGCTGAAAAGCTAAGCGTTGAAAGCACAAATGCCCCTAGAGTAAAAATTCTACTTAATTTCAATATGCCTCCAGTATTTTTTATAATTATGATCATTATACTATAATGTATTTATTTCTTCATTTGTTTTATTTAAAAAGACTAAAGAGCGCCCTCCATAGCCCAAAAGAATCGGGTTAGGATCTTCTCACAGGAAAAAAAATACCTTATGATGCCCAAAAATAGGAGCAACCTTGGCATCCACAAAAAAACATCTGGAAAGCCTTTTACCTGGGAAGTCTACTTCTCTTGGACCCTTGCTTCTTCAAAAGAAAATTATCTCTGCAGATCAACTTCAAGTTGCCGCATTCGAAACCCAGAAAACAAAAAAATCTTTAGAGACAACACTCCTAAACTTAGGATTTGTGACAGAAGAGACATTATCAAACCTTCTCTCTGAGATCAGTGGGATTTCTCAAATCAACCTACATCAAATGGTTCTAAATACCTCTTGTCTTGACTTAATCCCCAAAGATGTGGCTTTAAGATACAAAAGCATTCCCCTAGATTTAAAAAAAGACACCCTCCACATGGCCATGGTGGACCCCACCGATATTTTGGTCCTCGACACACTGCAACGCCTCCTTCCAAAAAATCTAAAAATTAAGCCTTTCCTTATAACAGAGTCCTGCTTTCGGGAAGCAATTCAGCGTTTCTATGATTCTTCTCTCCTTGTTCAAAATATCTTACAGGAGGCAAAAACAAGAGCCCCTGAAACATCTGAAAATCCCGCCGTTAAACTTTTCGATGCGTTCATTTTTGAAGCTGTCCAACGACATGCCTCCGACATTCATTTTGAGCCGGAACCTTCTTTTGTGCGGGTACGCTACCGGATTGATGGCGTCCTGAGGCCAGAGGTCACCTTCCATGAAGATCTTTGGGCCTCTCTGTGCGTGCGCATCAAAATTCTTTCCAATATGAATATTGCGGAAACCCGGAATCCTCAGGATGGCAGATTCTCTCTCCCTCTCGGAGGACGAGAGGTGGATTTTCGTGTCTCAAGCCATCCCACCATTCATGGCGAAAATATAGTCATTCGTATTTTGGATAAAGCTTACTCCTTAAAACCCTTGGATTCTTTAGGGTTCCCCTTGCAAACAATAGATCATATAAAAAAGTGTCTGCAAAAACCTGAAGGCTTGGTGATTGTGACAGGCCCCACGGGATCTGGCAAAACCACAACCCTCTACTCTTTGCTCAGCCATATCAGTTCTCCTGCCGTTAATATCATGACACTGGAACAACCCGTTGAATATGAGTTGCCCTTTATTCGTCAGACAGAAATTCGACAGGACGCTGGCCTAACTTTTGCGGAAGGTGTGCGCTCTATTTTGCGACAGGATCCCGATATTATTTTTATCGGAGAAATCCGAGACAAAGAGACCGCTCAGATGGCATTACAGGCGGCCATGACCGGTCACCAAGTCTATACAACCCTACACACGAATACAGCCTTGGGGGCGCTGCAAAGACTTGAAGATTTAGGAGTTTCGCCCACTCTTCTGGGGGGAAATCTTATTTGTCTCCTGTCTCAAAGGCTTGTGCGCAAACTCTGCCCCCATTGCAAAGCTCCCAACCATACTGGCCCTTTTTTCAAAGCCGTTGGATGTTCTGAATGCGAAGGATCTGGATATAAAGGTCGCCTCCCTTTAGTAGAGCTTGTGGAATGTGCAGATAATTTCAACCATTTAGTACGTCAAAAAGCATGCCACAAAAGCCTTGAAGAAGAAGCTCGAAAAACTGGCTTTTTCTCCCTCAAAGAGGCGGCCCAAAAAATCCTGGAAGAGGGAGACGCAACCGTAGAAGAAGTTTTAAAAGCCATAAGCTTTGAGGTGTCTCCATGACCTTGTATATTTACAAAGGCCTAACCACAGCCGGTGCCCTGGTTAGGGGTCAACTCTCCGCTCCCAACGCCCATGTATTGAATTCAATTTTAGAGGAACAAGGCATTCGTCTTGTTCGTTGTCATCCAAAGTTTCTACAAACCTTTTTAGAGGGGTGGTCTAAACCACGGCACGAAGAACTTTTAGAATTTTTCCACCATATGAGTCATATGGTGAGAGCTGGCATTAGTTTGGTGGAAGCTTTAGAGGCTTATCCCGGAACCTCAAATTTTAAAGATATTTTAAAAAAAATCTCTCTCCAGATACAGCAGGGATTTTTACTGTCTGAGTGTATTTCACCGTATCCTGCTTTCTTTAATAAACTCACCTCTTCGCTCATTCAAATCGCAGAAAAAAATGGGGATCTTGCTTCTGTGTTCGAAAAAATTCGCCTCCACCTTATTTGGAAGCATAAAGTGACAACCCAGTTTGCAGCCGCCGTTCGATATCCTATTTTTCTACTGTGCCTTACTTTTTTCGCCTTTCTCTTTTTAATGGGAACCGTCGCGCCTCAGCTCCAAAACTTTCTCCATGAGCTTCATGCAGAGCTTCCTCTGTGCACGATGATTTTTCTGAAAAGCATCGCCTTCTTTAAGGCTTATGGTTTTTGGATTCTGTTCGTTTCTTGTCTTTGTTTTTTGTTTGTCTATAGTCATTTTCGTTTGCGCTTTCAAGAGATGCTGTATAGGGTTCCCCTTTTTGGAACTCTCTTCAAAAATTTCTACATGGCTCAGTTATCTGAACAAATTTCTTTAATGATGGAAACTGGGATTCCTCTGATGGAGGCCCTACAACTATCAACCCATCAGATGAAAAATGAGTTCTTCAAATCTCTTCTGACAAAAGTTATCTCTCAAGTGCAACAAGGATCTTGCTTGAGCCAAGCTCTTCAGACAACTTCGTTTTTTCCGATCTTTTTTCTTCATGTGGTGCGAACGGGCGAGAGCTCTGATACTCTCCTTGAAAGCTTCAGGAGTATTCACCTTTATTATTCACAAAAAACAGATGATCATCTCACCCGTCTTTCAGAATTCTTACATCCTCTCTGTCTCCTCCTTATCGGCGCTTTTCTAATTTGGATGGTTTTGGGGATTTTTTATCCACTCTATGAATCTTTGGCACTCGTTTCATAATGAAAATCTCTTCATCTTATTTTTTGGTTTACCTCACAGATGAGGGCGCCTTTTTTGGATATTTAAGGGACCAAGAGATCGTGAAAGAAGTTTTTTTTGATACGCCAGAAAAATTTCTAAATTCTCCTTTCAAAAAAACTCTGGAACAAGAACCCCTTGTTCCTCTCGTAATACTCCTAGACACAGTCAATCAAACGTACGTTCTTGAAAATCTTGCAACCCTATCCTGGTTGGACAAGATGTCTTTCATAAAACACCAGAAAAATCGCGACCGAAAAGAAACCAGCTTAATGGGTTCTTTTCAACAGTCTTCTCACGAGCAGATTTTTGTAAGCATTGCAGAAGAACCTCTGAATCCTTGGTTTTCAGGGCTTTCTAGACTTCCAAATCCTCTCAAAAAAATAACAACAGCCCCCTTAGAGATTGTCCGCTTTGTCAAAACTCTCTGTTTCAAGGAACCTTGTATTCTAATCCAAACTTTAGACAAAAAATTTGGATCCCGACAAGTGGCCATGATTCATAAAAATCTCTTCCTAACACGGTTTATCTCCATTCCTCAAAAAGGAAAAACTAAGATGAAGGAAGAAACTGAAAAAACCATCCATTACTTATGCCGTCAAACAGGTATTTCCCCTTCTGGTATCCATACCCTGGATCTGAACACTCCATCCTCCATGAAAGAACTCGCCAAAAAAGTCGGGCTTAAATATACAGAGTCTCTTGCCTCCTTGCCTCTCCTTTTATGTGCCTATGCCACACTAGGAAAAAGTTTCCTGACCTTTTCCCCATCCCTTTTCAGTAGAAAAAGAATCTTCCAAAAGATAGGAAAAGCATTAACACTCACAGGCAGTCTTTTTTTGATTTTAGGCCTTAGTATTCTGGCCCATACCGCGTCTCTTTGTAACAAAACCAAAAGAATCAAAACCCACTTTCAGACACTTGCTCAAGATCTTGCTGCAGAAAAAGAATTGCCCTTTTCTACTCTTGAACAATCCCGAACAATTCAGTTAATAGACGCTGTGAGATCTCTTAAAAGAGAACCCCATCCCTTTTCTTTTTTAAATGCCGTGGGCCCTCTCCTCAGGCCTGAATGGATTCTCAAGAAAATAAAATGGAACCCTAACCAGGCAGAAATCATCCTCATCCCGAATGGTCCAAAAGCCACCCTCAAATCTTTGAAGCGCTTAGAGATACCGGGATACAAAACATCGGTTCATCCTTTAGACGGTACAGAGGTCCGACTCACATGCTCTTTTTAGCCCGTCCTTTCTTGATTTTTGGTGTGGGATGTTTATCTCTTTTCTATGCCCTTTTCCAGTATCACCAAGCTCAGGTGAATCTAAATACCGCCCTGGAAACGCTGTCTCAAAAAACACGTCTTTTACAAGAAAAAAGGGATCGATTTGTCTGTGCCAAAAAGTTCCAAAAAGAAATTTATAAACCCTATACAAAACTGAAAAAGCAGGGCGTCTTTCAGCCCACAACTTCTCCTCTTTTAAAGAAGCATCTGAAACATCTTTTGCGCTCATCGGGGGTGCACGCCAATGCCCTTCAGATCAGATTTATTCCGGAAGATGTTCCCAGAAACCACATCTATGATCTTCGCGCCCATGAGATCATTTTTGAGTTCTCTGCGAGAACCGACCCCCCCATCTATCATCTCTTAAAAAATATGGAGCAAAATCTTCCCGGCCTCCTTCAAATAAAGCAATTTAATCTCTCCAAAAAAGGGCGACGCAAGATAGAGGGAGCGTTAGACGTGAGGGTGGTGAATCTTCTGTGAAACCCTAATCCTTCTTATGACTCTCTGCCGCAAACATCACTTCCCGTATTTGTTGCGCCAAGTCTTGAACCCCCGAGGGAGAATGATTCACAAACACTGTGTTGCTTTTACCAGTGGATCCGATTTCCCGCAGCATATCAAAATACTGAATAATGAGGACCATCTGCATCAAGGACTCGCTCTTTAGTTTAGGCGAAGATTTATGCAGCTCTTCCACTGAATGCCCAAGCCCCTCAATAATGGCTTGCCGTTGCCCGGCAATTCCTTGTCCATGGAGAACATTTGCTTCTGCCTCTGCTTCAGCCTGCTTTACCCGCATAATCTTCTCGGCTTCCGCTTTTTCTTGAGCTGCCAATCGCATGCGTTGTGCTGTATTGATCTCATTCATAGCATGTTTGACGTTCTCATTGGGTTGAATGTCCGTCACAAGAGTTTTGATAATCTCATACCCAAATGTCAACATGGTGTCATGAAGCTCCGTCTTCACGTCTATAGCAATTTCGTCTTTTTTGGAAAACAAATCATCCAGATCAATGTTGGGAACCTTAGCCCGAACCACATCAAAAATGAAGGCTTGAATTTGTTGCTCAGGGCTCTCTAATTTATAAAATGCTTCGTAAATTTTGGAAGGAATGGCTTGATACTGAACTGAGACTTGGATGCCCACAAAGACATTGTCTTTCGTTTTTGTTTCCACATGAACATCTAGCTGCTGAATCCGCAGATTCACATGTCCCACTAATCGGTCTATAAGAGGAAGACGTATGTTAAGCCCTGGAAGCGCTAACTCCTTGAATCGGCCAAATCGTTCGATAATTCCGATTGATTGTTGCTGCATGACAAAGCAAGAGGAGAACACCATGCCAACAAGAATAACTCCTAATCCTATCCAAAGCATCTGCACAATATCCATTATAGTTCCCCTTTGAGGGGGGGACTCTATCATGGATATAGATAGAAAGCAAATTTCGGAAGAAGTTTTTACGAAAAACTCCCAAAAAGACCTCCGAAGATTTTCTTTTCAGAAACTTGAGCTTCATCAAAAATTAAAGAGACCCCTTCCATATTCCAATCCAAAGATTCTTTAAGTTTAAGATACTGCTCCGTTTTTAAGTCTGCTGCTGGAATGTATCTTTTAAGAATAGTAATTGTGGTGACAATTTCACTGCCCTCCCCTTTATTTTTACATACCCGTTCCACGTTTACCCACGGTGTTTTAACAGAATAGTTCAGTCGTTCAATGTGACTAATGGCACCATTCTTGAGCATCATCTTCGTTGTCATTTTAAAAGGAATCCCTATAAAAAGATCATTTACCTGATCGGGCACCGCACCTGTTACCGCAAGCAGAATATCTGCATTTAGCCGCATTCCTACACCTCGATTGTTTTTCGATATTCTATTGGGATTCTCATAGGAAAATTTGTAAGTAAGATCTTTAACTTCCCGAGAACTCAGATCGGGCAACTCTAAAAACTTCTTTTCCTCAGGACGCAAATGGACCCCTGTTATGGAATAAAAAAACTGTTCGGCAATAGCTTGGGGCGATAAGTTTAATGCCTGCCCTGTGTTTGATAAAGCGGACTCTCCCCATAACTCTAGTGTTCCCAAAACCTCAAGAATTTTTTGATTCTTAATCTTCATGTCCACATTCATCTGGATTTGAGAATGGTCTGGGCTTACCTCCGGGATTCTTTCCTGAACGGGATTTTTTGGATTCAAAACAAGCACTCTTTTTCCCGCCACATCCGGAAAAACACCCTCTGCCATGCTCACAAAATTTGTGGGATCTATCCAGTAAACTTTTCCATCTTTCCCAATCACCTTCAAAAGCACATGGTTAGCAATGGGGCTATACAGGGCCTCTTCCGAATAATAGAGATCATGGCGCCATACAAGTGCTGGATACACTTCATAGCCCATATTCCGCAAAATAGCTCCAACCCCTGCAGTAAAATCTTTGCAGTCGCCTAACCCTGTCTGAACCACTGTTTTGAGAGGACGTGGAATCCTCTTTCCTTCTATGGATTTCCAATCTCCCATGTATTGAATCTGAGAAATGAGAAGAGTGGTCACTTCGTTAATCTGCTCAACATCTCCCTTTTTTTGTTTTGCCGCCTCTAGAATTAACTTATATTTTTCCGGAAGAGCTTGATTCATAATCTCAGCATAATCTTTAGCTTCTTTCTCAACCGCTTGGGCCCAACTGGTAAAACTAGAAACAGATACCCAGCATTTATATTTGGGATTCAAAAGACTCCCCTGAGGCTCATTGATAGTTGATTTACAGAGAGGTTTGACCAAATCAATAGAAAAAGAGTGAACAGGCTGGATTTGAGTGTCACTCACCTTTAGAGCATCATCCGGATCATTCACTTTCAGATACAATGGAATCTTAGACCTAACTTTTACACGGGCCCTCTCCCAATAGGTTGGAAGGTTTTCTGCCCAAGAATTGCCAAAGGAGTAATACTCCGAAAATGATCCTGGAATTGGGACTTTGCGCTGTTCGAATTTATATCTTAGATATATTTTCGCTCCCACTTCTGCCTTTGGAAAGGCGATCATAACCTGACGCGATTGATCAAATCCGTGGGGAGAACTAGCAAGAGGTTTATCTTCTATTTTATCTTTAGGAACTTTGTAAGTCTTGCCCTGAAAAATAGTTTTTGCTTCAAGAATCGTTAGCTTCTGGATATTGTCATCATAAGAAAATCTAAAGCCCGCCGCATATTCCCGTGCTCCATCTTTAGCAATAAGTTCCTGCACTTCACCGACTGTGGTTGAGGTTCCATCTTTGTTAACAGTTATGTGCTCGTTGTAGGTCTCTCTTACGATCGCCGCATCTTCCCGTGTTGCCCACCGAGCTTGCGCTCCCAACGCAATAATTAACACACAGATTATCCTGAAAGTCACTTATATCTCCACAGCAAAAACTCGGCTCATGATAGAGATTTTTAGGCAGATTGTATATATTTAATCTGAGCATAGGCACGACGCAGCGACGTGTATAAAACATATACACGAGCGAGGAGAAACGCATGTTCAGATTATAAAGGACGTGCTATAAACCTACTTCTTCTTGAAGGACTTACCGCCCGTTGACACTGCGTACTCTGCAGAGGGGATCCCAATTTTGTTTTCATGAAAGGCTCTTAAAAGACGTTGGGAATAGTCACTCCTGAGCCAATTGAGGTGACCGGGCACAATGCGGATGCGCCCCCTTAAATTAACACCGTATTCGCCAAAGGTAAAAATGGTCGCTTCAAATTCGTCCCCTGTAATGTACTTTTTATAATCTTCTTCTTGTCGCATTTTCGTCATGACGTCTCGCATCACTTTTAGAGCCAAGTCTGCATCGGCGTCATAGCTGATGGTCACTGTCACCAAGAGGTTCACATGCTTCCATTCTGTACTCACCAAAGACGTAATGTTGCCAAATGAAAACGTATTGAGAAACCCATTGTAATCCCGAACAGATACGCTATGCAAACTCAGCCTTTCTATGCGCCCTTGAAAAGTTTGGTTAATGATCACCTCTTCACCAATCACGATCACATCTTCCAAAATGTACATGATTCCTTTGATCATATCTTGCACGACCCCCTGTCCCACAAACACAAGGATGGCCGCAATAACAGCAAAAGCCATCAAAATAATTTTTCCACTGAGGCCAAAGACATTTAACACAAGGGCAATAATGGGGATCCAAATGAGGGGGGGAATAATTGCTTTCAACAGAGTCAAAAATGTATACAAACGATTTCCATATCGCGACGCAATTTCACTTTCCGTTCGGCTTTCCAAGATCTTCTGTATTTTTGAAAGAATGGAACGATTTAGAATAAAAGTGACGCTAATAATGATGGAAAGGAGAATCGTCCTTTCAAAAAAAGCTTCAAGGATTCCATTTATTTTATTGAATAAAACAGGGCTATGCCATAGATATGCCATGATCCAGAATATAAAGAAATAGTAAACCCCATATCCTAGGTACAAAAACATCTTCTTCGCATCAAGGACGAGTTGGAGCTTTTTAGGAATCAGATAGTCCGTGAGGCTTTCTGCCACATAGTCTAAGACCTTCCCCGTAATAGTAGTAGACAGAAGACTGATCAGAGAAACTGTCGCAATAACGATTGTTTCCACAGTCTCCAAAGAAACCAATCTAAAGGATAGACCAAGCCAGCCCACGTAACTTGCAACAATGAGACCATAGCACAAGACATGCCAAAAGATCCCGTACTGCTCCCAATACATATCAAATCGAGAAACAGACCTCAGAGTTGCATGTGACTTATTTTCCACATAGCGCTCAAGATTGAGGATAAATATGCCCAAATTCATGATGTAGAAGTAAAAGATGACCCGCACAAAAAAGAGAAGGAGGGACAAAGAACTTTTCATTCCAAAGGTTGTCTGCGTCAATGTGGGCAACACAAAGGAAAAGAAGGCAACGCCCAAAATGGAAACTACGCCCAAACCAATCAGATAAAGGACCCACCGATAAACAAAAGGAGGCGCCACTTTTCGAAGTTTTTTTCCATAATCTGGATCAAAGAGATTACTCTGAAGTTTGTAGGTAAACAGAGAAACTTGGCGAATGGGGAAGCTTGAAGCCACAATAAACAAAATACAATTTACAGATGTTTCTAAGAGAAAGGGAAGCTGAAACAATCGGGTAAAAAGCATGCCGATCAGTACAAATCCACCCCAGGGAAGAATATAGAAAAAGATACGATCCCCTCGACCAAAAGGAGATTTTTTTGGAGAAGGGGACACAAGCCAAACTTTTTGGATAAACCGTCGAAATACGAATAGACTCATAACGGAAAGCCCCACAATAAGGCCCAATTTTGCAATGAGCTGATTTCCATTATTCCCAAGATAAGTCAGAGGTGCTTTTGCAAAGAATGTATCCAGAAAATTTCGAAAAATCCCGACAAAATAGGTGAGTCCTTTTGATAAAGACAGAGAAAGGCCATCCAAATTTGCCCCCGCTCCCGCCACATCCTCTGTAGTTTTCTGCAAGATGTCTTCAGAAAAAGATAAGGCGCTCCCATGGCTGGAAAAACTAAAAATTACCCCAAAAAGAAAAAGTATTTTCTGATATAGATGCCTCATACTCATAATTTTATATCATTATAAAAAGAAGTCCACTGGATTATCTGGGCAGCTTGTTTTTTATAACGCGTTCTTGTATAAGAACTCTAAACTATGAAAGGGCTGCCATGCGATTAGACCTGCTAGAAAAAATTTCTCTACCCAACATGTGCAGAACCACCTCATTTTCAACTACTGCTATGGCTGATGAACTTGTTCCCTCGGATGCAAAGCTCCCTTGGATACTTAAACTTTATAATCTTGCAGAGCCTAAAACAGACCCCCATTATCATAAGGTTAGAACCCAGACATTTATTTTCCTGGAAGGTGAAACAATCCTTCATCTCGGTCAAACACAAGAACTTGTAAGAGCCGGGCAAATCGTCATGATTCCCCCTCATCTATCTCATACCTTGGAACAAAAGGCTCCCACCCGTTTCCTCGTAATTGATTGGCCCAACATCGATTATCCAGAAGACCATTATGAAATCATTGAGGAGGCCCCCAATACCAACCAAGCTCTCATTACCCCTTTTCTTGTAAAAGAGTTTTTTTTGAATCAGAGTTATTCCATTCTCTCCGATTCCACAGACATAAAGGACCTCCCTCCCTCTGCGTACCAAAAGCGTCTAGAATATCCAACGCATGTGGTCTATGAAATGTGTGCAGATCCCGATCATAAGTGGAGCCTCGCCATTATTGATGTCAAAGATGTTGTCCCTCACTTTCACAAAAATGAAACAGAACATTTCATCGTATTAAGCGGTCAACTCCACATACAACTACAAAATGTCACCCATACTCTAGGTGCCGGACAATCGGTCCATATCGCCCCAGGACAGATCCATCATTTAAGGTCTGCCAACACCCAAACTGTACGACTTCTTTGTGTGAATTTTCCAGCCTTCGATCCATGTGATTTTTATCCCGCTGAGTAAAGGGACACGCCCCAACAAACCATAAAAACCTTGACAATGGGGGGCTTGTCTTTTATAGGAGACTGATGTCTATTTCGGTAGGATAAAGCCAGTGGAAATCAAACAAGTAAAAATTTTTTATACAATTGCCAAGAATCCGGACCTTGCAATGGCAGCAGAAATCCTGAGATGTTCTAAGGAAGAAATGCTAGATCAGGTGCATATTTTAGAGAAGGAACTCGGCACCCGTCTTTTTCATCGCGATGAAAAAAAGTGGGGACTTAATCCTCAGGGGCATACTTTGTTTAAAACTGCCAGAGCCATGCTAATTGGAATCGAGACCGCCAAAAGCTCTCTATTGGAAAAGAAAGGGCAGCCCGTTTCTGGCCCTCTACGAATCTCCACAACAAAAGCCCTCACTTCTCACTGGATTCCTCGGTTTGCAGTAAGTTTCAAGAAGCAATATCCCGATGTAGTCCTCGAAGTCATCCCTGATGACCGGCCCACTGACCTCTTATCTGGAGGATTCGATGTCGCCATTCGGACCCTCATGCCCCTCTCCCCCGACCTGATTCAACACTATCTTATGACCTGGCACGTGGGCCTCTATGCAAGCCCAAAATACATTCGTGATTTTGGGCTCCCCACCTCTGTGGAAGACCTTGACAACCATCGGTTTTTGGCCTTATCCTTTGAAGGAAATGAGCCCTATCGGGAACCTCATTGGTATCTAACCTTGGGAAAAAGAGGGAGAGATGCTCCTCGAGTACCCGTTTTTAAAACAAATGATCTGTATGCTCTCGTACAAACAGCGCTAGATGGAATGGGTATCATCTCTGTATCGGAAGAACTAGACTATGTGCAAGAAGGCCGATTGGTGCGTGTGCTGCCCCACATCAAAGGGCCTGAACCAGATATTTACTATATTTGTGAAGATTACTTACAAGACTCGCCTAAAATACTGGCCTTCAGAGAGCATTTACAAGAAGGCATTCAAGAGCAAATGAAGCTCTACATTCACTAAATTCCCCCTCTCTCAATTTTTTTCACTTTTTCCATACATACCCCTTGTTTTTTTTTTTTAAAAAGGTATAATTCGCACTTGAGTGCATCTCTAAAGTTAAGGAGGGTAATACCATGATAAAGTTTTCGCCACCTCAGGTAAAGAGGATTAGATAACTTCCTGCAGTCAAGCGATTATGTTCCTTGGCTGGTGGTTCGAGCTCCTATTGTAAAGGAGTATCGAAAAAACTTAGAATAAAGCATATTTTGTACCCTAAAGCCTTTTCCTCTAGGAAAGGTTTTTTTCAATCTGAAAAATCTAATCCTACTTCCCGTAAAATTATGCTACCATAACATCATGATTTCTCTAACTATTAATGAAACCCCTGTTCTGATAGAGCCTAAAGTCCATCCCCGTGCTCGATGTATAAGCCTCCGACTTAACCTCCGCCGGAAAGTTTTCACCCTCACAATGCCCCCCTTTGTTTCCCAAAAAAAAGTAATGGAGTTTCTTACCAAGCATGAGTCCTGGCTCTATGAACAACAGTCCCGATTTTCGGAAACACCCCAGTTTAACCTAGAAAAACCCCTGACAATTTTTGGACTCACTTATATTATACGGCGTGATCCTTTTCGTAAAAAAGGAGTCTGGGCTGAAGAAGATACTTTATGGGTAGGAGGATCTCAGTCCGAAGAGATTCCACCCCTTGTCATCAAATACTTAAAAGACAGATGCCACGATTTTTTCACAGAAACAAGCACTCTCTATTCCGATCAGCTGGGATTAAAATTCGATCGCATCTCCATCCGAGACGCCTCCACAAGATGGGGCAGCTGTTCAAGTCGAGGGACTCTTTCTTTTTCTTGGCGACTGGCCCTTGTCCCCCTTCCAGTTGCGCACTACGTCTGCATCCATGAAGTAGCTCACCTCCAACACATGAATCACAGCGCTGCTTTTTGGAAGCTTGTAGAAGCTCTCTGTCCACAATACAAGACCTTACGAAAATGGCTTAAACAAAATGGCCATACAATTGTGAATATTCTCTAGAAATTTTCTTGACAATTTTTCTGATAAAAACAACCATGAAGTAGGGAGGCTTTCATGCCAAAAAAAATAATAAAAGACTATGCGCTGCCAGAATTAATTTTTTCTTTTAAAAAGAAGCTTACCAAAAAAGGAAGCATAACTTCTTTTGACCTTTCGTCTCATGAACGCGCAAGGGAAGCTCTTGATTTCGGCATTAAAATGAGGGCCACTGATTTTAATATCTTTGTGATTGGAGATGATGGAACACGGAGAACCCCAGCTACTCTGAAATATGTAAATGCGTATTTAGAAAACCTCCCTGCTCCCTATGATTGGGTTTATCTAAATAACTTTAAACAACCTAATAAGCCCTCTCATTATAAATTTCCCGCCGGCGTTGGCCCTCTGTTTTCTAAAGAACTTTCTCACACAATTCAAAAGATTCAAGAGACACTTTTGACAAGCTTTTCCGATCCAAGTTTTGTAAAAAAAATCAAAAAAGAAGAAGAGATGGTGGCAAACTCTGTACAGGCCTCCATTGATGAAGTCAGAAAAACTGCGGTTTCTGCAAAACTCGATTTACAAAGAACACAAGATGGGTCCATCATGATTGTCGCGAATCGAGAAAATGAATTATTCCCCGTAGAGGACCTGTCTATTGAAGAATTGGAAAAGCTAGATCCTCTTCTGAAGAAAATCCAGAGTGGCCTTTCAAATATCAATGACTTTGCTCTCACTGAAAGCGAAAAATTGATGGATCACCTAGACGAGCTTCGTCGAGAAAAGGCCCAGTCCATTATCGATCCCTACCTAAAAAAAATAGAACGAAATTTTTCTTCCGTTGTGGGACTCCAGGAGTGGTTAACCGAGCTCGCCGAAGATATTCTATCCCGTCTCTACCTTTTTCTCGATTTACAAGAAGAAAAAAAGCCCGAAGAAACGCCGATAGAAAATAGATATTCCGCCAATGTGATCGTCTCAAATGATCCAAACAAGGGTCCTCGTGCCATTGTAGAACCCAACCCAACTTATGAAAATTTGTTTGGATCAATCAAATATTACACCACAAGTGCTGGGGGCTTTGAAACAGATTTCACCATGATTCGGGGCGGAAGCCTTCATCAGGCTAATGGCGGGATTCTTATTGTGCGCGCCGAAGATGTGGCAAGCCACCCCCACACGTGGCGCTTTCTAAAGGCAGCTCTCCGAGACAAAGAAATTCGCATCGAAGAGCTTCACCGTGTTTCAGGTATTCCTTTATTAGCAGCTCCCGAACCCCAAGCCATTCCCTTGGATGTTCAAATTATTTTGGTGGGATCTCCCCATTGGTACTATTCTTTCTTTTATACAGATGAAGAATTCCAAAATTATTTTAAGATAAAATCAGATATTGACTCTACCATCGCTGTAACAGAAAAAAACCTCCAAATTTTGGGATCCCTTCTCCATCAAGAATGCTTAGAGAACTTAGGTATGGAGTGCGAAAAAAATGCCATTTCCTATGTTCTCAGCTATGGATGTCGCTTAGCCAATCACCGCAAAAAGATTTCAGCGCGCATCGATGTTCTCTCTGATATTTTAAAAGAAGCTGCCGTTTTTGCCAAAACTCGGAAACGAAGCGTTATCAAACAAGAGGATGTTTTACAAGCTCTCCAAGGCCGCCACTACCGGAACTCTCGCTTTCAAGACTTAGAGCAAGAGTATCTTGAAGAAGACCTCATTCTGATCCAAACTCGGGGATCCGCCATCGGCCAAATCAATGGCCTCACTGTTCAATCTGTCGGCACCGAGACTTTTGGAAGCCCCTCCCGCATTACGGCTCGAACTTATATGGGGCGAAATGGTATTATAAACATAGAGCATGTGGTTGAACTCAGCGGCCCCATCCAGCACAAAGGCGTTTTGTCTTTGGAAGGATTCTTACGTGGCGTTTTTGGCCAACAATTTCCTCTTTCTTTTTCTGCCACCATCACTTTTGAGCAAAATTATGGCGGCGTAGAAGGCGACAGCGCTTCCATTGCAGAGCTTATGGCCATCTTATCTTCTCTCTCTCAAATACCCCTCCGTCAAGACATTGCAATTACAGGGTCTATGAATCAGATGGGCGTAGCGCAAGCCATCGGCGGCGTAAATGAAAAAATTGAAGGTTTCTACAATACCTGTAAACGCCAGGGCCTCACCGGAACCCAGGGTGTCATTATTCCAGATGCCAACCGATTTGAGCTTGTTTTGTTGCCCGAAATAGCTCAAGCAGTTGCGGAGGAGAAATTTCATATCTGGACCATCAAAACTGTTTTTGAAGCCGTCGAACTTTTGATGGGTATCCCCGCAGGTGAGGCCTCTTTCATGGAAGAGGCTCAATTCAATCACACCATTTTTGGAAAGGTCTTTCAAAAACTCCGATACTTTGATCAAGAGCTTCATAAGAGGTACAATTTTTCTCAGAAAGAATATGTGGCATAAGCAACAATCCCCCTTGCTTGAACTTACGTCACAGTTTAGACTTAAACCATAACTAGACAGCTTTAAGTTGGCTATAGGCGAGAGGAAGCGCCGCCTATAAATTATAGGTAAGCGACCGAACAACGGGCGAATCAGCTTATAAGATGTCGGCTATGATAACATGAAAGGTTTTTTAAATGATTGACACAAGTTCTGGGACCGTTGCGGGAACGGCCTCCACTATTGCCAATAAGACAAGCAATTTATGGGGTTTATTTTTAGACGCAGAGTTCTTCGTGCAGGCCATCATGCTGTTGCTCGTGGCTGCCTCTATCTGGAGCTGGACCATCATTTTTGCAAAATACAAGGCCTTCAAAGCACTTTCTAAAGAGACCCATCGGTTTGAAGAATTAGTTTGGTCCGGAAAATCTTTGGAAAAAGTGTCTGGGATGCTGGGTGAAAAAGAATCCAATCCTATGGCAAAGATTTTTTTGGCCGCCACAGAAGAATGGAAACATGCAGGCCTCCGCAAAGGCGAGGGGCACGTTGAGCTTAAGCTGGCTCTCCTTCAACGCATAGAGCGTGTCATGGACGTAATTCTTCGCCAAGAAATGGAAAAACTGGAATCCAATTCTGGATTCTTGGCCAATGTCAGCTCCTCTGCTCCTTTCATCGGGCTCCTTGGAACTGTTTGGGGTATCATGCACAGCTTCCAGGCCATTGCCGTTTCCAAAAACACCAGCCTTAACGTGGTAGCCCCTGGCATTGCAGAAGCGCTTGCGGCAACGGCGCTTGGGCTTTTAGCGGCCATCCCGGCTCTCATTGCCTACAACAGAATTTCTGCTTTTTTGAATGATTACAACGGTCAGCTTGAAAATTTCTCAAACGAACTTTATACGGTTATTTCGCGTAATCTTTTTGGAGATAAATAATGATTGTCCCCTCTGGGTATAAGCGCCGAGGTCGGAGAGGGGGGTATCGACCTCTCAGTGACATCAACATCACCCCTTTTGTAGACGTTATGCTTGTCCTTCTCATCGTCTTTATGGTAACGGCTCCTCTTATGACAGTAGGCGTGCCGGTGGACCTTCCTGAAACCAAAGCATCTTCCTTAAGTGAACCCACAGAACCTCTGGTTCTGACCCTCACTGCCAAGGGCGTTGTTTATATCCAAGAAACACCTATAAAAATAGGGCAGCTCATCTCCAAACTCAAGGCCATCACGAAACAAAATTATAATACCACCATCTACATTCGAGGAGATCGGACAATTTCCTATGGTCATGTGATGCATTTGTTGGGGCTTGTAAATGGCGCTGGGTTTACAAAAGTAGCTCTTCTTGCTAACTCAACAGGAGAGCCTCGGTGATCCATGAAAGACCGGCGCGCCCTTTTTCTTTCTCTCACGTTGCATGGTTCTTTGATGCTGGCTCTATTTCTAAAGATGCCCACCTCCCCACGCAGACTAGAATTTCCGAAATCCATTCCTGTGAGTATTGTTCCTATCGGACAGATTACACAATCTCCCAAGGCCCCTCCCCTAAGCGCTGAAAAAAAGCCCGAATATAAAGTCCCTCCCAAAGAAAAAAAGGAAGTAAAAAAACCTGAGATTAAAAAGAAAAAAATATCAGAGAAATCCCTTTTTGAAAAAGTAAAAAATCTTGTCCCTAAAAAAGAAAAGACTCCAGAAAAACCAAAAGAACGCGCTAAAAAACCAGAACCCAAAGCTGAGAAAAAGCCCGAAAAAAAAGAAGATTTATTTGGGTCTATCTTAGACTCTGTGAAAGATTTTAAAAAAGAGGCCCCAAAAACAAATACAACTCCGTCTCCCAACTTTGATGCGGCCAACATTGCCGACAAACTCAGTATGTCCGAGCTCGATGCCCTGCGGCAACAACTCCGTTCTGCTTGGTATATTCCTGTGGGAGTTGCCGAAGAAAATACAACCGTCGAGGTGCGTGTTGAAATTGCGCCCGATGGACGTGTTAAAAAAGTGACCGTTTTGAATGAAGAAGAAGGCGCCAAGAAGCAATTTTTTCAAGCCGCAGTTGACAGTGTTAAACAGGCCTTATTCTCACCCGAATGTACCCCTTTAAAATTGCCAAAAGATCGTTATGATGAATGGAAAGTTTCCATTTTTGTTTTTAGTCCGAAAGGAATTTTATAAATGTTGCGTTGTTTGCTTTTTCTCCTCTGCTTTTTTTCAGCACCCCATGCAAGCCTTACTGTCGAAATTACGGGCGGTCAGGCAAAATCTTTTCCCATCGCCATCCTAGACTTTGAGGGAGATTCCCCATTTGCAACTCAAACCTCTCAAATCATTCGAAACGACCTCCGCACCACAGGGCTTTTTGAAGTGATCCCTCCAGCCTCTTATATTCAAACAGATTTAAAATTTAACGAGCCTCCTCGCTTTAAGGATTGGCAACTCGTTCAAGCCCGCGCCCTTGTTGTGGGAACTCTGAAAAAAATTGGGGATGAGTTAGAAGTTCATTTTCAAGTATTTGACACCCATTCAGAAATATTGATGGTTGAGGGATCTTTTAAAACAAAAGAAAAATACTCACGTCGCCTAGGGCACCTAATTTCCGATGTCATCTATAAACGTATCACCGGAGAAGATGGCTATTTTGATACGAAAATTGTTTATGTGGCAGAACAGGGACCCCAACAAGAAAGGGAACGTCGCCTGGCTATTATGGATCAAGATGGCGCCAACCATAAGTTTATTACGGACGGGAAAATTCCTGTCATCACCCCTCGATTTTCGCCCGCGTCTCATACCATCGCCTACATGGAATATGAGCCAGGCAGTCACCTTGGAAAGGTATGCATCTTAGATTTAGAGACAGGTCACCATGAAGTTGCAGGGCATTTCCCTGGCATCACCTATGCACCTCGCTTTTCTCCCAATGGCGAGGAAATTATTTTAACTCAAGCCTTAAAGGGACGCTCTTCTCTCTATACGATGAACCTTAAAACAAAAAAAGTAACCCAATTAACCCATGCCACCTCTATTGATACCTCTCCCTCCTATTCTCCTGATGGATCTCGGATTGTCTTCAACTCTGACCGGGGTGGAAAGAAGCAACTCTATGTGATGAATGCGGATGGCACCAATGTTCATAGAATCAGTTTTGGAGAAGGCGTCTATGCTACACCCGTTTGGTCCCCTAAGGGTGATTGGATTGCTTTTACAAAAGTATTAAAGGGAAAATTTCATATCGGAATCATGAAACCTGACGGGTCAGAAGAACAACTCATTTCTGAAGGCTTTCTAGTGGAAAGTCCTGCCTGGGCCCCCAATGGCCGCACTCTCATTTTCTACAATCAACAGCGGTGGGGCAAAGATGGTCGTGGCGGGAAGGCCCGTCTCTATACCATCCATATCACTGGCAATAATAGACGCGAAATTCCCACCCCCAGAGATGCCTCTGATCCCGCCTGGTCACCCTATTTACCTTTGAAAGAATAAAAAATATTTATATTAATTTATAAGTATTGTATATTTCAATATAGAAATAATTACTTATAACAGGGAAACATGTATTTAAGATTATCCAGAAAAATAACTTTTATGATAACATTTCCTCTTCTATGCTTGGCAGTGATGGAGGATTCTCAACCAAGACGATCCCATGCGCCCATTCAAAAACAGATTCTCCCGTCAAAAGCTCACAAATCTGAGGTAAAACAAGCCCCGCCTCCTGAAACCGAAGAAGAAAGAAACGCTCTCCAAACCTTGCTTGAGGATACATTTTCTCTATCCAAAGAAGACTCCAAAGATATTCAAGAGATAGAGAACAAAATTGAGGGGGCTCTAAAAAGTCTCTACACCCCAGGCCTTCCTCGCCAGGCTTCTCAAAAAGCTCTCGCGAACATTTTAAAGGCACCTTTCGATCCAGAAGATGAAAAAATCACACAAAAATTGCAAGCTTCAATTCATGAATTACACCAACAGCTGAAAGCAAGGATGCGCCCCAGGGCAGATCTCTTAGCACTCAAACATCGCACTGAAGAACAGAAAGAAACCTTATATATTCATGAAACGGTGCAAAAATTAAAACTTAAGCGGCAGGCGCTTTCTCAACAGATAGAGATGGAAACCCAGAAGCCTTCTCCTGATCCTTTTAAATTACAGGCTTGGACACGAGAACTAGACGGTTTGGACGCAGACGCCTTAAAAACCAAAACAGCTCTTGCTTTCCTACGATACAAGATCAAAAGCATGTCCAAAGAGATACAAAGAAAACATGACCTCAAACTTCAAGGAGATGTCATAAATTTAAAAAAGGGTCAACAACGAGCCCAAAAACTTCTTGAACATTTCGTTCAAGACTTGGACAGAAAAAATGGCATCCAGAGAACCTTTATCTCTATCAAAAATCGTTTCTCTTCCGAAGAGCTTCGCGACCTCCTAACCGCCCCTGATTCTCTGATCCCACAAATCACCTATTACAAGGACAAGGTAATTCTTCTAAAACGATTATCTGCTCTTCCTCCCGATGTACGAAAAGGTCTCATCAAGGTTGCTAAACAGTATATACATCCAACAACTGGCCCCCATGACCGAATTGATATCTTAAGAGAATTTTCTGAGTTCAAATCTGCAGAAGAGGCCCGTCAATTCTCCTTTGAATTTAATACAGAACTTTCCCATATGGACACATCTTTGCTTGCAAGAAATGCCGCAAGAGCCTGGAGAGCAAACCCCCAAAAATTTGCAGACAATCTCCGCCTCACAAAAACTCTGATTTCCCCAAAAGTCTATAGAAACTTCATTGAAAATTTTTATCGTTTAGAACCTCATATTCAGGAGGCATTTCTGCATCTTCTTCGCGAGGCTCCTCGAAAAGAAAGAGAGGTGCTTCTTATTGTCTCTGAAATCAATACGGATCCTTTTGATCCTGCCATAATTCCAGAAAAGCTAAAGAATCCAAATGAGATGGTGCAATGGCAAAAAGCCAAAGCTGAAGGGATCACAGAGCGCATCGAGAAAATCTTACAACTCAATCAGCATTCTCCTGAACAATTTCAAGAAGAAATGAGATACCTCATCCCCCTAAATAAACCAGAAGGATTTGATTGGACAAAGGCATTCGCAATTAAAGAAAACCTATTACAACAGAAATTAATAGCCCCCGTCATGAAAGAATTACAGGAAGAGCGTCAAGCAGAAATTTTAGAAGATTTAGGACCTTCTCTTCCATTTAACGAATGGGATAAAGAGATACTGAGTCTCAAACGCATCCAAGATCCTTCAAAGAGGGCTCTGGCAATAAGGCAGGCTAGAGAAGAACATAGAAAAATTTTGGAACAGAAAGCAGCAGAGGCATTTCTGCAAGACCGAAAGCCCATAACCCAAGAACAAATTAATCATATGGTTCAGAAAGCATTAAAATATGCAGAGCTCTTACGGCCTCATTCTTTTGTGGAAGAAGATAAAATCCTGTCAGGTCTCTCAACTGCAGAATCCTTAGAGGATGATGTTTTTGAAGAGACAAAAACGCCCGCTGCCCCCTCCGCAGAAAAAGATTCAGATTACGAATCCGGTGGTGAAACATCCCCCACACCCATCCTTCAGAAAAAGACAAGAAGAAGGCTGCCGGCTGTTCCCCATAAACAATTCCCTTCATACACGCAGATTCTGCACACGGAGGATGTCTAACCTAAAACCCCTTCCTCACGTAATACAATCGATAGCCCTCTTTAAAGTCGTCACCCCGTTGCTTCTCCTTCCAACCAAATCCTTTTTCTCAAATGATATCAGGTTCTGTGAACATTTCTTTTGAATGAAGATATTTTAAGGATTTTTAGGCGAAAAAACTAAAATAGATCTTTAAAAGAAATATTGCTAGAGCCTAAAACTCTATCACTATGTGGGGAATCGATTGCCTGAGCAAATCTCTGCCCACAGCTCCAATGTTAGTACCTATAATTTTCAGGTTTGTCAGATTACGAAGTCGTGCCAGGGAGGCCACACCCGCAGCTCCAA
>CAZEUR010000004.1:0-47531 GCA_964515175.1 uncultured Holosporaceae bacterium | reverse complement strand
CGGATACTACCAACTTTCTTACTTCCCTCCTAAGAAATGTTCACAGAACCTAATAAATTTTCATGGCCGCGCCTCACATCAGTAAATTTGCAGAAGATTATACTTCACATCTTGGATATCTTTAAATCATTAAGACATGTTATTAGAACAGGTCTCCCACATAAATGATTATCCCTGTCAAAATCGAGTGTCTACAATGCGTCATCTTTCATACAGGGACCCAGTATTAATGGCCTCACAGATCTTTCTTAATAAAGTTTTTGGGATAGGACTCTTACTTTCCAATCAAAGGAACTTCTGATGAACCGATGTCCCTGGGTTGGAACAAATAAACCTCACTATGAAAATTACCACGACACAGAATGGGGATTCCCTGTTCACAATGACCAAAAACATTTTGAGATGCTGATTCTAGAAGGAGCTCAAGCAGGTCTCAGCTGGGAAACCATCCTTAAACGCCGAGACGCTTACAGATCTGCCTTCCACCAATTTGATCCTCAGAAAGTGGCTCTTATGACCGATGATGAATTAGAAGCACTTCTAAAAAATGAAGGAATTATCCGCAATCGTCTGAAAGTTTTTTCCACTCGAAAAAATGCCCAAGTATTTTTAGAGATTCAAAAAGAGTTCAGATCCTTTGATGCCTACATTTGGCGCTTTGTGGGAGGGTCTCCCAAAGTAAATCACCCCAAAACCCTCAGCGATGTTCCGGCCCACACCCCAGAATCCGATGCCCTCTCAAAAGATCTAAAAAAACGAGGTATGAGTTTCGTGGGCTCCACCATCATGTATGCCTACATGCAGGCCGTGGGCCTTGTGGACGATCATGTGAGGGCGTGTTTTAGGTCGTCTTCAGTCTAAGCTTGAGCCGGTCTTAATTCTAGCTTCCCTTTTCTCAGGACATAATATTTTAAGGGAATTTATAAGCCCAAGAAATCTCGCATCTCTGCCTAAAAAGATTTTCAAGGGTATCCGGAAACGTTGATATAAAAATACGTATAGAACTACTCTGCATTTTCTCATACAAAGTTCTGACTATTTAAATAGCTGAGAGTCTAAGCCTGTTTCTTCTGGCCTTCCATCCGTTCAACGATAGTCTTCAGGTTTTGGTATTCATTTTCCGCAGCTGCAATCTCATATCGAAGACGCACAACTTCCGCATCCATTTCCTTCACAAGATCAACAATATTACCCATGCTCACAGATGTTCTCTCCAAGAAATCTGAAACGGACTTGCATTTTTCAATTGCAGCTATTCTATCTTTAAGTTCGTCTGACGGCTCTTTTCTCGATGGGTCAAACAGTCTCGCCACCATGGTTCCTCTCCTTCTGAATATTCTTTGCGATTCTGCCAGATCTTAGCACGTTATTGTAAAAATTTGAACTAAAAAAGTCGACTTATTTTTGACTTTTTTGGTATGATGGTGTATCAAGGGAATATTATTTAGGAGCTCGACGATGAAAAATGTATTTTTAGTTTTATTTGTATCCGCATCCCTGCTTTTGGGGGGGTGTGCCAAGAACATATCTGCCAATGAATATTCGGAGGCTGAGGCTGGTGCCGTCAAGCAAACATATAGGGGAACAATTATCGCAGCTCGTCCTGTAAAGGTGAATGGATCTGACTCCCTTGGAGGAAACCAAGCAGGACTTCTAGGCGGTGGTCTTGCAGGAGGAGTTCTTGGGTCTCAATTTGGTGCCGGACGAGGTCAAGTGGTTGGTGCCGTTTTGGGAGCCGCAGCTGGCGCTCTCGGAGGCGCTTTCCTTGAAAAAGGACTGAAGACTCAAGATGGCATAGAGTATACGGTCGAACTCTCCAGCGGACAGGTCATGACTCTTGTTCAAGGACCAGAACCTCGATTGTCTGTAGGTCAGGCTGTTCTTGTGATGATGGGAAGCAAGGGGCGCTCTCGTGTGGTCCCAGATGAATCTGGCGTGGCCCCTCGGAACGGCAGTCGCAATAATGTTGTGGTGAACGTCGCGAAGTAAACGTTTCTTTTATAACTTGTGAAAAACTGTCCTTAATTAATTGGGCAGTTTTTTCTTTTTTAATCTAGTAGGTTTTGAGTGCAGAAAGAAAAAACCATTTTAAATCTTCCCTTTAGTATTTGGATACTGGGGTTAACAGGGTTTTTGTTGAACCTCTCTGTAATCATGGTCTTTAGCCAAATGCCCATGTTTATGAAAGTTGAGCTGGGAGCCACTGAAAGTCAAATTGGCATCATCGATGGATTTGTTGAGTGTATTTCCTATGGGGTGCGCATTTTAGCTGGATCTGCAAGCGATCTCATTCAAGGTCGGAAGTTTGTTTTAAGCATTGGCTATGGACTTGCCACCTTTGTGAAACCTTTCTTTGTGTTTTCTTCCTCCGTCTTGTTTGTCATCATCATTAGGTCTTTAGATCGTCTCGCGAACGGGATTCAGGCAAGCCCTCGAGACGCTCTCATTGGAGACCTTGCCCCTCCTAATCAACGGGGCGCATCCTATGGACTCTACAGATCCTTAAAAACCGCCGGGTCTGTGGTGGCCAGTATTCTTGTCATTTGGATTATGACAGCCACCCAAAATAATTTTCGATTTCTTTTTATGCTCGCTGTTGTTCCTTCTGTCATTGCCTTTGTTCTTTTTCTGGTGGGTGTTCACGAACCCCGACACCGCAACAAACTTTTTGTTAAAACCGCTGATGATGAAAAGAAAATAAAGTGGAAGTCTTTCTTAGAATTAAAATCTGGGTATTGGAAGCTTATCCTACTCCTCTCTATTTTTGAGCTTGCTCACTTCGGAGAGTCTTACCTCATTTTTCGAGCAGAAGAAGTGGGCGTTCCCATCAGTCATGTTTCCTCTGTTTTACTCTTCTTTAACTTAGGACAAGTTTTAATCTCTTTTCCCTTGGGGGCTCTTTCAGATCACTTTCAGCGGCGCGATCTTTTGCTTATTGGGATCCTTTTTATGGTAGCCGCCAACATTTGCATGATGCTGGGTTCAAGCCCAACGATTATTTTGATAGGAACATTTTTGTGGGGTGCCCAGATGGGGGCCACTCAGAGTATTTTTGTTTCCATGATCTCCGACGAATCTCCTCAATATATTAGAGGAACTGCTTTTGGTATTTTCTACATGGTCATGGGACTCGATATCCTAATCGCCAGTAAGTTAGCCGGATTCATTTGGGAAAATTACGGATCATCAAATGCGTTCTTGTGCAGTGCTTGTATCAGTATACTTAGTATCTTGTGTCTCTTTATCCTAGTTCCCCGACATAAGAAAATCATTGCCTAAGAATTCTCCTAGAGAAACCTTACGGAACTGGTTAAGAGATCTTTTTAGACAGTCCAAAAAGAACCTGAATAGATTGGTCGACGGATCTCTTCTTAAGCGGTGATGCCACATCAAGATACAGGATACCCCAAGGAGAATGATATTTAACGCCCGCCCCCACTGCCCATAGGAATGACGTTTTAAAATCCGGGTAATCCTTCATCTGAGGGGATCCAAAGTCCGCAAAGACAGTAGCTGAAAAATCTTCTCGGAAATAATATTGGAGTTCTGCACTCATTGTAATTGTAGATCTTCCCCCCACGGGAATATTGTTCATCAAAGGACCTGCCATCTGGAAAGCATATCCTCTCATGACGTCTCCGCCCCCATAATAAAGCTTGTCGACTGGAATAACATTTTTTCCAGCACCTGGAGAAAACCCGAAATGACCAGCTCCATGGAAGACGAAGTCTTTATCCTCACTTAAGGGGATAAAGACTTCTGGTCTTAGATCAATTTGTGAAAAGAAAGAAAATCTATTGAATATTTTCATATAAGGCAACAATTCTAAATGAATCACAGCCCCACTTCGGGGTGTTTCTGGATCAGAAAGGGTATTGTAAGTAAGTCCCAAAGGCACCGAAAACCATCGATAGTCCTGTTTATGGAAATTATGATTCAGTCTATTGATTTCAATGCTGACTCCCCCGCTCACGGAAAGATTTGGATAAAGAGGATAATGAACTTCGGATTTTAAAGTTCCCGCTTTCTTGGCGTAAGCCTTAAATTTCTCATTTTCTAAGCGCCCATTTGTCACAAGATTAAGGTTAAGTTTTTGCCAATCTGGAACCGTATAGGTGATTTCCCCCACCTGTTCATGTTGGCCCGCCTTAGCCTCCATATCCACCATGTGTCCTAAATTCCAAAGATTTCGTCTCTTCCAAGAAATTCCAGGCTCAAGCCCCAGTCCTGGGATGCTGTCCACTATGGGTCTTACAATATTCTTGGCACCCTCCTCCAACTTGATATACATAGTCATCAAGCCATTGTTATCCACCCGATCATCGTGAGTAATTTTCACTTCTTTAAAAAGACCTGTGTTAATCAAAGACTGAAGTGTATCCGTCACTTTTTTCTGGTTATAAACCTCTCCCTTTTTCCATCGAAGTCGGGATTTAATAAAGTCTCCTGTCACACCTCCATTTTCCTGAAGCATAGTATTCCCAAATCTCACAAGAGGCCCTGGACTAATAAGAAGAGCTGCCTGCATCTGTTTTTGAGAGCGATCTATAATAATGCGATCTTCTTTCAAAACGGCGAAGGGGTATCCATGGTCATGCATGCGTTCCATTGTACGGGTAGTGGCCATTTGCAAATGACTTCGTTTGGCTACATCGCCTAAGGAAATACCTACCTTATCAATATCTTGAGCAATGGCCGTAACAAGTGCATTTCCTGGTGGGTCTGATTTAACCTTAAAGGCGCCCACCGTATATTGAGGCCCTAGATTTATTTTAATATATACAATCGTCGGTTTTGTGCGTGTGTCCACGAAATAATCCAAATCAGCATCGTAATATCCAAAAGCAGCCAAAATTTTCTGGATATTTAAAAGATCTTGTTCTGCTCTATTTTTCAAAATGGTGATGTTTTCAGGAGGGTTTGTCTCTTTTTTGATCAAAATAGATTGGGCCATTACCGCTGATCGGAGCTCATAATTCGATAGACCAAAGATATATGTTTTATAGGGTATTCCCGTTTTTGGATTAAAGACAGCATCACCGGCACGCAGAGATCCCACTGTTCCCGCACACAGAATTAAGAGAAAATAAATGGTTTTTTTAAAGGCCCCTGTTCTCATGTTCCCCAATTTTTATTCTTCATTATTAGGCTACCACAAATTTTTTATTCCATAAAGAAAAGAATAGGAGAATAATAAATCCACTATTGAACAAAACCCTTTGCAAAGTTAAGACATTCTCTTTATCTTAACATCCATGAAAAAATTTCTAAAATTAAACCTCCCTCTCCAACTTTTATTAGTTTTGGTTGGAGTATTCCTTTTTGGAGGGATGATTCCATCATTTTATAAAAGCTGTTTCTATACAATCAGCCTCCAACTCCAAGAAATTCTGATTTTCTGTTTGCCTTTTGTTATCTTCAGTTATATTTTTGCCTGTCTCACAAACTTTGAAAATAATGTCCTTCTTTTCATTGCTATTCTTTTAGGTCTCGTGATGATCTCGAATTTTATGAGTGTTCTCTATGCTTATGGGGTAGGCATTGGGTGCTTGTCTTATCTTGGAAAACTTCCAGAAATTACCACCGATGTTACCCTCCTTTCCTTAGGAAACTATAGATTACCCAAAATTCCCAACAATTATGCACTTTTATCCGGGCTCGTAGTAGGCACGATCTTTTTTTACTACAGAAATCCCCACGCTTTAAAACTTGCCATAAAAATGCGAGACGCCTCCAATTTTTTCCTGCGCAAAATGTTTGTCCCTCTTATGCCCCTTTTCATTTTTGGATTCATGCTCAAGATGCAGCACGAAGGATTACTAGAAACAGTTCTTGAATCCTATGGCCCCATTCTCATCAGTGTGGTGGTCGCCCAACTCATCTACATTGGACTCTTTTTTGGGGTTGCCGCCAACTTTCGTGTCAGCTCCTGGAAAGAGTATTTAAAGAATGCCTTCCCTTCCGCCGTTATGGGCTTCAGCACCATGTCCAGTGCCGCCACCATGCCCCTTGTTCTACAGGGCGCCGAAACAAGCACCAAAAAGCCCACGATCGTGCAAGCTTGCGTTCCCGCTACCATCAATATTCATCTCATCGGAGATGGCATTGCCATGCCCATTCTCATGATGGCAACCCTTGTAACCTTTGGGTATCCCCTGCCAGATTTTTCCACCTATTTGATTTTTTCTGGCTACTACGTTCTGCAGAAATTTGCAGCTGCTGCAGTTCCCGGTGGTGGCATCCTTATCCTTATGCCCATTCTGCAGGGCTTCATGTATTTTGATGAGCCCATGCAAGGGTTTATCACCACCATCTACATTTTCTTTGATCCCTTTATTACCCTCACAAACGTCATGTGCAATGGCGCCTTTGCTATCATCTTTGCCCGTCTTTTTGGAAAAAAGGGCAACTTGTCAGTGGCCTAGAGCCCCATCTTCATTTCCCCTGTGGAGCGTGATCTATTTTCTTCATAGTATGAGGGAAAATTTAGATGTTTGGAAAGTTTCTAGATCCCAAGAATGATTTGGCCTTTAAGCGTGTCTTTAGAACAGAAAGAAACAAAGACATTCTCATTCATTTTGTAAACGATATCTTTGATCTCCATAAAAATCCTGTGGAAGAAGTCACCTTTCTTGAAACCAACCAGAATCCCCACATTGCCGCAGAGCGCAGTAGCAGCGTGGATATTCTTTGCCGGGATCATAGGGGTAATCGCTTCATTGAAGAAATGCAGGTAGCCTATGACTCCAGCTTTGAAAAACGCGCTCAGTACTATGCGGCCAAGACCTATATCGAACAACGGGACCGAGATATTGAGCACAAAGACCTAAAACAAGTCACTTTCCTCGCCATCACCAACTTTACAGTTTTTAATCAGAAGAGGGGATATCTTTCCCATCATCATATTCTCGATACCCAAAAGGGCCTACGAAGAACTCAACCGTTCTCTTGGTCCAAAAGAGATCTTCGCACCTATGACTCTGTGGATATGAAAACATCCGCTGACAAAACCCGACACTAAGATGGCATTGGCGATGGAAAGAAAGAGGTTGCAAAAAACTTGTTAGCTAAAGGTATCTCTAAGGAGGTCATTTCTTCAGCAACGGACCTTTCCAAAGAAGAAATTGAAAGTTTACAAGTATCGTTGCCATCAGCTTAAACCAAATTAAGGCTTCTTCAAAAGACATATTCCCATATTTCAAATTCATGCTACAATGAAAAAAATGGGGAAGGTTTCATGAAACTGAATATAATCATAAGTGTATTTCTTATTAACGCCATTAGTCTCTCATTCGCTGTTATGAACCCGTACGGCATAAATCCCTTAGCCGCCGCAATAAACAACGTTAACAATACTGTGAATTCTGTCCCTAACCTGGGGGGCACTTTAAATACTCCCCAAGGAACCCAAGTATTAAGCCCAGAAGAAAAGGAAGTGGATCGACTCGTTTCTAAGTGGAGTGCCACGGGGCCCGATCAAGGAGAAAATTATGGTTCTAATTTAAAGGACCAAAAAGCCCTTAAAAATGCTGAAAATGAAATTGATGGCGATCGGGTCTTTTTGAACAGTGTCTTAAATAAATATCCCGGTCTTGCAAATTCAGACTTAGGGAACAAGATTGCCCAGACTCTCTATGTGCTAGACCTTCAACAGATTCGCCTTGTTTCAAAAGAAATTATGCTCGCACAACCTAATTTTTATGCATCTCTACAAGCCTACATCAAAAAAACAAATAGTAATGATAGAGATAACAACAATAAATCAAATATAAATCCTGACACTTGGTATAAGCACAGAAAATCTGAACTTGAAGCTCTCCTCGTTAAATTCCAAAATCTATTGAATAGTCAGCCAGGCCTTCTTCAAAACCCACCCCCTCTTTTAGCCGGTCTCCAAGAAGCCTTAAATGCAGGATCTGAAGCCCTAACTCTTGTGACACAGCAAGCCAATTGTTTCACAAATCCCACAGAGCCTATCTGCAACATAAGGCCTTCTAATTCTTCCAATCAAAACACTGACGATAACTCGAACGGTGATTATAATGATTATGGAAATATAGATAGATTTGATAACAATTAATAAATCTTATTTAAAAAACCATTTCTTGAAATATCTCTTATTTTTTCTTATGCTTATATTTATGGAGAGGTATAATTATTTAAATGCTCAAGAAAAAAATTCATGAATTTAAGATTTTAGAGCCTTGGCAAGATCCCAGCAAAACACCTTACATAACAATTGAATCCATCAGCAAAACCTTCAATGGATTTCCGGCCCTCACAGAGGTATCTCTCAATATTTATAAGGGTGAATTTTTCTCCCTCCTCGGACCCTCTGGTTGCGGGAAAAGCACGCTACTCCGCATTCTCTCTGGCCTTGAAATGCCGGATACAGGGCGTATTCTCATTGATGGAACAGATATAACAGTGCTTCCTCCCCATGAGCGCCCCATCAACATGATGTTTCAGTCTTACGCGCTTTTTCCTCACATGACCATCTTCCAAAATGTGGCTTTTGGGCTCAAACAAGAAAACCTCTCCAAAAAAGTCATTGCGGACAGGGTTAATGACATGCTGGCGCTTGTACAATTGGAAAAATACGGGGAGCGCCGCCCCCACCAATTGTCAGGAGGTCAAAAACAGCGTGCGGCGTTGGCTCGATGTCTTGTCAAAAAACCAAAATTGGTTTTACTGGATGAGCCCTTGGGTGCCCTTGATAAAAAGCTCCGTGAACAGACTCAGTTTGAACTGGTGAACATCCAAGAGAAAGTGGGCGTTACCTTTATCATGGTAACCCATGACCAAGCAGAAGCCATGACCATGTCCACGCGCCTTGCCGTTATGGAGGAAGGACATGTACGCCAACTGGGAACTCCCAATGAAATTTATGAATATCCCAACAGTGCCTATGTGGCCAACTTTATTGGAGACATCAATTTATTCCACGGCGTTGTCATGGAAGAAGATGCGGATTACACTCTTATTAAAAGCCCTGATCTTAAAACAATTCTTCGCATTAGCCGCGCTGGAAGCACGGCCGTTGGCTCTCAAGTCTCGGTCGCCATTCGCCCTGAAAAAATTACACTCCACCGAAAAAAACCAAAAGAAAAATATAATTATTCCGCAGGCATTGTTTCTGATATTGCCTACATGGGGGATGTTTGTGTCTACTATATTGAGGTGGAGTCAACCAACAAAATTATTCAAGTGATGCTGCCTAATTTCATTCGGCAAGAATCTACCCCCATTACATGGAATGATAAAATTTATCTCTCCTGGCATGCTCAAAATGCCCTTATTTTAGCAACCTAAGGGGTGAGCCATGGCACAAAAACCTCCTAAATCCTCTCTTCTCTTTGATCATATTCTCCAAAACAAATGGATAGGTCGCAATCTCCTAGTGGGTATTCCCTACTTCTGGTTAATTATTTTTTTCCTCATTCCTTTTGCTATTGTTTTGCAAATCAGCTTTTCAGAAGTTGTGGAGGGGATGCCGCCCTACAAACCTTTGCTCGAATGGATCACGGGAAAATTTCTGCATGTGCATTTAAACATCCACAATTACATCATGCTCTTCACAGACGATCTGTATGGCTTTGCCTTTTGGCAATCCATAAAGCTTGCCACCATCTGCACTAGTTTTTGTTTGCTTATAGGGTACCCCATGGCCTATTACATGGCCCGCTCCAATGAACGCACGCAACCCATCCTTCTCCTTTTGGTTATGCTGCCCTTCTGGTCTTCCTTTTTACTTCGAGTTTATGCTTGGATGGGAATCCTGGGCAATGGGGGAATTATCAATACGATCCTTCTTTCCTGTGGTGTCATAGAGCAACCCATCTCTCTTCTCTATAACGATTTTGCAGTGGCCATAGGTATGATTTATTGTTACCTACCTTTCATGATTTTGCCTCTCTATGCCACCCTCGTGAAGCTTGATATATCTCTTTTGGAAGCAGCTGCTGACCTGGGGTGCACCCCCTTCAAAGTGTTTCTGAATATCACTTTGCCGCTTTCAAAAACAGGTGTCATTTCAGGATGTATTTTGGTATTCATTCCCTCCATGGGGGAGTTTGTGATTCCAGAACTTCTGGGCGGATCCGAATCTTTCATGCTCGGCAAACTCATCTGGACAGAGTTCTTTAGCAATCGCGATTGGCCCGTGGCTTCCGCCATCGCCATTTGCATGATTATTCTGATGATTGTGCCCCTTGTCTTTGTCCAACGCTTTCATACATCAGAAAAATCATGAGCAAAAAAGCCCTAAAATTATCGACACTTATTTTGGGCTATGCTTTTCTCTACATCCCCATTTTGACCCTCATTGTATTTTCTTTTAACAGCTCCAAGCAAGTTGTCGTCTGGGCTGGATTTTCTTTAAAGTGGTACGGAGAACTTTTTCAAAATACAGAGCTTCTGACAGCTGCTTGGGTGAGTCTCCGCATTGCTTTCATGTGTGCCACTTTTTCTGTAATCTTGGGCACCCTATCCGCGCTTATTTTGGTGAAATTTAAAGAGTTCCGAGGAAAGGGATTTTTTCAAACCCTCATTATGGCACCCCTGGTCATGCCAGAAGTCATTACGGGCCTTGCGTTTCTCTTGCTTTTCGTCAATATGGAGCAATTGGTGGGATGGCCTACGAGCGGCGGCATCACCGCCCTCACCATTGCGCACACAACCCTCGCAATGGCTTATGTCACCTCAATCGTTTACTCTCAGTTGGTAAATTTTGATGATCAGCTGATCGAAGCCGCCATGGATCTCGGGGCATCTCCTCTAAAATCCTTTTTCGCCATCACGCTGCCCATCATTACGCCTTCATTAGTAGCCGGATGGTTGCTCTCTTTTGTGTTGTCCTTAGACGATGTGGTAATCTCCAGCTTTGTGGCGGGGCCCCAGTCCACCACCTTGCCCATGGTCGTGTACTCCAGCGTGAAATATGGCCTGACCCCTCAAATCAATGCGCTCGCCACCATCATCATTGCCTTTATCACCCTCTGCATCCTCATCGCCGCTTTGCTCCATGCCCGGCATCGGAAAATGGTGCATCAGGGCTAAAACAAAGAGGAAGATAACCGCCTTCTCTGGTCGTCTATTGGAGCAGCCAATCCTTCAAGAACGGGAATCTGGATTGGGGGCTCTATCATCTCGAGTTTTTTTGAACAAGAGAAACCGTTTGCCTTATTCTGAAGTCGAGTTTGAGAAAACTCAGTTATACCGCACTGCACTAAACTCACCTTTCTTAAAGCTTTGTTATGCTGAAGTAATTCTATAAAATTCCAAGCGCCCCCATCTCCAAGCTCACTAAACGCAATATTCAAAAAGCAAAGGGTAGAATTTTTTTGAAGTCCGTACGCCAATGCCTCAGCCCCTTCAGGTGTTACATCATTATCCCCAAATGTTAGAAGCAGAAGTTTATTGTTGGATTGAAGAATGCGACCAACTGCCCACGCACCGTCATCTCCTAAATGATTTCCAGCCAGGCCCAGATAGGCAATCGTTTGATTCGACTGAAAAGCTGTCTCTATCTGTGACAAAACCCCTTCCCCCAAATCCCCGAGACTACAATACGCTAACTCTACGGCGGAGAGGGAAGATGAAGTAATTGGACCAAATATAGATGCCATATCTCCTTTTAGAAATGTACCAGAAAAGTCCATCAAAACGGCTTCAAGCACATTTTTATTACTTAAAAGGCTTGCAATTGTGGAGACGGTTTCTACTCCCTCACCTTCTTCGTCTTGTAGCGTAAACCCATCACTGTCAAACCTGATCAGTGCCCTCGGTTTTACGGATTCTACCAATGGACTCAAATCTCCTCTTTGCTGAACGATTATGGATAAAAAATTTAAGGGGGCTTTTCTTTTCATTGTCTGAAGAACCTCCGTCAATGACGGATGGTTTTGTTGCATATAACCCTCGAACTCTCCCGATTCTTCCATAAGGTTTAGAAATTTTAAGAGAACCTGACTTCCCAACCATAATTCAAAAGATGTCGTATATCGGGAATTCTCGTACATAGGAATCTCTTCCTTATAATTTCCCCGACCTGGGCAAACACAGGCTGGAGAACGTCGCTCCCCATCCACGGTAATATCAGGTACTCCAGCAGAGTACGCCACAAAAGAAGAAAAAACCAAAATACCTATAAGAGAAATTTTTTTAAGCATGAACACCTCCATTCTGAATTATTATGGGGCAACCTTACCCCACTCTTGAGTCGGATGCAAGGGGTCTATTTGAGCGTTAAAAGGACTCCTGAAATAATAAGAATGATCCCCAAAACAAACTTTATATCGAGAGCCTCTCCAAAGAAATACCAACTTAAAAGAGGAATGAAAATGAAGGAAAAAGACATAAACATATAAGCCCGCCCCAATGGCAGAAACTGCAGCGCCCCCACCCAGCAAATGGTGGCCACTCCATACAAACATAAAGCGCCCAAAAAGATGGGTTTAAAGGCAAGAAAAATAGGATGGCTGAGGGTCGGAAGAAGCATGGCACTTTTTTTAAAGAGCACCTGGCCTACACTCATCATCAAAACACACCCCAGAAGAAAAGTATACACAAGCATGGTTATTCCTTATTCTCGTCTTCAGATTTTTCAATATCTCTTAAAACCTTAGGATTACTAAAAAGTTGATCTACTTGTTTGAACTGATCGAAGGAAGAGTCGATATGAAAGAAAAGCTCTGGCACGTTCCGAAGACGGACTTTCTTTCCCAAAAGGCGACGAATATGGGGGGTTTCCTCAACCAAAGCTTTCATAAGATCATGCTCATCGGTGCCTCCTAAAGGAATCACGAAAACGTGGGCTTGCCTGAGATCTGGCGACACCCGCGCCTCCGTCACCGTAATGGAGGTATCCCGAAGATGGTGATGCCAAAAAGCAGTCTCGTGGAAAATCGCGGCCAATAAACGGCGAATTTCTTCCCCTACTTTGAGGCATCTTTGGCTTGGGCCTCGGTCCATCCTTTATCTTTTCTTAAGGCTAGATCCAGCGTTAAACAAGTACCAGCAAATGGCCGCAAACAGACCTGTTCCCAAGATAACTTGAACAGAAGCCGGCAATGGTCCTATGGGAATAAGGCTCTGCAAAGGTCCAAAGGTAACAATGAGAACAGCCACAAGAACGCCCACCAACGCTTCCCCCGCTACCGCACCGGAAGCAGTGAGGAGCCCCTTATGGCGTACCTTTTCCGCTTCCACTTCAAAATTCTGCCCCAGTCTTGCTTTATGCTTTGCCATTCTCTTCTCCGCAAAATAATTGAGAAGACCTCCAATGAGAACAGGTCCTGTAATGTCTAAAGGCATATAAATTCCCACAGCAATGGTGAGCACAGAGATGGTGTACTGAGATTTCTTTGCTTTCAAGTAAGAATCCACGAAAATGAAGAACACGCCAATGGCCGCTCCCATTGACAGAAGACTCCAATCCAAGGATTGGTCGAAGACCCCCCGGGCTACAGTTCCCATCAACGCCGCCTTCGGGGCAGAGAGAACTTGGGAAATATCCATGCCTTCCCGCGGGAACACATCCCCCATGCCATAGGCTTCAAAGAGAACATTCAACACGGGCGCCATCACGAGCGCTGAAACAATAGTTCCCACAATCAACATGACTTGTTGCTTCCACGGTGTTGCTCCCACAATCTGTCCAGCTTTTAAATCTTGAAGATTGTCTAGACTGATAACCGACATACTTGCCACAATAGACCCCAGCAAGACAGAAACTGCAGCCATTGAGATAGCTGTGATTTGGTTCCCCAGATAGGGAGATACCAAGACGAACAAAACAAAGGCCATAAATATAACCCCTACGATGGAAATTCCTGAAATAGGAGAACAAGAAGATCCCAAAACGCCAGCAACATACCCCATAATAACGGAAGCCAAGAACCCCAGCACCAAGACAGCTAAAGTCAAAACCCCTACAATGCTCCAATAGAACTGAGCTGATTCTACAAGCCCCTTGTCTCGCAAAAGACTATCTATCAACAAGAACAAGAGGGCGGAACACACAAGAACTCCTATCCCCACATAGGTAATGGGGATGTCCCGTTCTGTTCTTATAGTGGCAATATTGAGTTGCTTGTTCAACTTGGACAGTTTAAAGGCTTTAAAAGAGGCGGAGATTGCTTCTTTTATAGTTCCTAGAAGCGGGATTACCGTCCAAACGCCTCCCACCACCATGGCACCCACACCAATGATCCGGCATTTAGCAGCCCAGATTCCCATAGCAACTTCGCTTAAGGATACCCCTTCCGGAATTCCCGCAGAATAGGCGTAGATGGGCACACAAATATTCCAGGTGATGATGGCTCCAATCAAAAGGCTGATACCAACGGAAACACCCGTAATATATCCAGCTCCCATGAAGGCCGCTGCCAAGCCCGTTCCAAACCCAAAGAAGGTTCCTCCCACTTTTTGGAAGTATCCGACACTGTCGGAAAAAAGACCCAGTCCCGATTGCCCCAACTTTAGCAAAGCTGCCCCTAAACCCCCAATCAACAGATGATCAAGCCCTGACTTAACAGCCCCATCTCCTGCCTTTAAAATTTCCGCAGCCGCCGTTCCTTCAGGGAATTTGAGACCCGCCTCAACCACTAAGGCGCGCCGGATTGGAATAGAGAACAGAACTCCAAAAATTCCTCCCAAGCACAGGGTTAAAGCCGTCTGCCAAAAGTTGAAAGTAGTCCAAAACCGCATCATTACCAAAGCCGGCAATGTAAATGAGGCTGCCGCGGCTAAGCATTCACCTACCGATGCTGTGGTCTGAACGATATTATTTTCAAGAATGTTAGAGCGTCGAAAAAGCCTTAAAACTCCCATGGAAATAACTGCTGCAGGAATTGTCGCCGCCACCGTCATCCCCATCTTCAATCCCAAGTAAGCATTGGATGCCGCCATAACCACAGCCAAGATCACACTGAGAATAAAGGCTTTAACGGTAATTTCCGGAAGATTCTTTGAGGCTAATATGTAAGGCTCAACAACCTTAGTCGCACGTTTCTTTTGTATCATTTTCCCCACCTAAATGAAAAATAAAAAATTTTCAACCCACATACTATTCTTATGTTAAAAAAAAATCTAGTACTTTATTCCATTTTTGAAAAACGAGAAGTCATATTTGACTAACGAAAAGAAGATGATTATGATGGCCACCTATTTTGTAAACAATTCTTAAGGAATGGATGACCATGAGTAACAAAGCTGTTGAAGAAAAGATTAAGAAAGTCGTTATGGACAAATTCAAGATTGATGCGTCCAAGGTTACGAACAACGCCCGCTTTACAGATGACATCGGAGCAGACAGTCTAGATTTGGCTGAACTCATCATGTTGTTTGAAGAAGAGTTTGAGTGCGAGATCCCTCAAGCAGATGCAGAAAAAATCAAGACTGTTCAGGATGCCATCGATTACGTCAGCAAAAAGTCTGCTGAATAATTTAGAGCCTTAAAGCTCTTTCATGAAGGTCAAAAAATGAGACGCATTGTTGTAACAGGAATGGGAGCAGTAACACCTCTGGGTATTACGGTGTCTCAAAGCTGGAAAAATCTGATCGCTGGAAAATCTGGCATAGGAGAAACCCAACAATGTGACGTGTCTGATATAGCCTGTAGGGTCTCGGGAGAAATTAAACTTTCTCAAGAACCAGACGCTGCTGAAAAAGGTCTCTTGAATCTGGACAGTTTCATTGAACCTCGGGATCAAAACAAGCTGGGAAAGTGGGGACTATTCAGTATTGTCGCCGCTGATGAGGCTCTGAAAGATGCGGGGTGGATGCCTCAAACGGATCATGACCGAGAACGCACGGGTGTTTTAGTCGGAAGTGGGATTGGTGGACTTGAAGGTATTTACCAGGCCTCCGTTGCCCTCTTTGAAAAAGGTCCCCGCCGTGTTAATCCTTTTTTCATCCCATCGTGCCTTATCAACTTAGCTGCTGGAAATATTTCTATTAAATACGGCCTTCGCGGTCCCAATCATGCGGTTGTAACCGCCTGTGCCTCAGGGGCTCATGCCATCGGTGATGCCGCCCGTCTCATTCAATACGGGGATGCAGACGTTATGGTAGCGGGAGGGACTGAATCTGCCATTTGTCGTGTTGGTCTTGCAGGATTTGCTGCCTTACGCGCTCTTTCCACAGGATACAATGACAACCCCATAGAAGCCTCTCGCCCCTGGGACAAAGGGCGCGATGGGTTCGTCATGGGCGAAGGTGCAGGTTTGGTTGTTTTGGAAGAATTAGAACATGCCAAAAAACGTGGCGCTAAAATTTATGCGGAACTTGTAGGCTATGGTCTCTCTGGTGACGCCTATCACATCACCTCCCCGCAAGAAGATGGAGATGGCGCCTATCGAGCTGTAAAGATGGCTTTAGAGCGTGCCGAAATAGATATTACCGATATTGGGTATATCAATGCCCATGGTACCTCCACCCCCGTGGGGGATATCGTAGAAATCCGCGCCATGAAAAGGCTTTTTGGCTCTCACATCAAAGACATGACCATGTCCTCCACAAAATCCGCCACAGGCCACTTACTAGGCGCGGCAGGCAGCATGGAAGCCATCTTCAGCATCAAGGCTCTCCAAACAGGCATTATTCCTCCCACCCTAAATCTTCACGATCCTGATCCTGAAGCGGAAGACCTAGACCTTGTTCCTTTAAAAGCCAAGGAAAAAAAGGTAGACTATGTCTTATCGAATTCTTTTGGTTTTGGCGGAACGAATGCATCAGTTATCTTTAAGAGATTTTTATAGAATCTATAGCATTCAGGCAAAATTTTTATTTCTAAGTGTTGCGACTATCCTTTATTTTCTCCTTGGCGTTTATGGCCATATGCATACCCAAGGTCCCAGCACTGAGGCTTCATTTTTTAGAGTACGCCGAGGCGAAAGTGTCCAAGCCATAAGTCAAAATCTTTATGACCAAGGCCTCATCAAGTCTCCTTTTCTATTTAAGATTTATCTCACTATTAAACGACGAGATCGATCTTTACAAAAGGGTCTCTATCTTTTTGAGTCCCATACATCACCAGCTCACATTAGCGCGAGTATCTTAGGAGGCTTTGGCATTTCTTATATGGTCAATATCCAAGAAGGGCTTACCAACCAACAAATCCTAGAAAATCTAGATACTTTTGATTTTTTGGAAAAAGATGAATTTGACCCACCCCCTGAAGGCATGCTCTTTCCAGATACCTACAAAATAGAAGGAGGCACCCCCTATTCTGCTTTCTTAGGCCGTATGTTTCACCGCATGAACGAAGTTTTGGAAACCGTTTGGGCAAATCGCGCCCCTGATCTTTATCTTAAAACACCAGAAGAAGTTTTAGTGTTGGCTTCCATAATTGAAAAAGAAACCCGAGTTCCCTCCGAGAGGGCTCTCATTGCGGGCGTCTTTATTAATCGCTTAAAAAAAGGCATGAAAATCCAGTCAGATCCAACCACCATCTACGGTCTAACCAATGGCAATGGAAAAATGGATCGCCCCTTACTTCTGAAAGACCTAAACCACCGAAGTCCCCACAACACCTACTGGATCAAGGGCCTTCCGCCAACACCCATCTGCAACCCTGGCCTTGCCGCTATTGAAGCCGCGGCACATCCCGCCAAAACAAAACATATATTCTTTGTGGCAGATGGGGTCACAGGAGGCCATGTCTTTGCCGAACACTATAAGGACCATCTAAAAAACATTGAAATGATGAAGAAGAAAAGGGCAACTCTTTCAGTATCCTAACACAACTTCTCAAACTTAGGCAAAAATCGAGGTCTGGGGGATGTACAAATTTCTTCTATTTCCTTAGAGCCTCGCCCCCAACCTCTATCTGCCCGTTTTCCATAAGCCGTATAATACTGCCGCCAACTATCTAAGAAATTTTTGCGATCCATCATCAACAAAAAGGTGCGCGCCTCCACGAGCTCTTCATGTTTAGGGTCTCCCTTGGTGATGACCTTCAAAAGGCGATAGTGATTCAAGACATACTTATCCCAAGCCTGCTGCCCTCGTGTAAAAGTCTCCACAACAAAGGGGCTATATCTGAAACTTTTTAGAAGAACCTTGAAAGATTCGTAAACACTTTCTCGAGCTGCCATTAGAAAGCTCGAATATTCTCCTGTTTGGAGTTTTGACACAGAAGATTCCGCAAAGTTTTTCTTAGCTTTCTCATAAAGTTGCCCATAGTTTTTTGGTTCTACGAGATGCACCAAAACCCCTGTGGCTTTCCGTCGTGGATAATCTTCTCTATTTTCTTTTTCCCTCTCTCTCATGCTTTTGGATTCCAAATAAATATCGGGCCCTTGAAAGGCCAAACTCTTTAAATATGAAGCATCTTTAAGTCCTTGAGACAAAAGATCAATCACCTTCATCCTTTCAGAGAATAAATCCTGATAGATGATAGAGGCATACCTCTCTTTTCTTGTGTCATCGAAATAGCCATAAATTTCGTCCACATGGTGACTCAAGTAAGCATCCCAAAAAAGACGTTCATTCTTCAGCAACTCTCCAAGGGCTGACGGTGCTGGGATTTTCCTAAACTTTTTCATAAAATGAGAGTTTATATTGAATCTCTGACAGTTTGCAAACCCCTGAGCTCTTGAGATATGCCAACAACTCTTAAGATCCGAGTTATCGAAAACCATATGAAGATTTGTATCCGAATATTCTTTCATTTTTGGGTCATCTAAAGGCAAACAGGATCCAAAGGCAGAAGAGAGAACAAATACAGCCACAAATTTATAGCTAAACAATTTTAAAGCAGTTATAGGAAAGAGGGAGTAACGCCTACAAAGAGCAGACGAGCGACCGATTGATGCATAAATAATTTTTAAGGTGTCGGCTATATACATCTAATTTCCTTTATAAAGTCGGTACATTTGAATAGCATCAAGCCTCAATTCTGGGCTGAGTCTCTGCCAATCATCATCCACATCTGGAAGATCTAATTTCACAAGTTTACTGGGAACCTCTCGGGGATCAAAACATCTCTCTAAATAAACCATGATTTCTATGCATCGTCTCTTCACCATGGGTAAGAAAAACTTTCCCCCAAAATTAATAAAACGCCCCATACTATCCGGTGCTCGGAGATATTGTCCTACATTAACCTCTCTCAAGGCCGCTGTCTTAGAAAACTGTAAATGTCCCAAATTATAACAAAAAGAAGAGAGGCTATCATATTCATACTGATACAGGGGTACCTTCACAAAATCCTTAATGGAAAGTCTTTTAAGATCTTCTTGAAATATGGCATCTCCTTCCTCTTTGGTAAGACCCTTATTCAAAGACGCTCGTGAAACTCCCAACGCCGCGAGGACTGGATCATTTTTTGAGATTTGGTGCCCATACCCAACAGACCAAAGCTGTGTGCCGTTGGTACTTAAGCCATCCTTATAAGGGAATTTTTTAAACCCTTCTAATCTTTCCATTAATTTCCGCCCTTTTTGAGAGACTTCAGAAATCATGGCCCGCCCATCAGAGGGTGTGGGAATAGTGGAAATAACTTTTTCTTGTCCCATGTTTCTGTTAAAAAAAGCATTTCTAATTTTTTCAAAAAAAGCGTGGCTTGTGGATATGGAGACCAGCCCTAAAATCAAAATGATACGCTTCATGAAGTCTTCCCGTTATATTCCTCTCTTCAAGTTTAATAGAGGAAACAGAAGAGCTCAAGGCGAATCTGGAGTTTTCTACTTTTTCTTCTGAGAAAGCGACTTCACAACGCCCCTCAAAGTCCGCACTTCTTGTTCGGTGAGTTCTATGCGTTCAAAAATGCTCCGAAGATTCCAAACCATCCGCTCTCTTTTGTGAGCAGGCAGAAGGAAATCTGTTTTATCTAGTTCGTTTTCTAAATGCTCTAAAAACAAATTTACTTCTTCTTTTGAGGCTTTTTTCCCAGATTTATTTTTAAAATCCTGAAGTGATTTTTTTGACCTCGATTGATGCCATTCATAGGCACATAGGGCTACCGAATGGGCTAAGTTCAAAGAACTGAAAGAAGGCACTGTTTGAATTGTAATAATGCCATTGCATAGGGATATATCTTCATTGGAAAGCCCTGCTTTTTCGGGACCAAAAAGAATACCTGCCTTCTGACAAGAGGTTTTTTGAATCACCTTTGGCATCTGCTTTGCCGAAAAAACTTTTTTCTCCATACGTCGTGGGCGCAAGGTTGTGGCAAAAACATAATCCAAGTCTGCCATCGCCTCTCGTGTGGAAGAAAAAATTTCCGCCTTATCTAAAATAAAATCGGCCCCGGCTGATGCCTGAATCGCTTTAGGATTCGGCCAAGGGTCCCGAGGGTTCACAATCCTTAATTCCGATAAACCAAAGTTTCCCATGGCACGTACTGCAAGGCCAATGTTTTCCCCCATCTGAGGTTCCACCAAGATAATAACAAGTTTCATGCTATCCCCTTAAAATAATCATTAATTTATGGGAATGGTATCATTTAGGAGCAGCAGCCCGTTCCAAACGATCATTAATGGCAGCCCCAATGCCGATCTTTGGAATGGGGGCAACTGCAATCCTTGTATAAAGGTCTGGACGATCTAAGTTATGCAAGAATGAAAAGAGATTGGCTGCCGCTTCCCGCAAATTAGATTCCACGCTCAAATTAACAGTAGCCTGATGATTCGTTTGACCAAAGGCAATAAAAGCTTCCCCTGGCTGAGGATCCACAACATTCAGTCGAAGAGCAAGACGAGGAGAATAATGGCTTGTTAACTGTCCTGGCGCATTAATATCACCAGAGGAATGACTTCCCAGTCTCTTTCCCAAAAATTCTTCAATTTCTTCCTGGGAAAGGGCCCCATGCCTTAAAAGAATAACATCCTCATCCATCACCTGAAGAATTGTAGATTCTAAACCCTTATATGTTCGTCCTCCATCTATAACAAAAAGGGCCTCTCTTCCCAAAGAATCCTGAACATGCCATGCTTCCGTGGGGCTTAAGTACCCTGACTTATTAGCACTTGGAGCAACGATTGGGTTCTCAAACGCTTTCAAAAGAGCCTGAGCTATGGGATGAGAGGGAACACGTAAAGCAACCGTATCAAGTCCCGACACCGCAAGCAGAGAAAGATTTGCTTCCTTTTTTCTTGGAAGAACCAAAGTCAGGGGACCAGGCCAAAAATACTGAGCCAAAGATCTTGCTGTTTGATTAAAAAAAGCGAACTCTTCTGCCGCTTCCAGATTTAAAATATGAACAATAAGAGGATTAAAAGAGGGCCTGTTTTTCACCGCAAAAATATGGGCAACTGAACGATCAGATCGGGCATCCCCCCCAAGGCCGTAAACCGTCTCTGTCGGGAACACCACGAGGTCCCCTCTTTCCAGAAGAGAAGCTGCCCGTTGTATATTTGCTGGTTCAGGAATAATAATCATCAACTGCACCCAAAATGGTGCCCAAGGGCGGAATCGAACCGCCGACACACGGATTTTCAGTCCGTTGCTCTACCGACTGAGCTACCTGGGCACTATACTTTTCAGGGGGGAGTCTAATGGAAAAGAACGCGTTTGTCTATGAATTCTGTAGCTCAATAAAGGCTTTTACCAAAGGAACTGTAATCTTTTGTCCTTGAGCTAGAGAAAATTGGTTGAGATCTTCGAGAAATTTCTGCAAAGATCTGGGAGAACGCTCTCTATGAGTCAACACGTAACTAATAACTTTTGGATCAAGAACAATCTGTAAATCCCCTCCTTTTTTCATAAGAATTGCTGCCAAAAGTTGGTCGCTTGGATTCTCAACCTGAATAGCCAAAAAAGCTTTTAACCGAGACTCTAAGTCTTTCAGAGAAATCCCCCAGTCACTCGGGCATTTCTGAGACAGAATCAAAAGGCTTCCTTTTTTTTCTTTCAAAAGATTGCAGAGATGAAATAAGGCTTTTTCATGGAGAGGTAAAATCGCCTCAAGGCTATCTAAAATAAAAATCCGCTCTCTTTCTGTGCAATCTTCTCCTTTTTCCAGTCTCTCCAAGTGCTCTTCAGTTAAAAAGGTAGCTTCCGTTTTTTTTTGAAACAGATGGGCCAAATGGGTTTTGCCTACCTTTGACCCTCCCCATAAAACAAGTCCATGGGATCCCCATTGACTTTGGGGGAAAATCATTCGGTACGCTTTCTCATTGGAAGCATCTACCAAAAAATCTTCAACCCTATAAGAATCGGATGCCGCAAAACTCAAGATCAGTTGTTGGGATTTTTCCATTGATTTAGATGCGTTTGAGCCATTCTTTTATGTATCCCACTCCAGAGATGACCGTTGTGAGAGCAATACCATAAATAAGCCAGGTGAAATCCAATGAAAATTCAAAGACTGTGGTGCTCACCTGCAAAAGCAACAAGATGAATAACAAAACCGTATTTATTTTGCTAACCAGGGAAGGACGCATGGCCGTCTCTTTTTTGGCAGCCCACAAAGACAAAACACCCGCCACAATCAAAGCATCTCGTCCAATCACCAAAAACGTAAACCAGAGAGGGAAAAGCCCTAAGTACAGCCCAAATGTCAAAAAAACAGAAATGACAAGGACCTTGTCCGCAAAAGGATCTAAGGCCCCTCCAACGGCCGTCTCTTGATGAAATCGGCGCGCCCAATATCCATCAAGCCCATCTGTAATAGCCGCCAAAATCAAAATCCAAAAAACAAAAGCTTGTTCTCCCTGCACCATCCCCCAGATAATGAGCGGCGCCATAAGAATACGACTTAAAGATAAAATGTTGGGAACATTTAAATTTGATTTTTCAACCATCCGATCTCTCCTTTTACCTGTCGGATAATATCATAACTCTCTCATCCCTCCTACGGGAATTCTGTTCTTTGGCTATTTTCCTTGACTTTTTTAAATTCTTCTTATACTGTGATCATTAGGTTAGAAGTTAAGTCTTAAGGGCCCGCTATTGATACGACAAAGTTTTTCAGTACTATCTTTTGATATTCCTAAAATTTTCCTTTTTAGTTTTCTAGTGTTCTCCGAGACCCTTGCTTTTATCCCGCAGAAGCTTGAAGAAATTCAGGATTCTGGTTGTTAACCGTTAAGTAAAAGGAAAAAACTATGGCAAACGGCACAGTAAAGTGGTTCAACCCTACAAAGGGATTTGGATTCATTCAACCTGAAGAAGGTGGCAAGGACGTTTTCGTTCACATCACAGCTCTTGAGAGAGCAGGATTGCACACTCTTAATGAAGGTCAACGTGTTAGCTTTGAACTTGCAACAAACAAGGGAAAAGTTTCCGCAGTTAATATCAAGACTCTATAGTTAAGATAGTATCTTAAAAAACCCCCCATGGGCTCGTCCTCTGGGGGGTTTTTTTCTTGCAAAGGGCTTCATCTTGATGATACACTTTCAGTATGGCTTTTAAGAAATTCATTTGTTGCTGTCTTTGTTTTATTGTTGGCCTCGTGCACCACGTTTCCGCAGAGACATTTCCCGTCTATAAGGACCCTTTAACGCCGTACGAAGAATTTGAACAAGCCATCGCCGCCAATAATATCGGGAAAGTTCGAAGCCTCCTCCCACATCTCTCCCCCGATGATTTAGGAGCAGGTCTTCTCTATTCAGCAACTTTCAATAGAACAGAAATATCTGCTGATATTTGTAATTCAGGCAACCCCATTGCAAAAGAAGATTTAGATATTATCCTAGGCCTAGATAGCTTAGGGGATGAAAAACTCCTGAACTGCACAGAAAAACGCTGCGCTAGACGAGGGTGGGGGGAGTCATGGAGACCCTATAAGGCCCCCGATCTAATTTCTGCGCTTTCTGCTAGAAGTCGTAATCCCCTAACTCCCCAAGTCATCCTATCTTATTTCTTACAGAATCCGAAAGACTTTGAATCTACTAAATTGTACAATTTAGACCCCATACTTAAACTGTTCGCAGAAAATAAATTTAAAGATAGATCAGACTTTAAACCCGAAATCTTTCTTGCGAGCATTTTATCTCTTAAAAAGCTTTCCAAAGAGGGGGCTTTAGATGAATATAGTCATCTTCAAAGAGATCATCCCTCTCTTTTTAAAAGCTTTGATCAATCTCTGTTTATAAAAAATTTAGACTCTATCTTTTCTGCTCCCCCTTTTTCCGCTTTTAACTTGCGCTTTGCAGCTCAGAGATGGGCAGGCCATCGTCCTCAAAAAAACAAACGGGATCCTTATAGAGAAACCCCTGCTTATCTTGTCCCCCAAGCCTCTTTTGAAGTATCGATCTTAGGAAGACAGCAGCTAATAGGCTATAGAATGCTCCAAAAAAGCAAAGAACCTCAGGTCCTGGTCATTTCTGTTTACGGAGGACATGATCAAAGCTTTCCCGGATCACCCAATGGGAAATTTTCTGATTTTCCGGACCCCTCGGTTTGGCCGATTTCTCTCTCTCTTTGGGACAGCTCCTCTGCGACAAAACAGGGTGATCAATTGAAAACGGAACAGTCTATTCAAGAAACGCATGGTGCCTATTTATCTGCCGCTTCTCAATTTATTGAGCATATCCACCAATTATATCCAAATGCTAAAATTCTTTTAGACGGCCATAGTTTTGGGGGGTTTTTTGCTTTATCCTATGCCTTCCTTCAATCAATTTTTACAAATCCCGCTCTCAAACTAGAAGACGTCTATACCCCTGCTGCTGCACAAGCCTTTAAGACTCTTTTTTCTCACCATAAAATAGCGCCCATATCTGGTTTTCTTTCCTTTGCGGGGGCTATTTACTATATGAAAGATCTTCTTAAAGATGCATCTCTTTTACAGCATCTAACAGTCCCTGGGTTTTATGCTTACAATCATGATGACGATCGTGTTGCTGTTAAACAAATAAGACCTATTCTTTTAAATCTTCCTCGCCCCTATACAACTCTTTATTTTAACAGGGAAGGCGCTGTGGATTACGGAAGCGACTTGCAAATAATGAGAAGCACCCCTTACAGCTCGGTGCGGGGTCATTTTCTCTCTGGCTATGGCCATTTGACTTCTCCAGCTGAACAGCATAACGCCGTAGAGTATCAAGAAGCTGTAATGGATTTTATCAACCATGTCGGAGAAGAAAGATCTCCCATAAAAAAGGCCTTACAAGAAAGACGTTTTAAAATGTATGTAGATCGGTCTCCCCGTTTGATTCTTGAACACGTCCTCCAAAAGCACGTCTCAGGCACAACACAAATCGGCTCTGCGGATCTCATTTTAAAAGAGGTAGGGAAGCATGTTTCCACAAAACAACTATGGAGGCGTACAAAAGAAGAACTCCTAAAAAGAAAAAAAGCAGAAACTGCTCATTCCAAACCAGCCTAAATCCTTGCAAAAACGAAAGCTATTCCCTATTTTTCCGTTCTAGTGTATAAGATTAAGAGTTCAAATACAGCGTAATTCAAGTTAAAGATTGGGAAATTAAATGTTAAAAACTGTCTTTCAAAAGTTTTTCGGCTCGGAAAATGAGCGCCTTTTGAAAAAATATCAGGGATCTGTTAACCAGATTAATGCCCTTGAACCTAAGATTTCAGCGCTTTCTGATGCAGAGTTGAAAGGTCAAACAGAAAAATTCAAAGAACGCCTCAAGGCAGGCGAGACCCTTGATGATCTTTTGCCCGAAGCATTTGCAACAGTACGCGAAGCGGGCAAGCGCGTCCTTGGCAATCGTCACTTTGACGTACAGCTTCTAGGCGGTATGTGTCTTCACAAAGGCAGCATCGTTGAAATGAAAACAGGAGAAGGAAAGACGCTGGTTGCAACCCTTCCCGTCTACCTCAATGCCCTTTCTGGTAAAGGCGTTCATGTGGTCACCGTGAATGACTACTTGGCACGCCGTGACTCCGAATGGATGGGACAGATTTATAGGTTTCTGGGCCTCACCGTGGGGTGTATCACCAATGATTTAGAAGACGAGGATCGTCGCCAAGCTTATGAAGCAGACGTAACGTATGCCACCAACAATGAGCTTGGATTTGATTATCTTCGTGACAATATGAAATTCCGCTTGGACCAAATGGTACAACGTCCCTTTAACTACGCCATCGTAGACGAAGTGGACAGCATCCTTGTAGACGAAGCCCGTACCCCTCTGATCATTTCTGGATCTGCAGAAGATTCTTCTTTCCTCTACGTCCAAATCAATAAGGTCGTGGAAAAACTCGTCCCCTCTGATTATGAAAAGGATGAGAAGCAAAACAATGTGACCCTCACGGAACAAGGCGTGGAAAAGATAGAAGCTGCCCTCAGGGACAAAGGCCTTCTCACCAGCAATTCTCTTTATGACCTCCAAAACATTTCTTTGGTGCACCACGTGAACCAAGCTTTGAGAGCTCACGCTCTCTTCACGAAAGACAAAGATTATATCGTGAAAGATATGCGTATCGTCATCATCGATGAATTCACGGGCCGCATGCAGGAAGGCCGTCGGTATTCCGATGGGCTCCATCAAGCTTTAGAAGCTAAAGAAGATGTGCCCGTTCAAATGGAAAACCAAACACTTGCGTCCATTACCTTCCAAAACTATTTCCGCATGTATCCAAAACTTGGCGGTATGGCGGGAACAGCCATGACGGAGGCCTTAGAGTTTGAAGAAACATACAGTCTGAATGTGGTTGATCTCCCCACAAACACGCCTTGTGTCCGGAAAGATTTGGATGATGAGGTTTATCGTACAGAACGGGAAAAATTCAATGCGGTTATTGCCCTCATTAAGGAATGTCAGGCACGTCAACAACCAGTGCTCGTGGGAACTGCCAGCATTGAAAAATCGGAAAAGCTTTCAGAAGAACTACGAAAGCACAAGATTGCCCACAATGTCCTCAATGCCCGTTATCACGATAAAGAGGCCAATATCATCGCAGAGGCAGGACGCCCTAAGGCCGTTACTATTGCCACCAACATGGCCGGTCGCGGAACAGATATTAAGCTCGGTGGAAACCTAGAGGGACGTATCTTGGCAGAGCTTGGGTATATGCCCGATGGCCCAGAAAAAACCAAAGCCATTGAAAAAATCCGAAAAGAATTGGTAGAGGATGTAAAAACTGTCGAAAATGCTGGTGGTCTTTATGTGATCGGAACGGAACGTCACGAGAGCCGTCGTATCGATAATCAGTTGCGGGGAAGATCTGGTCGTCAGGGAGATCCCGGGGCGTCTAAATTCTTCCTTTCTTTGGAAGACGACCTCATGCGCATCTTTGGATCTGCAAGTTTGGACAGCATGCTTCAAAAGCTGGGGCTTAAAGAGGGAGAGGCCATCACTCACCCTTGGATTAACCGCGCCCTTGAAAAAGCTCAAGGGAAAGTGGAAGCCCGGAACTATGATATCCGGAAGCATCTCCTGAAATATGACAACGTCATGAATGATCAACGAAAAGTTGTCTACGAGCTTCGACGCGACCTTATGCGGGACGCCGATATCAAAGATATGATCGATGACATGAAGTTTGATGTGGTAGATCAGCTCATCACACGATGTATTCCCGTCAAAGCTTATCCTTCAGACTGGGATGTGGCCGGCCTTCACGAAGAATGCCGTCGTATTTTTGGGCTTGACCTCCCCATCAAGAAATGGGCAGCTGAAGAAGGAATTGCCGAGCAAGAGCTCAAAAATCGGATCCAGGCGGAAGTTGTAGCTCTCATTGACAAGAAGTTTAAGGATTTAGATCCTCAAGAGATTCGTTTCTTGGAAAAAAGCATCCTTTTACGTCTTTTGGATCAACACTGGAAGGATCACTTGCTTTCTCTCGACCAAATTCGTCAAGGCATCAACTTACGTGCCTATGCGCAGAGGGATCCACTGAATGAGTACAAGCATGAAGCCTTTAAACTGTTTGAAGAGATGTTGGAAAGGCTGAAAGAGGGAGTTATCTCCGTTCTTTGTCAATTTAACCTTGAGCCCAGCCAGGCAGCATCCATGACACCAGAAGAACCTGCCGTCACCTACGAAGGTCGCGAGGACCCTGCAGATATGGAGGCCGCTCAACCCAAACGTGTTCGAAAGGCTGCCAAGGTAAATCCAGCGGACGCAACCACGTGGGGTCGCGTTCAACGGAATGCAGATTGTCCCTGTAAGTCTGGCAAAAAGTACAAGCACTGTCATGGGCAGCTGCTTTAGTTTTTTAGGCTTTGTGAAGGAAATTTTGAATGAATCCTCCTCTTAAAAAACTTTATGTCAAAACTTACGGTTGTCAGATGAATGTCTATGACTCTGACCGCATGGCTCAACTTTTAACACCCCATGGATATGTGTTAACAGATAGCCCAGAAGATGCAAACATTGCCATCATAAACACCTGTCATATCCGGGAAAAAGCCACAGAAAAAACCTTTTCTGAAGTGGGTCGCTTCAAAAAATATCGCGAGAAAAAACGCAAAGCCGGCGAAGAAGGGCTGCTGGTTGTCGCTGGATGTGTCGCCCAGGCAGAAGGGGCCGAGATCATGCGACGTGCTCCTTATGTGGACGTGGTGGTGGGTCCGCAAGCTTACCATCGGTTGCCGGAAATGGTTGCACAGGCTAAGAGATCTATTGAAACTTTCACAGGAAATCCCCAGGTCATCAACACAGACTTTCCTGTAGATTCAAAATTTGATCATATGCCCTTGCCCGATCCCAGTTCTAGTCTCTCTTCCTTCCTCTCCATCCAAGAAGGATGTGATAAATTTTGTGCTTTTTGTGTGGTCCCTTATACGAGGGGGGCCGAATATTCAAGATCAGCCGAAGAAATCCTCAAAGAGGCAGAGCACCTCGTGGCTCAAGGGGTAAAAGAAATTACTTTACTTGGACAAAATGTGAGTGCTTACAAAACCACCAGCCCTCAGGGCGGCACGTGGGGGATTGGGGCTCTCTGCACAGAACTTGCCAACATTGAAGGCTTGGAACGTATCCGTTATACAACATCTCATCCCCGAGATATGATGGATCCAGATCTCATTGAGGCCCACCGCTCTTGCCATAAGCTGATGCCTTTTTTACATCTCCCCGTCCAATCAGGATCTGATCGGATTTTAGAAGCCATGAACCGTAAACATACGGCAAAGCACTACGAAGAAATCATCCAAGTTTTTCGAGGCGCACGACCCGATATAGGATTCTCTTCCGATTTCATCGTGGGATTCCCCGGCGAAACAGAGGAAGATTTTGAAGCAACCCTCAATCTTATTGGAAAAATAAACTACGCCCAAGCCTATAGTTTTAAGTATAGTCCAAGACCTGGAACACCTGCTGCTGCTTTAGACCTACAAGTTCCAACAAATATTCAAGATGAAAGACTGACAAGAATTCAAGATTTACTATTCAAACAACAAAGAGAATTTAATAATTCTTTCGTTGGAAAAACCATCCCTGTCCTAATTGAAAAAAAAGGAATTCAGAAAAATCAATACCTTGGCAAAAGCCCCCATCAACAGTCTGTTCAAATCGAATCTTCTCATGATATAGTAGGGAAGATAATAAATATAAATATAACAGATGCAGGCTTGAAAGTGTTGGTGGGGAGACCGGAATCCGGGTTGTAGGTGAGTGGCAAAACAAAAATTTGACGGACCTAATAAAGAAACATTTTTAGAATTTATGGACAATCAGCTCCTCCAGCAACTGGTGGGATCTCACAATACGCACTTAAAGAAACTCGAAAAACAAGTGAATGTGAAAATTTCTCTTCGGGGAAATATTCTGACCCTCAAAGGTGATCAGCCCGCCATTGATCATGCAGAAGCTGTTTTAAAAAGCCTTTACGAGGCTCTTGAAAAAGGACACGAAATGACATCTTCCAAAGTTGATGACCATATGTATCAAGGCGAAAAAGATGATTCTGAAATAAAAATTCGCCTCCGAACAGCAGAGAGAACCATTGTACCTCGTAATAAGGCTCAAGCCGATTTCATTCGGCATCTCCAAACAAAAGAACTCGTATTTGGTTTGGGGCCAGCCGGAACTGGAAAAACCTATATGGCCGTTGCCATGGGGGTATCTTTGCTCATGCAAGGTAAAGTAGACCGATTGATCCTCTCTCGTCCTGCCATCGAAGCCGGTGAAAAACTTGGGTTTTTACCAGGAGACCTAAAAGAAAAAGTAGATCCCTATTTGCGACCAATTTATGATGCCCTGTATGAAATGTTCCATGAAACTCATGTGGAGAAACTCATGGAAAGTGGCACCATTGAAGTGGCACCACTTGCCTTCATGAGAGGGCGGACTCTTGCTCATTCTTACATCATTTTGGATGAGGCTCAAAATACCACCACCATGCAAATGAAAATGTTTCTGACAAGGCTCGGCGAAGGGTCTCGCATGGTAATCACAGGAGACTCCACACAGATTGACTTGCCTTTTCAGCAGAAATCAGGCCTTATAGACGCGCACGAGCGTTTAAGAGATATTGACTCAATCGCTTTCATGGAATTTAAAGATAGTGATGTGGTGCGGCATCCGTTGGTAGGTCATATCGTTAGAGCTTATGCAGACTCCCCCGCTTGAAGAAGCTGATTGGATTCAAATCTCTGTTCAATCCTCATTGTGGGAGAACCCCCTTCAAATCATGGAGAGATCAATTATCAAAGGCCTCGAGACAGCTATGAATTTTTTTCCTCTTTTAAAGGACAAAATTCAGGTAAGCGTTTTGCTTGCTGATAATTCTTTTATTCAGAACCTGAATCGAGAATATCGCAAAAAAGACAAGCCCACCAACGTTCTTTCCTTTCCCTTTGAGGCGCTTGAAAAAGGAACGTATTTACCGGGAGGGGAAACTGTGTTATTGGGTGATATTGTTTTGGCCTACGAAACCATTGAAGCTGAATCTCTCCACAAAAGAATTTCTTTTGAGGATCACTTGATTCACCTTGCTATTCATGGGTTTTTGCATCTGTTGGGATTTGACCATGAGATAGGGGAAGATGACGCCGTAGAAATGGAAGAATTGGAAATAAAAATTTTAGATACTTTGCACATTAAAAACCCTTATGCCGTGGGAGAACGCTAAGTGCCTCTGAAAAATCTCCTAAAATCATTTAGAAAAAATAGAAAGACTGAACCCTCTGAGCACAGCTTTATGGAGTCCAGTTCAGAATCTCCACTCCTTCGAAACATTGCGAAGTTTCTTCACATTCCAATCAAAGATGTTATGACACCCCGGGCAGATATTATCTGGATAGATATAGATAAACCCTTTATAAAGGCACGGAAAGAACTTCTAAAATATCCCTACAGTTCTTTTCCCGTCTGTCGTCATGATTTAGATAAAATCTTAGGGGGCCTGCATATGCGGGATATAGCAAGCTCCTTTGAATCCAAGGACTTCTCCATAGAGAAATATTTGAAATCTGTTTTATTTGTGGCCCCCTCCCTTTCTTGTAATGACCTTTTAATCAAGATGCGAGAGGAAAAGATCTACATGGCCATTGTAGTAGATGAGTTCGGTGGCGTAGATGGCCTTGTAACCCTCAGCGATATCGTTGAGAAAATTATTGGGGATATGGATTTAGAAGAACACAAAGAAGTAGAGCCGCTCATTCGCAATGCAGACCACACGGCCATTGTAGATGGCCGCATGCCTGTGCCCGATTTCGAGGAAGAATTTGGGCCTGTCATGACCACCCGAGAACGGGAGAAAGACCCAGAAACAGTTGGCGGATGGGTTATGACCGTTGCCGGTCATGTTCCTGTCCGAGGTGAGCTTATAAAGCATCAATCAGGTATTGTCTTTGAGGTCCTCACCTGCGATGCCCGCCGCGTCAAACGCGTGAAAGTTCATAATTTAGATAAGATTAAGAAGTAATATTTTTCTTTTTTAAGAACCAAGGAAACTCCAAAGACGCAGCTGTTAGGCCCCTTAAATTTTTAGGGCAAATGAGTCTTGGGAAAGCCCCAAATTTTCTTGAAGCCAGGCTCTTACACGACCTAAAGTATGGGGACCTAAATCTTCTTTGGAGCCAGCATGGGGCTCATGGACAATGATCTTTTTTCCATTTTGAAATATAAACTTCCGAATAGATCCTCCTGCCTGTGCATCTAACGTCGCTCCCAAGATTCGAGTAAAAAAGCAGCTAAAGGCCTTCCAAGACAAGGTTCTATCCCGCCAAAAGTTAGTCACAAGGTCCAAATCATTACGAGGCAAATGAATTTGTTTTTGCGCAACATCCTCCAACACAAGGGCTTCCGCTGCCTGCGGGCGCCTTTGATTATATGCCTCCATCTCTGCCATAGCGGCGCGGACTTCTTCTCTAATCTCAGGATTTAAATCCTGTGCCATAGGTTCATCTGGAAAGGCTACTGCCGCTGCTTGAATCTGAACAGATGGCTCTAAAACGGAAACGAACTCAGCCGGACCAACCGAAGCGACTTCGGCAGATTGAGCGATAGGGGATTGTTGGCTCACCTTTAAAGCATACGTTAACTCCGCATCTTTACGTTCTTGTTCTCTTTCAAGGGCGCGTCTTGCTAAGTTTGCCTCATCTAGAGCTTTCCTTGCTGCTTGACGAGCTTTTTTTCCATCTATTCTTGTCTTCTTTGCTTCTTCAGCCGCAGTAATAGCCGCTTTTTCTGCTTTTATTTTTAAAAAATTTCCGCGCTGTATTTTTCTTTGATCAAACAGGTTTAATTGCTGCAAAGCCTCTTCTTCGGCGCTCCTAAGACTTCCAAGCATAAATACAAGTGTTTGGAATCTTTTCTTCTCTTGATCTGTGTCATTTTTCTTTTTTTCAAGCCCCCCAATCTCTACTTGAATCTCTGCAAGCTTTCTTTGAAAAGCTGGCCGGAGAGCCTCAATTACTGTCTGCAATTGATTCTGAATTTGTATTTTCTGCAATAAAAAAGGCGCTATCAAATCGTTGAGTGTTTGAAGATTTGTATTTAATACCTCAAAATTTCTTTCGGAAAATCTTAAGTACCACTGATCAGGAGATGGGGGATTTTCTACCAAATCAAAAACATATGCCTTTAATACCATAAAATACCCCGCAAAAAACCAACCTGGATTAGCGTCTAATCTGCGAGAACGAAATTCTTTAATATAAGGTTTAAATTCTTGACTGATCCATTCAGGAGTCATGGCTCGACACAGAATTTTTAAGCAGTAATTATCATCCGCACGGACTTCAACAGCAAAAGCTGCTTGAGCTCTTTCTTCTGCGGAATATTTCTCATAATCCATAATTTCTGGAGTTACAAATGGTATATGTTTCTCGGGATCCATTCTCCGCAAGAATACAGAATGACTGTCTTTGAGCATTTTTGGAATCATATCAACTGGATTTAGGTTCGTCTGTGATAGCTCTCTAATATTTCGTACATTAGCCGACATGGTTTGTACATCGTCTAATAATTTTGTTAAAAGCTGCCGATGAAGCACACCAAAGTCATTTTGCTGGGAATTCCCTCCACAGCAAATAAAAATTTCTTTAAGGCGCTTCAGTCCTGCATCTGAGTTTTGTGTTTTTTTTACTTCCATCAAGAACACTTCAGCACGATCTCTTCTATCTTCCAAAATGTTGATTTTAGATGAATAAATAGCTCTCAATTCCTGAAGATCCTCAGGCGCTAGAGTCGTCCACCCTGAATGTAAAAACAATATTAATAGAATAAAAAATATTTTCATGTTTTTATATATAGTAATATTATTTTTTATTTCAAGGTATTAGGTGTTTAGTCCCTTTAAGTAGAAGGACTAAAACACCTAATAATAAAATTTTAAGATCTGCCTTCCAGAAAATTTCATGTAATTGTGGAGTATGTCTCCAGAATTATACGGAGAAATTACCCAAACACTCGGGAAATCCAAGGAACTTTACCGTCTTTGAAGTTTTGTTTGGCCAGTAGAGTGCGACGATATTTTTCAATCACTGCATCCACTTGTTCCGCTTTTAACCCAAAGAGCTCGAGCACAGCTGATGCCAATTGGAAGCTGGGGGCAAACATTTCCGGCACCACAGGTTCCGCCCCCAGTTCCTGAAGCTTCATGGCCTGATCACTGTCCTGAACACGCACAAACACCTTCAAGTGAGGAAAGTAGCGTTTCAGGGTAATAACCAACCTTGAGGGAAGACTAAAGTCATCCACACTCACCACAACAGCTTTCGCCCGCTCTGCATGGAAAGCGTGAAACACCTCTATTTTTCGAGCATCTCCAAAGAAAATGGGGACATTTTTCATACGCCCCAAAGCCACACGACTGATATTCATATCCACAATAATGTGGGGTATGTATTTTGTGGACAAAATATTATGAACTGTTTCTCCCACCAATCCAAACCCAACGATGATGACGTGGTTTTTAAGGTCCACAGATTCTTCCTCTGCTGCTTTTAACGCAATCCCAGTTTCCCGTCCAATTCGGTTACTAATAAACGTCCCAATAAAGGCAAGAAGGGGACTTACCATCATGCTGAGGACCACAATCAAATAAACGATCTGGTTTAAATCATTTGTAATAAGACCGCTCAGTTCTGCCTGTTTAAAGAGAACAAAAACAAACTCACTTCCTCCTGCAAGCAATAAGGCAATTCTGATACCTGTTTTGACGGGCAATCGCATAATCATGCACGTAATCAAAAGAACGGCTATTTTTCCAAGCAACATCAAGCAGAAGAATGATCCAATAAGCTTTGGGTCTTGCAAGAGAACTTGAGGATTAAGGGACATTCCAACCGTCATAAAGAAAAGGCCCAATAACAAGGATCGGAAAGGTTTAATATCTGCCTCAACTTGATGTTTATATTCCGTTTCTGCCATAAGAAGACCTGCCAAGAAGGCCCCCAGTCCCATGGAAAGACCAGCATACTCAGTGGCAAAACTTGTGGCGACAATAATGAGGAGTGTCATGGCAAAGAACAAATCTCCACTTTTGGTAGAAACAACCATACGGTAGAAAGGCCTCAGTAAAAACCGACCAAAGATAATAAATCCAATAAAGACACCCACAACCTTAAAGGCTGCCCACCCTAGCACTTCAAGGAATGAAGCCTTACTCTCCTGCATAAGCGTAACCCACACCAGAATCACAATCACAATAAAGTCTTGGAATAACAAAACAGAAAAAGAAATACGTCCAAATCGAGATGTAATAGCTTTTTGGTCAGATAAAAGTTGCAGTACAACGGCGGTAGAGGAAAAAGCAAGACCCACCCCCAAAAGAACAGATGTTTCTAGGTTAGCCCCAAAATAAGAAGCCATACATCCAAACAAAAAAGAGGTAAGAAGAACCTGAAGAGATCCCATACCAAATACGTATCGCCGAAGCTCTTGGAGCCTTTCCCAGGGAAGTTCCAAACCAATGGTAAACAGAAGAAAAACGACTCCAAATTCCGCAATGTGCTGAGAAACTTCGATGCTAGAAAAGAGGCCAACGAAATGGGGGCCTAAAACAACCCCCGCAAACAAATACCCCAAAGTTGAGGTAATGCTCAGCTTATTGCAAATAGTTGAAACAACAACCGCCGCTCCTAAAAAGTACAGAACTTCCCAAAATTGATGGGGTACAGTCTCCAAATTATAGCTCCTCCTAATGCATACTATTATCAGTGGTCATATTCTTATTCCCCTTTTGTTCTCCAAGGGGTTTAGTGCATACAAGCGAGGTCATTTAACCATAAGACCGCCTAGAACTCCAGAAAAATCTAAGGAGCTAAATAGAATTAGTTTTTGCAAGAGGTTATTTCGAATCCGAAGATTTTTTTAGATGCTCGAGAAAGTTCATAAGAGCTTCATAGTCCCTACTTCCTGAACCCATTCGCACATCTAAAGTTTTTGAAAGAATTTCTGCCTTATTCAAAAAATCGCGCCCCTCTCGCAAAGAATTTTGCACCTCCTCCATATAAATTCCTAACTGCTCAAGGTCTTCATGAAGACTTTTTAGGACAGCAATATAACCAATCATATGGGCCAAAGGCATAGAATTTCTCCTGTTAGGATAAATAATAAAGGGGCTTATTTTGCCCTATTCATTTCAATTGAAAGTACTAATATTGAATATAAAAATCAATTATTTTTTTTATTATTTTTTATTACTTTTCATCAGAAACTTTTTCTAGAATTTTTATAGGACCAACCGCTGCAAGAGTGAAAGAGCTTTCTAAAATTCTTTTGGCAAAATTCTGAATTTCTTCGAGAGATGGAGCTTCTATTTTTTGAACAGTTTCGTCAGGCGTAAATATTTTTCCGAAAGTTAGAAGCTGTTGCGCCAGAGTCTTTGCTCGGTGAGAGGTGCTCTCCATTCCCATGAGAAGACCTGCTTTTAATTGAGCTTTCGCCCGACTCACCTCTTCTTCTGAAAGCGTATATGTTGACTTATGCAGCTCTTCTTTAACAACTTGAATGACCTGGGGACCTTCTTTTTTGCTGGTACCCGCGTAAACCCCAAAAACACCAGAATCCCTATAAGAGGAGCTAAAAGAATAGATAGAGTAAGCAAGACCTCTTTTTTCCCGAACCTCTTGGAAAAGCCGCGATGCCATACCTCCCCCCAAAAGGGTTGAATAAATGGTTGCCGCATAGAAATCTTTATGTTGGGTAGAGATTCCTTGCACTCCCAAAATTAAATGAAGCTGCTCAAGTTCCCGAGTTTCTTGAAATGTACCGCCTTTATAAAGAGCCGGCTCTTGGAGCGTGGGACTTGTGTTTTTCTTAAGATGAAAATGACGCTGAACTTGGTCCACAATCTCTTCATGATTCACGTTTCCTGCCGCCGCAAAAACCATTTGGGAGGGGTTATACTGATTTTGCATGAACTCTATTAAGGTGTCGCGCGTCATGCCGCTTACATTCTTTTCCGGTCCCAAAATGGTACGCCCCAAGGGCTGGTTTGGGTAAGCTGTTTCTTGGAAATAATCAAAAATAATGTCATCTGGCGTATCTTTTGACTGGCTGATCTCTTGAAGAATCACATCCCTTTCTTTTAAAAGCTCAACCTCCTCAAACGTAGAGTTTTCAAGAATATCTCCTAAGATATCGATTGCCAAGCCCACATCTTGTTTAAGAACACGGGCATAATAGGCTGTGATCTCTCGGCTTGTATAAGCATTCAGATATCCGCCCACATCTTCCACAGCGCGAGCTATTTCATAGGCCGATCGCGTCGTTGTTCCTTTAAAGGCCATGTGCTCCAAAAAGTGAGCAACGCCATTATTGTGGATGGTTTCGTTCCGAGACCCCGCTCCAATCCAAACACCCACAGATGCCGTTTCGACAGTGGAAATTGAATCCGTAACAATACGAAATCCATTAGGGAGAGTAGTGAGTTGCACGGACATAAAAACCTCTAAAAAATTAATGATCTTTTAAACAGTACCTGAATTAGGAATCTTTTCAAGCTTCTTTAAATTTTTCAATGTTGCTTAAAATCTCTATTCCCTTCAACGCCGACTCTCCCGACGTTAGAGGGGGCTGATTTTTTTCGATACACTGGATAAAATGCTCGAGCTCTAATCTCAAAGGCTCTGCAAGGGATAGACTAGCCACCTCTGCCACACCATCCTTATGTAGGATAACTTTTCCATTCTCACAAGCTACATAACTTTTATAAAAAACAGCCTTTTGATCCCAAGGCTTTGTATCATCAAATACGGCCATTCCTTGGCTCCCAATGACAATTACTTTTTGTTCTTTGAACGGGTGAAGGCGCGACAGACTGATTTGAGCAAAAGGTCCTCCCTCAAACTCTAAAGAGAGGGTACTGATATCATCATGAGGAGACACATAGGCATGCCCCTGAGCCGAAACCTTTTTCAAGGACTTGTTTTTCATAAGCGCAAACACCATAGAAAGATCATGGGGTCCTAAATCCCAGGTAACGCTTTCATGAAGATGGATCTTGCCCAAGTTTCGTCGATAAGTCTGGATTTCAAGAATTTTCCCTAATTTTCCAGATTCTACCCATTCCAGAATTTTCTGGAAAGCTGGATGATAAAGAAGCAAATGCCCCACCATCAGAATCCTGTTCTTTTGCTCTGCTAGTTTTATGAGCGTTTGAGCCTGTTTTGGTGCTGCCGCTAAGGGTTTCTCCACCAAAACATGCTTACCCGCTGTAATGGCCTGGGAAGCAAGCTCAAAGTGCGTTGGTGTAGGGGTTGCAATCACCATACCTGATAGATCAGAATCCTTTAAGCATTCCTTAAAATCCACTAAGGGAACTTTTAGGTCTTCCACAAGTTTCTTAACCTGTTCTGTTGGATGAGGATCCACAATCCCTGTTAAAACATTTAAGTGGCTAAGAGTTTTCGCGATATTTTTCCCCCAGTCACCGCACCCCACAAGGACAATTGATGTTTTAGAGGAAAGCGCCATGAACCTGTCCATAAAGAGAGGAATACTTTAAAAGAAAAATAGGAAGCATAATAAAAAGGATCAGAAAAATAAGGGAACCGAAAAGATTCGTTCCACCAGAAAGCCCTTTATCTCCCTTTGAAAAAAGACGCCTGATGTTGGAGAAATAAAGAGCATTTCCCCAAACGCCAAAGACAAGAGCTGTCGCCATTTGAAGGGCCCATCGACAATGTTTTAAGACATCCAGAAATGGAATCATGGACTCCATGTTCAGGGTTGTAAGAGGTATCCTCATGAAGGTCCCAACGCCCAAAGCCAAGGCCAAGATAACTGCAAAAAGACCAACCATGTAGAAGGCTGCATACAGATACATACGGCGATAGAGCATCCAGACAACCTCCACCCCCAAAAGTGCCCAAAAAAAGCTCGCCCAATTCCAGCTGGCAAAGAATTTTTTTGGATGAAATCGATCGTAAATATCCATGTAGTAAAGAGTGGATACACCCATACCTTGAAATGGGCCCCCTCGATCTGCTACAAATTTAAGGAATGCTGGACGAGAAATCATTTATTCCAATTCTTTACGAAGCGGTCTTACCAAGTACGTATAAATGGCAGGAATCACAAACAAAGTAAAGAGGGTTCCAATGATCATGCCCCCAAAAATGACCCATCCAATTTGCCGACGACTTTCAGCGCCCGCCCCACTCGCGAAAACCAGGGGGATAGACCCCAGAACCATGGCAGCTGTTGTCATCAGAATAGGACGAAGTCGCAAAAGTGTTGCCTGAGTTACGGCATCAATTTTACTAACACTTGGCTTGTCTCGTCTGATTTGGTTCGCGAACTCAACAATCAAAATCCCATGTTTCGTGATAAGCCCAATCAATGTAATAAGCCCAATCTGGCTATAAATATTAATGGATCCATCCACCAGCTTTAGAGTGATAATCGCTCCTGATAGAGAAAGAGGCACTGTGAACATAATAATAAAAGGATCTGTAAAGCTTTCAAATTGGGCCGCCATAACGAGAAAAATGAAAATTAAGGCCAATCCAAAAATCAGATAAATTGTATACCGCGCTTGCAGGAATTGTTTGGTTTCACCCGCAAACTCTGTGCGAATTCCCTCTGGCAAGATTTCTGCCGCTAAGGTTTCAAATTTTTCAACTGCCTCTCCAAGACTGACCCCCTGCGATAATTCTCCTGAGAGCGTAACAGATCGCAGCTGATTATAGTGATTGATTTGCAGAGGAATGATTTCTTTCTTAAGTTTTACGATATTCATAAGAGGAATCATTGTTTCTTTATCCCTAACGCGTCCTCTCACAAACATTTGGCTCAAATCATCGGGAGATCTTTTATCTTTTGGCGCAACAGATGCAATCACATCAAACTGTTCGCTATCTCTTTTAAAATCTGTGACCCGACGACCACTAATGAACGTATCAAAGGTCTCGCCTATGGTCGCAACCTCAACCCCCAACATGGCAGCCTTATCTCGATCAACTTGAACAACGTACTCTTGAGTATCTTCTCCCTTGTCGGTATGAAGAAGGGGAATAATGTGGGCTTTTCTAAGAGCATATTCCAACAATTCGGAAGCAACATCCAACTCATTTTGTGACTTTGTGGTCTGCAAAACGAACTGAACAGAATCATCGCTCTTACCTCCACTTATGAGGGTAGAGCCTGGAGACGCATAGGCACTAATACCCGTTATCTCCTTTAAATTTGGACGAACCTCTTTAATAATATCCACGCTTGACCGTTTGCGTTCCTTCCATTTTGTGAGAAGATTACGACACATAATGTAATTAGGCAGGGAAATTATGGTGAGCTGTTTTGTCACCTCCGGAACTTCCGCCATAACACGTTCCATATCCTTCATGTAATGAGAAATATATTGTATGGTGGCACCTTGTGGGACCTGAGCCATGGTTGTGATCATTCCTTGATCTTCTTGAGGCGCCAACTCACTGGGCAAAAATTTAAATCCAACAATGACCCCTATTAGAGAGAAAATGGCTGCAAAAGAGAGGGTCATACTTCGAAATTTCATGGAAAACTTTAAAAGCGTTCCATATTTTTTTTCAACTTTTTGATAGACCTCTTCAAAATTAAATCTTTCTGAAAAGTCATGGACACGATTCGAAATCTTTTGCGTAAAAGAAAGATTTTTAGAGGAAAGTTTTGGGCGTTCCTTTTCTTTTGGTTTTAAAATATAAGCACACATCATAGGAGAAAGCGTTAAAGCCACGAATCCTGAAATTAAAACAGACCCCGCCAAAGTAAGCGCAAACTCCGTAAAAAGCTTTCCAATGGTTCCTTGGGATAAGGCAATGGGCGCATAAACCGCCGCCAAGGTCAGAGTCATAGCAATAATGGCGAAACTGATTTCACTGCTTCCCTTAAGAGCGGCTTTAAAAGGAGAAAGCCCCTGCTCAATATATCGGTGTATGTTTTCCATCATAACAATCGCATCATCTACAACTAACCCAATGGCCAAGACTACAGCCAATAGGGTAAGCGTATTCAGACTAAACCCGAATATATACAGCAGCGTGAAAGTTGCGATAATACAAACAGGAATTGTAATAAGAGGGATAAAGGCCGCTCTGAAAGACCAAAGAAAGAGGAGGATAACAAAAAATACACAGACTGTTGCTTCAAAAAAAGTTTTATAAACTTCATCTAGAGACTGTTTGATATAGACCGTTTTGTCATAAGCAATCTCAATTGCCATGCCTTCAGGCAGGTTATGACGAATCGCAGGAAGAAGAGCATTAAGCTCTTTTGCAATTGCCAAAGGATTACTCACAGATTTTTTCATGAGGCTGACAGCAAGAGCTGGTTTTCCATTGAAACGAACCAAACTTTTTTCTTCTGCTGCAGAAAACTCTACCTTAGCCACATCTTTTAGCTTAACCAAATGATCTTTTTCTCTGGAAACAATGACATTTTCAAAAGCTTCTATGCTTTTCAAATTCGCCGCCGTTGCCACCATGAACTCCCGGTCATTTCCCACTAAACGTCCAGCAGGAATATGAATATTCTGCTGTTTCAGGGCAGAAGAAATGTCGTGAGTCGTTACTCGATAAGCAGCCATCTTAATGGGATCTAGCCAAACATGGACAACCCGCCCCAAAGATCCCAAAATTTCCACAGCAGAAACGCCACCTATAGATCCCAGTTCATTTTCTAGATAGTGGTTTGCATAATCATAAAGTTCGGCGGTACTAATATCTTTCGTACTATAAAGAGCGAGATCAATAATGGAAGCTGCTTCTGCCTCAGATTTCTTGATGATAGAATCTCGAGCCCCTTCAGGAAGCCTCATACGAACGCGGTTCACCCGATCACGCACATCACTGGTGGCCGCATCAATATCACGTCCTGGCTGAAAATTAAGATTTATAGCGCTTGTTTCTGCTGTGCTTGAGGAGGTAAGAAAATCTACACCTTCAATACCCGCAAGAACTGATTCAAGGGGTTTTGTAACGCGAGCCTCAATGATATTTGGGCTTGCGCCTTCATAAGTTGTGGTCACACTCACGACAGGACGATCCACTTGAGGATACTGACGGAGCTGGAGATATGTGTAGCTCACAGATCCCACAATAACCAGAATCAGCGTCATCACAATGGATAAAACTGGTCGCCGGATACAAATCTCTGACAGACTCACTTTACCCTCTCCTCAAGGTCTGAGGAGGCACCACCATTACAGGGAAACGATCTTGAACCTTCATTTGCCCAGCAACTATAATAATTTGGCCTGGCTTCAGTCCAGACAGGATCTCAACTTTTTCACCATTTCTGCCACCTGGTCTCACTGGGGTATATCTCGCTGTACCTTGATCAACCACGTACACAAACTCTTGGTTTCCGCGGCTCTCAAGAGCAGTTTCAGGAATCATAATAACGTTCTCGTGAGAACTTAACAAAAGCTTTACCCTTACAAACAGCCCCGGCTTAAACAAATCTTCTTTATTAGAAAGGCTAGCCCTTACACGAACATTATGTCCCAAAGGATCAATATTGGAATCAATTGCCTCAATAACAGCGGGATAGACGCTATCGGGAAATCCCTCTACCTCTACTTGGACTTCTTTTCCGACTGAAATTTTATCCAAAAGAGTTTCCGCCAGACGGAATTCCACCTTAACCGGATCAAAATCATCCAAAACAACTAGGTCTTCCCCTGGCTTCACATAGCTTCCTGGACTAATATCTTTAAAGCCAATGTATCCATCAAAGGGGGCCTTGATAACCGTCTTTCGTTTTTGAGAACGCGCCAATTGAAGTTCTGCTTCAGAAATTTTAAGCTGATGGTAGGATTCGTCTTTTTCTTTCAGAGTGCCGGCTTTACGTTCGTAGAGTGTATTAGCACGCTCATACTTCCCCTTCCAAAGAGATACCTTTGACTCCGCTTCTTTTTTACGCGCCACATAGATATCATCCTCAAGTGTGATCAAAACATCCCCTTTAGAAACTTTCTCTCCACTTTTAAAGAGAACACTTTTCACTTTCCCTTCAATTTCAGGACGGATAACGATAGATTCATTGGCCTTCAAAGTTCCAACGGTTGTTAGAAACGTTTCAAACACACCAACTTCAACGGGACCTGCTTCTACAACCGCCCTTGGAAAATCTACTTTTTTATCTATATTTTGAGTTTTAACAACCTTCCAGTAGTACCAGCCTGCACTGCCCACACCTGCGATGATAACCATGAACTGGAAGAAAACCAGAGAATGAAGTGTTTGAGTAGAAAAACGCTTAACCTCTATACGCGAAATCTTTTTCTTTGAAAGATGTTGCAAAACAGACTGGGAAAAGCTTCCGAGCTTTTTTTTTGCCTTCTCGAAAAAATCTTTAAACCACTTAATCATTAATGATGCGCCCTTAGCCCCTATATACAGTATACTTAAAACCCCTGAAGAATTTAAGTAAAATACTATACGGCGCTCGTCCGGGATTTTCAAGAATATTCTTTAACTCTTTGTAACCTTCGCTCATATATAAACGCCATAATAAAAAATATTTAAATTACAAACTTGATATTACCACAATTCTATTGTCACATAATATTGTTTATTTTATTTAGAATTTCTTGAAAAGAATTCGCCTCCTGTTAATTCTCTGAAAACACCTGTGGTCGTGGGGACCGTAAGAGGTAATCCTTTGCGAGATCGAACTGCCAAAAAGGCCCAGGCTTGGGCTTCTAGAAAATCTCCTGACCACCCAACATCTTCTACTTTTTGTACTAATGCCGGCGCCACGTAATGATTGATACGCCGAACAAGTGTCTTGTTATGAGACCCTCCCCCCGTCAGAAGCCATCTCACGGGGGATTCTGGAAAGAACTTCTGGCCCTCTGCGATAGCAACAGCCGTTATTTCTGTCAACGTTGCTGCCCCATCTTCCAGGGAAAGCCCCTCCACAATATGGGTCGAATAATCCAGTCTATCTAAGGATTTTGGAGGTTTTTTTGAAAAATAAGGCGATCTAAAGAAGTCTACCACACGATCTTCGTGGATTGTCCCTCGAGCAGCAATAGCCCCCCCCGCATCAAAAGACTGATGGGTATGCTTCCACACCCAATCATCAATGAGCCCATTTCCAGGGCCCATATCAAAGGCCAAAACTTGATTGTTTTTCCCCAACCAAGTCACATTTGAAATGCCCCCAATATTAACAATAGCAAGAGGTTTCTCTAAACTTTCAGCAAGCGCTTGATGGTAGAGAGGAACCAAAGGGGCCCCCTCACCACCAGCCGCCACGTCATTAGCCCTCAGGTTTGCCACCACATCTGTATCAGTGAGTTTTGCCAAGAGAGCGCCATCCCCAATTTGCCACGTGCGCCCTACAGGAAATCGAGAAGAAGGTTGATGAAGAATTGAATGCCCATGAAAACCAATTAAATCCACAAACTCTTTTGAGATAGAAAATGTTTTTAAAAAGCCCAAGAAAGCTGCCGCATGAGTTTCTGTTATTTCTTTTTCAATTCTGCAAATTTTTGGAGAACTTTCTGTGGATCCTAAAATAGACCGAAGGTCTTCTCTCAATGTTTCTGAATAAGGAATCGAAAGCCCAGGCCCCACTTCAAAAACACAAAGCCCATCTGTCCGGATAGCGGCCACATCCACCCCATCAAGAGAGGTACCACTCATCATCCCCACGGTCCATTTGGATTCCATTTTTTGTCCTAAATTAGTTTAAGTTAGCTTCCTCTTCTCATTTTATACCACTCTCAGAAAATTTCTAGGCTGACGTCGTGTACATAAAAGCACTTAAGGAAGCTGAGAACCTATAGTTTCGAGAAGTAATAGGGATTTTATGCGAATGGTACTCTTTTGCGAAGTCTTTGACTTAAGGATTTCAACTGCCCACAGGCCGCAAAGATATCTTGACCCCGGGGACGACGCACGGGAGAGGCATATCCAGCTTTTTCCAAAATGGCGCTAAATGCATCGATTGATCCTTGGGAAGAACATTCGAAAGGTGCATTTGGCCAGGAATTAAAGGGAATGAGATTAATTTTGGAGGGAATGTTTTTCAAAAGCCGGACGAGCTCTCGCGCCTCGGCGGGAGAATCATTCACCCCCTTTAACATCACATACTCGAATGTAATACGGTTAGACTTATTCGTGCCAGGGTAGTTTTTACACGCAGCCAAAAGTTCTTCAATGGGATACTTTCGGTTAATAGGCACCAGTTCATTTCTCAGTTCATTGGTGACCGCGTGAAGAGAAATGGCGAGCCCTACCCCTAAATCTTCTCCACACTGCACGATCTGGGGCACCACACCAGACGTAGAAAGAGTAATGCGACGAGGGGGCAAGTTGAGCCCTTCAGGATCCATAACCAATGTCAGTGCTTTTTTTACATTGTCATAATTATAGAGAGGCTCTCCCATTCCCATCATCACAATATTGGATACATGGCGATTCCCTTCGGGTGCCGGCCATTCCCCAAACACATCTCGCGCCACCATAAACTGACCCACGATTTCAGCAGCCGTTAGGTTTCGAACAAGCGTTTGAGTACCCGTATGACAGAATTTGCAGCTGAGGATGCACCCCACCTGGGAAGATACACACAAGGTCCCCCGCGTTTTTTCTGGGATGTGGACGGTTTCTACCTCATTCCCATCCGCGAGGCTCAAAAGCCATTTTTGCGTTCCATCTAGGGAAACCTGAGGAATCTTAATAACGGGTCGCTCAAGAGAAAACCCCTCAGAAAGTGCCTGCCGAAGATTTTTCGGTAAATTCACCATATCTTCAAAGCAACGCGCGCCCTGGACATAAATCCAATGATAAAGTTGCTGTAGGCGGTAAGAAGGCACGTCCAAGGACGCCAGACTTTCCTGGAGTTCCGGAATAGTAAGCCCTATTAAGTTTTGCTTTGATGCTATCATCATAGTCTTCATATAAGAGGTCTGAAGAAAATAAACAACCTGTTTATAAAAAAGATCTTTGACAGAAGGGCTATCTAACGGTATTAATGTGGCATAGAATCTAGAGATTAACCTTTTAGCAAAGATCATTCCATGGACCATTTTATTCGGGCTTTAATTGAAGTGTCTAAAAAAGCTCCCATTTGGTTTTTTATGGCGCATCAGGAAACTGTCGCTAAATATAGAAGAACAACCTTGGGGCCTTGGTGGATTACATTAGGAACTGGCATTGGTCTCGCCGCCATGGGTTTTATTTGGGGCGCTGTGTTTAAGATGGACATCAGCGAGCTATTTCCCTATCTTACGTCTGGATTTATTTTTTGGGCTTTTATCTCCTCTACCCTCATAGAGAGCGCAGAGATCTTTGCAAGAGCTTCGGTCACTCTAAGATCTATTAAATTACCATTATTTACTTTCATTTTTGCATCAGTCTTAAAAAACCTCTATATTTTAGGCCATAATATAATTATTTTTCTACTGGTTTTGGTTATTTTTCAATTAAAGGTTAGTTTCATAACTTTCTTGTTTATTCCAGGGTTTCTTCTGTTGGTTATAACGTCTCTTTTTGTATCAATTATTCTATCCATATTGGGAGCCCGATTTCGGGATCTTTCATACATGATAAGTTCTCTGATGACCTTTATGTTTCTTTTGACTCCCGTCATGTGGAATCCTAGCATTCTAAGTGGACGAAGTTTATATTTGGCCTACCTTAATCCAATAACTCACTATTTGTCCATTGTAAGAGACCCTTTACTAAATAAAATCCCAGACTCCATTTCTTATCTAATTGCTGCAGGAATATCTTTTTTCTTATTTTTATTAGCCTCTTTTCTTTACAAAAAGTTTGAGAAAAGAATTATATTTTGGGTTTGATTTCCATGTCAACGGTCTCTTTAAAAAATGTTTCTCTAGAATTCCCAATTTTTAATGCTCAAAAACTATCCTTAAGAAATGTAATCGTTGATACTTTGGGGGGTGTTTTTGACCGACAAAAGAACTCAGTACCCATTGTTAGAGCTCTCGACAATATATCTTTCAACACAGAACCAGGGGATAGGATTGGGCTTATTGGCCACAATGGATCCGGAAAATCTACCCTGCTCAGACTTTTAGCGGGGATATATTATCCCACATCTGGCGCCATGAAAATTGATGGATCCATATCAACTTTATTTGGAACGGCCGTTGGCTTAAATGAAGAAATGACTGGAAATGAGAACCTCTTTCTAAGCTCTCTCATTTTCACTGGAAACTATAAAAAGACAAAAGACAGCTTAGAGAAACTGGCCCTCTTTACAGAACTTGGCAACTATCTTCAACTACCTATACGCACATATTCTGAAGGAATGAAGATGAGAATTGGGTTCGCAGCGGCCACAAATTTTTCCCCAGACATCCTTTTAATTGATGAAGTATTTGGAGCGGGAGACAAGCACTTCGCAGAAAAATCTTCCAAAAGAGTGGAGGATCTCATCCACGGTAGTAACACTCTCTTCTTTGCATCCCACTCCAATGATCTTATTAAAAAGTTTTGCAATAAAGCCATTTGGATGTCTAAGGGAAAGGTAGTGGAGTTTGATAAAATTGAAAAGGTTTTAAAGAAGTACAATTCTACAGAATAGATGATAAAATCTCGATATCCACTACACTCAAGTTTGAAGTACCCCACTATAAAATCTTTTTGAAGAAATGACACAAACCTAAAGTTACGTTTCATTTTAGAACGGGCCTATTAACTCCATTCAGGAAAAAATCCCGTCTTTGCGAGGAAGCTCGCAGAGCTGACGTGGCAACCCAGCTTCTAAATCTTGCTGTTTCTCTTAAAGATAGCTGAATCACCACGTTGTGAAGACGACTGATTA
>CAZEUR010000003.1:0-57079 GCA_964515175.1 uncultured Holosporaceae bacterium | reverse complement strand
CAACTAATTTGAAGGAATCTTACCGTGCCTGCTCAAAAAATCAAGCCCTTATGCCCATTCCTCCCATCTCTAATCCCGAATTGACGTTATGTAGAACTTCTAGAGAAACACGGCAAGATGGAGGCTGCTCAATTTTTACGCAATCTCATCAAGGCTGTCCCTTATAAAATCCATACGATCCTTACTGATAATGGAATCCAATTTACCAATCGAAAGGTCGATACATTCGCTTGGATGCATATCTTTGATCGAGTCTGTTGCGAAAATGAAATTGAGCATCGCCTTACAAAAGTTAAGCATCCTTGGACAAATGGTCAGGTTGAACGCATGAACAGAACTCTTAAAGACGCCACAGTTAAACGCTACTACTATGATAATCATCATCAGCTCAGACAGCACCTCTACAACTTTGTGAATGCCTATAACTTTGCCAAACGACTCAAAACTCTTAAGGGATTAACTCCTTATGAGTTCATTCTAAAAACTTGGCAAAATGAGCCGAATAGGTTTATTGTAAATCCTACCCATCACATGTTGGGACTAAACACCTAAACTCCTTCAGGGATTATGAGTAATCTGAAGCTGATATAAGGATGAAATTCGCCTCATTGAGAGGAAGCTTATGGGAGGCCCGTTTCTCATAAGTTTTCTGTGGCAAAATTAAAAGCTCGATTGACAAAGATTCCTGAGGACGAGCAAATAATTTCCTTATATCTTTGAATAAAAGCCAAGACAAAAGAGAGTCGCCGGATGATCTCAGAAAGATAACTATCAGAAAAAGTTCTAAGATTTTTTGGTTTTTGACTTAGCAGCTTTTTTTGGTTCAGATGTCTGTTGGTCGATGATCTCAACGGAGTCTGCTTCCTCTACAACAAGAGCTGTACTCGTCAAAGGGCGATCCACCAAAGCAATGATAGCCATGGGCGCTGCATCTCCATATCGGAATCCTGCCTTTAGGATACGTGTATAACCACCGGCGCGCTCTTTATAACGGTCCGTGATTTCTCCCATAAGCTTGGAAACAACCTCTTGGCTCTGGAGGCGGCTGATGAGAACACGACGCGTATGCAAGTCTGCTCCACGAGCTAGCGTAATGATTTTTTCCACAACCGGACGCAATGCCTTTGCTTTTGGCAAAGTTGTCTTGATCTGCTCATGAGTGATCAAAGAATTAACAAGATTCTGGAACAAAACCCGACGGTGGGTTGATGTTCTGTTTAATTTACGACCGGCAATTTTATGACGCATTTTCTTATCTCAATCTCTTAGAGGGTTTCATCCAATTTTTTAGCTAAGTTTTCGATATCAACAGGAGGCCACCCTGGAATATCCATTCCAAAATGAAGACCCATTCCAACCAAAATATGCTTAATTTCATTCAAAGACTTCCGACCAAAGTTTGGCGTCTTCAACATCTCCGCTTCAGTACGCTGAACCAGATCCCCGATGTAAATGATATTGTCGCTCTTCAGACAATTTGCCGCACGCACAGAAAGTTCCAAATCTGAAATCTTCTTCAGCAAATCCTTCGGAATAGATTGAGCATCATCATATCTCTTATCTCTTGAGTCCAATGGCTCATCAAAGTTCACGAAAGGTTTCAACTGATCTTGCAAAACACGTGCCGCCAAAGCAATGGAATCTTCTGGGGACACAGTGCCGTTTGTCGTCACTTCCAAAACCAATCGGTCATAGTCCGTCACTTGGCCCACGCGAGTGTTATCAACGCGATAAAAAACTTTCTTAATGGGACTAAACAAAGCATCAACAGGAATCACCCCCACTGGCATGCCTTCTTTTCGATTTTGAGATGCGGGAACATATCCACGTCCATGCTCAACAGTCAATTCCATAGACAAATGTGCATCCGCATCCATATGACAGATAACCAAATCAGGATTCAAAACTTCAACATCTGCTCCCGTCTTAAGCATACCGGCTGTCACAACACCAGCCCCTTTGTGGGTAAGATGGATTTTTTTTGAGGTCTCACTATGGAGCTTCAATGCTAAAGACTTGATATTGAGAATAATATCCGTCACATCTTCTCGAACTCCAGGAATCGAGGAGAATTCATGAACAACTCCTTCAATCTGAATGGAGGTCACCGCAGCTCCCCGAATAGAAGAAAGGAGAATCCGACGAAGAGCGTTTCCTAAAGTCAACCCAAAACCTCTTTCCAAAGGCTCCATAGTTAATTCAGAATGTGTCATCCCTTTATCAAGATTTTTGATCTTAATATCTGTAGGTTTTATTAATGTCTGCCAATTCTCTTGTATCACTTTAAAAGCTCCCGCTATTCTAAATTAAACTCGACGCCGTTTTGAAGGCTTCACACCATTATGTGGCAAGGATGTTACATCCCGGATTGTTGCAACGGAAAAACCGACCGCTAACAACGCTCGCAAGGCAGACTCCCGACCAGATCCCGGACCCTTAACTTTCACATCTAAAGTCTTCACCCCGTGCTCCCGCGCTTTCTTGCCTGCATTTTCAGCCGCAATCTGAGCCGCAAAAGGTGTAGACTTTTTGGAACCACTAAACTTACTCGCACCCGAGGAAGACCAAGCAATGGTGTTTCCCTGCAAGTCAGTTATATTGATAATTGTATTGTTGAAAGAAGCGCTGATATGAGCCACCGCCGCTGTAATATTCTTTCTTTCGCGACGACGTAATCTTTGTCCTGCTTGTTGTACTGCCATTTTAAATCCTTATACTGCTTTCTTCTTACCAGCGATAGGTCGCGCTTTTCCTTTACGCGTCCGAGCATTGGTGTGTGTTCTTTGTCCTCTTACAGGAAGTCCTTTGCGATGACGCAAACCGGTATAGCATCCCAGATCTACTAAGCGCTTAATATTCATAGCCACCACACGACGAAGGTCTCCCTCCACCTGGTAGTCTTGATCAATGATATTACGAATTTGTGACAGTTCGTCTTCAGAAAGCTGAAAAACGCGACGCGCAGAATCAATGCCCGCCTTCTTACAAATTTCCACAGCCTTAGTAGGCCCTATACCATAAATATAGGCTAAAGCAATCTCTACCCGCTTTTGAGAGGGAACATTTACACCCGCAATACGTGCCACTTAGTACTCCTATTCAATTCAATACAAAATAAATTCGGCTTTCTGTTTTTATAGATAAATTCACAAAGAGTCAAGCTTATTTACGTTTTTCAATGATATTATTTATAGCGCGCGCAACTTCTTCCACCTTTGCGGCGCCATCTAAAACTTCAAGAACGCCCTTTTCCTCATAATAAGGAACAATAGGCATCGTCTGTTCTCGGTAAATCTTAAATCGCTCTTTTACCGTATCCACCGTATCGTCTTTACGGCGCTGAAAGTGTTCAGATCCACAAACATCACAGATTCCCTCTTCTTGGGGTTTTTTGAAGAAGTCATTATAACCTGCTCCACAATCTGCACAAGAAAAACGACCCGTAATGCGACTCACCAAGAGAGCCTCATCAACAGAAAGCTCAATCACGTGGTCAATTCTTTGTTTTTTTTTAGCCAACATTTCTTCTAATGCTCCCGCTTGAGCCCAGGTTCTTGGAAAGCCATCTAAAATAACACCCACTTTATATTCAGGGCGATCCAGAATATCGGAAATCATCTCAATCAATAATTTATCTGGCATCAATCTTCCAGAATCAACATACTCTTTCGCCTGAAGACCGAGCTCTGTTCCTTCCTGGATTTCTCGACGAATCATATCCCCTGAAGAGAGGTGCATCAAGCCATACCGGTCTTTTAAGAGATCTGCCTGAGTGCCTTTTCCGCCTCCAGGAGGTCCCAACAAAATAATATTCATCAACGACCTTTTGTATTAAAGCGAGATTTCTTTAATAGTCCTTCATATTGATGGGCCAGCAAGTGGGAGTGAATTTGCCCCACCGTTTCCATGGTCACACTCACAACGATTAAAAGGCTTGTACCCCCAAGATAAAAAGGCAACGCATACTTCGCCTGCAAAAACTCCGGCAAGATGCAGATAGCCACCAAATAAGCCGCCCCCACAACAGTCAAACGCGTAAGAATATAGTCAAAATGATCTGCTGTACTAGCCCCTGGGCGGATACCTGGAACAAAAGCGCCGGATTTTTTAAGGTTTTCCGCTGTTTCTGCCGGGTTAAATACAAGAGCTGTATAGAAGAAGGCAAAGAAAATTATCAAAACGCTGTAGCAGATAATATACAATGGCTGTCCTCGATTCATATGAAACATGATGCTTTGGGCCCATTCAGATTCCACATCAAAACTTCCTAATAAAGTCACCGGCAAAAGCAATAGAGAGCTTGCAAAGATAGGAGGAATAACCCCTGCACTATTCAGCTTCAACGGAAGATGAGAGCTTTCTGCCCCAGAAACACGGGCGCCCATTTGACGTTTTGGGTACTGAATCAAAACTTTATATTGCGCCCGCTCCATGTAGATAATAAAGGCAATCACCACCACAATTAAAACCATAATGGCCAAAATAAAGCCAATAGGGTATTCCCCCTCACGCCCGAGGTCAATCATACGAAGAGCCGCTTGAGGCAGGTTTGCCACGATCCCAGAGAAGATGATAAGAGAAATGCCATTCCCAATCCCGCGAGAAGTTATTTGCTCCCCAAGCCACATCAAAAACATGGTTCCTCCCACAACGAGAATAACCGTTGAAATCTCAAAGAAAAGACCAGGATCCGTCACGGCCCCTTGCGTTTCTAGGGTTTTTGCCAAAGCAAAAGACTGAACCGTTGCCAAAAGGACCGTTCCGTAACGCGTGAATTGATTGAGTTTTTTACGTCCTGTTTCGCCTTCTTTGCGATAGGCTTCCCAAGGGGGATAAACTGCCGCCAAAAGCTGAACAATAATGCTGGAAGTAATGTAAGGCATAATGTTAAGGGCGAATATGGTCATACGCCACAAAGCTCCACCCGAGAACATATCCACCATTCCCAAGATGCCAGAGGCATTGCGTTTAGCAATATCTGCCATAACGCTCATATCGATACCGGGCAAAGGAATATATGTTCCTAAGCGATAAATGATAAGCGCAAAAAGGGTAAACCAAATACGTTTTTTGAGATCTTCGGCTTTCGAAAAGAGACGAAAGTCCAAGTTAGAAGCTAACTGTTCCGCGGCTGATGCCATTCTAAACCTTTAAAATTTAATTATACCGTCTTAGGCTGTTTCTTTTCTTTTATGATCACTTCCCCACCCACTTTTTGAACGGCCTGGATGGCCCCTTCAGAGGCGTAAGAAGCTTCTATTTTAATCTTGGCCTTAAGTTCACCTTTCCCCAACAAACGAACGATTGAGTTTGCATTGGGAATAAGGCCTGTTTCTGCCAAAATGGCAGAGGAAATCAGAGAGGAGTCTTCAATCTTCTTTAAATCAATAAGCTTTTGAACGCGCCCTAGGTTAAGAATTACGTCAAAATTTTTGGCAAAGCCACGCTTAAACCCACGCTTTGGAAACCGCATTTGCAAAGGCATCTGCCCTCCTTCAAATGCTTTTATGGCAACACCAGTTCTAGACTTTTGTCCTTTTTGCCCATGTCCGGAAGTTTTTCCTAAACCAGACCCAATACCACGCCCAACACGCTTACGCGCCTGAGCTGCTCCAGGATTATCTCTTAATTGATTTAATTTCATTTATATACTCTTAATCTCTACTAAATGTTTAACTTTATCGATCATGCCCCGTACAGAGGGTGTATCTTCCAAAACCCGAACACGGTTCATTTTTCCCAAACCCAACCCCTTCAAACACAAAGCTTGATAGTCCTTACGGCGAATGGGGCTACCAATCTGTTGAACTGTAACTGTCTTCTTACTCATGGGCACCTTCTCCTTCAGAAACTGTCACTACAATCTTTGCTTCACGACGACCAACAACATCTGTGAGTTTTTTATTGCGTCGAGCAGCCACTTGACGGGGAGATGTCGCCTGCCTCAAGGCATCAAAAGTTGCTTTGACCATGTTGTGAGGGTTTGTAGACCCCACAGACTTTGCAACAACGTCATGAACACCCAAAACTTCAAATACAGCGCGCATAGGTCCACCAGCTTTGATTCCAGTACCAGCCGGCGCTGAGCGAATCACAACACGTCCTGCTCCAAAATGCCCTAAAATATCATGATGAACTGTACGCCCCTCTCTAAGAGGAACGCGAATCATCTTACGTTGAGCTTGTTCTGTTGCTTTTCGAATAGCGTCGGGCACTTCCCTCGCTTTTCCAAGACCACACCCCACACGCCCTTTTCCATCTCCCGCTACAACGAGTGCTGAAAAGGAGAAATTCTTTCCTCCCTTAACCACTTTTGCAACACGATTAATACTGACGAGCTTATCGATCAATCCTGATTCTTGTGTCCGTTCTACTTTTTGACGTGCCATAATTTTTCTATCCTTAAAATTCTAATCCACCAGCTCGGGCACCCATGGCCAAAGCTTTTATTCGTCCATGATACACATAAGGCCCACGATCAAAAAGAACAGCTTTAACACCGATCTTCTGGGCTTTTTCCGCAACCACTTTCCCAATAAGTTCCGCGGCCGCCACATCCCATCCTTTTTTCACTTTCCCCTTAAGATCTTTATCTAAAGAAGAAGCAGAAGCTAAAGTAATCCCTTTCTGATCATCTATGAGCTGCGCATAGATATGGAAATTAGACCTAAAGACAGACAAGCGAGGCTTCTCCGTCTTTGCAAGCTTCTTAAGATTCAGCCGGGCACGATACCGACGACGTTGCAGCAATTCCTTTCTATCAGCCATTTTTACTTCTTCTTTCCTTCTTTACGAATGATCTTCTCATTTGCGTACATAATTCCCTTACCTTTATAAGGCTCTGGTTTTTTGTAACCTCTAATTTCTGCAGCCACCTGTCCTACTAATTGACGATCAGCCCCATGAACAGAAATAGATGTTGGCTTTTCACACTTTACAGCGATCCCTTGTGGAATCTTATACCGAACTTCGTGGCTGAATCCAAGCTGCATAACAAGGTCATTCCCTTGCATGGCGGCTTTGTAGCCCACACCAAAAATTTCCAAGTTAATGGTGAACCCTTGATTTACACCCTCAATCAAGTTACGAACGATATTCCGGGCCGTGCCCCAATGCATACGAGACTGCTGAGTTTCATCTTTTGGCTTCACAACCACTTGATTATCTTCAACGGACAAGACAACGAAATCAGACGCATTAAAATTTAATTCGCCCAACTTTCCCTTCGCCTTAATGATATTGCCAGCTAATTCTACCGTAACGCCGGCGGGGATTGCTACAGGATGTTTTCCAATACGTGACATTTCGATTCCTTACCTTTTAAAACACCTGGCACAAGATTTCGCCACCAACATTTTGGTCTTTGGCTTGTGCATCTGATAAAACACCCTTAGATGTAGACAAAATAGAAATTCCCAACCCATTACAAATGCGCGGAACTTTTCCAATAGAAGAATAGGTTCTGCGTCCCGGCTTTGAGACTTTCTTAATCGTGTTAATGGCAGGAGCACCTTCAAAGTACTTAAGATCAACAACGATCTCAGAGATGCCCTCCCGAACTGATTGGGCTTTATAAGAACGGATATATCCTTCTTCTTTTAAAACCTCAAGAACATTCATACCTAACTTTGAAAAAAGACAAGTAGTTGTCGCTTTTCCAACACGCTGCGCATTTCGAATCCTTGTGATCAAATCTGCAATTGGGTCTGTCATTGTCATTTTATTAATCCTTTACCAACTTGATTTCGTCATACCTGGAATCATTCCAGAAGCCGCTAAATCTCTCAGTGCGATACGAGACAATCCAAGCTTGCGATAATACCCCCGAGGGCGCCCCGACAAAGCACAACGATTGCGTATACGAGTAGAAGATCCATTCCGTGGCAAGCCCGCAAGCTTTAAAGTTGCCACAAAATGCTCATCAACAGACAAAGACCTATCCAAAACAATGGCCTTCAAAGCCGCTCGCTTCTTCGCAAACTTCTTTGTCAGATCACGCTTTTTGTTGTTATTCTCAATAGCACTTTTCTTTGCCATCTTTTAATCTCCTAATTTGTAAAGGGCATACCAAGGCCCTTTAAAAGTTCTTGTGCTTCCGAATTCGATTTAGCTGTCGTCACAATCACCACATCTAATCCACGAATTTGATCAATCTTATCGTAGTCAATTTCTGGAAAAACTATCTGCTCTTTAATGCCCAAAGAGTAGTTTCCGCGTCCATCAAAACTGCGCGCAGAGACACCTCTGAAATCGCGCACTCGAGGAAGAGCGATCGTCACCAGGCGATCCAAAAACTCATACATTTGCTCCCCTCGCAAGGTAACCTTGACCCCAAGGTCCATACCCTCGCGGAGCTTAAATCCGGCGATGGATTTCCGTGCCTTCGTGACAATGGGTTTTTGACCCGCAATAATTCCCATCTCAGTTGCAGCAGCTGTCACTTTCTTACTGTCACGAGCCGCATCCCCAAGCCCCATATTCAAAACAATTTTCTGAAGGCGAGGAGCCTCCATGGGGCTTTTGTAGTTGAACTTCTTGATCAACTCGCTTTTTAAAGTCCCATTATAAAGTTCACGAAGCCGCGCCATTTAAAACTCTCTTCCTTATTAGTTACCGATCTGCTTTCCAGATCGCTTCAAAACTCTTACTTTTTGTCCATCTTTCAGGATCTTTACCCCCATACGACTGGGCTTTCCTGACTCTACATCCACATGTGCCAAGTTGGAAACATGAATAGATGCTTCTTTTTTCACAATACCTTCAGGATGTTGCGCACTTGGCCTTAAATGCCGTGTTACCATATTAACACCCTGAACAAGAGCACGATTTTCTTCCCGAAGAATCTTCAGGACATCCCCTTGCTTTCCCTTGTGCTGACCCGTCGTCACAACGACCTTGTCACCCTTCTTTATATGGAAATTCTTAACCATTTTTACAAGACCTCCGGCGCTAAAGAAATAATTTTCATAAAGTTCTTGCCACGCAACTCACGGGTTACAGGACCAAAAATACGGGTGCCAATGGGCTCTCCCTGGTTATTCAGCAAAACAGCTGCATTGTCATCAAAGCAAATTTTAGATCCATCATTTCGACAGATTCCCTTTGCCGTACGCACGATAACCGCCTTATGAACGCTTCCCTTTGTTACTTTCCCACGAGGAATAGCCTCTTTCACGCTCACAACGATGATATCACCAATGGAGGCTGTTCTGCGCTTAGAGCCGCCCAAAACCTTAATACACTGCACGCGCCGAGCACCAGAGTTATCGGCCACTTGTAGATTTGTTTGCATCTGAATCATGATTTTTTCCTAATCTTTAAGATTGTTTCTCGGCGCCGCTCAAAACTTCCCAACGTTTCCGCTTGGAAATAGGGCGACACTCCTGAATGCGGACCAGCTGCCCTTCTTTAAAAGCATTGACCTCATCATGAGCTGCATATTTTTTTGATTTCGTCACATACTTCTTATACACAGGGTGCATAACACGACGATCTACCTTCACAATAAGTGTTTTATCACACTTATCACTTACAACAACACCTTGCAATATACGACGGGGCATCTGAATCCTTACCTTTTCGCGACTTTCGCGTTAACTTTTTCTACCAATAGTGTTTGTGCGCGAGCAACGGTGCGACGCACTTCCCTCACGCGTGATGTATTCATCAGCTGACCTGTGGTCTGCTGAAAACGAAGATTAAGGGCTTCTTTCTTGAGGTCAGCCACCAAAGTCTTCAAATCTTCTGTCTTTTTTGCACGAAGCTCTTTTATTTTCATTTTCAACTCTTACTTTATACGGGTCACAAACTTGGTCTGCACAGGAAGTTTCGCCGCAGCCAACCGACACGCAGAACGGGCCAAAGCCTCATCAACCCCATCAATCTCAAACATCACACGACCTGGCTTGACACGGCACGCCCAAAACTCTGGAGATCCTTTTCCCTTACCCATACGCACTTCTGCCGGCTTTTGAGAAACAGGAACATCAGGAAAAATCCGGATAAAAACACGACCCACACGTTTTAATTCACGGGTAATGGCACGACGAGCCGCTTCAATCTGACGGGCTGTCACACGGTCCGCAGTCAAGGCTTTTAACCCATAACTTCCAAAATCCACAGTTGTCGCACTCTTCGCCATTCCGTGAATCCGGCCTTTAAATGCTTTTCTATATTTTGTACGCTTCGGCGCTAACATAATTTTACCCTAAATCTACCTATTTACAGCGTTTTCACGAACACGACGATCCTGAGCCATAGGATCATGTTCCATAATTTCGCCTTTAAAAATCCATACCTTAATACCACAAGTTCCATACGTCGTAAAGGCTGTTGACACACCATAGTCGATATCTGCCCGCAATGTATGCAAAGGAACACGTCCTTCGCGGTACCATTCCATACGAGCGATTTCGCTTCCACCCAGACGCCCTGAGCAGTTAATTCGAATCCCCAGCGCCCCAAGCTTCAAAGCTGAACTTACAGCTTTCTTCATGGCTCGCCGGAAAGAAACGCGACGCTCTAGCTGCTGCGCAATAGAATCAGCCACTAACTTTGCATCTAACTCTGGCTTTCTCACCTCAAGAATATTAAGAGTCACCTCAGATCCAGAGATCTTGCCCAAGTCAGACTTAAGCTTATCAATGTCTGTTCCCTTTTTCCCGATAATCATGCCGGGACGAGCAGAATAGATAGTGATGCGAGCTTTCTTGTTTGGTCGCTCAATTACAACCTTAGAAACCGCAGACTGCTTTAATTTCTCAAAAATAAACTCTCTTATTTTAATATCTTGATGCAAATAAGTCCCGTAATCACGGTCAGATGCATACCAACGAGAATCCCAAGTTCTATTTACTTTTAAGCGCAAAGATATTGGATTAACTTTTTGACCCATTAGGCTAACTCCTCACGTTGTTGCACAGTAATCTTTAAATTGCTAAAAGGCTTCACGATACGAACACCTCTGCCTTTTGCACGGGGCATAAATCTTTTCATAATAAGTGCTTTCCCCACATTAACTTCAGAAACATAAAGACGGTCCACGTCCAGCTGATAGTTATTTTCTGCATTCGCGATTGCTGACATGAGAATCTTTTTCACATCTCCTGCAATACGCTTTTTAGAAAATGTCAGCTGTGCCATGGCATCACCCACAGACTTATTGCGAATAAGTCCTGCCACCAGATTAAGTTTTTGAGGAGACACTCGGATTGCCTTAGCGGAAGCCATCGCTTCACGATCAGAGAGCTGTCTTGGAAGTGCTTTCTTACTCATTATTTAGATCCTTTTTGCGCTTTTTTGTCGCCAGAGTGTCCATGGAAGGTACGGGTTGGAGAAAACTCACCCAACTTATGCCCGATCATGTTCTCTGTTACAAACACAGGGACAAACTTATGACCATTGTGAACCCCAAAGGTTACGCCAACAAACTGCGGAAGAATTGTTGATCTCCGAGACCACGTCTTCACAACATCTTTGCGGCCAGAATTCATGACAGTCTCTGCTTTTTTCAAGAGATATCCGTCAACAAAAGGACCTTTCCAAACTGAACGTGCCACTTAACTACTCCTTACTTCTTTCGACGACTAATGACCCACTTCTCAGAGGTCTTGTTTTTACGTGTCTTTTTACCTTTAGTATGCTGACCCCATGGCGTCACTGGGTGACGACCACCATTTGTACGACCTCCATGAGGGTGATCGACCGGATTCATCGCAATACCACGAACACTTGGCCTAATTCCAAGCCAGCGACTGCGCCCAGCTTTCCCGAGGTTTGTGTTTTTTTCATCCGGGTTAGAAACCGCACCAACCGTCGCCATACATTCAAGACGCACCATACGAACCTCCCCAGAACTCAGTCGCAGAAGGGCATACCCCGTATCACGACCAACATACTGAACGTAAGTTCCCGCAGAACGAGCAATCTGCCCTCCCTTACCTACCTTCATTTCCACATTGTGAACGATGGTTCCCATGGGAATGCTTGATAGAGGAAGCGCGTTTCCTGGCTTAATATCGGCAGATGTTCCAGAAACAACTGTGTCTCCTACTGCCAACCTTTGAGGAGCCAGAATGTAGGACAAAACACCATCTTCATAGCGAATAAGAGCAATATGACAGGTTCTGTTCGGATCATACTCAATTCGCTCAACCACCGCCGGAACATCAACTTTTTGACGCTTAAAATCTATGATGCGGTAAGACTGTTTATGCCCTCCCCCCATGCGACGCGATGTAATACGACCATTATTATTACGACCACCTGTCTTAGACTTACCGACAGTCAAGGCCTTAAGAGGTTTACCCTTCCACAAATCAGAACGATCCACCTGCACCAATTGGCGCGTTGATGGGGTTATAGGATTAAAAGTTTTCAACGCCATAATTAGATTCCCACACTTACATCAAGGGTCTGGCCCACTTTAAGCCGAACAATCGCCTTCTTATAATCAGAGCGTTGTCCCCGACGACCTTTAAACACTTTCTTCTTACCTTTAACAACAGCGGTGTTAACAGCAAGCACATCCACCTTAAAAAGCTGCTCAACAGCTTGTTTAATCTCTGGTTTCGTTGCATCACGCAATACTTCAAAACTATATTGATTGAATTGCGTCAAATTTGTCGCCTTCTCTGTGATCAGAGGAGCCCGAATAACATCATAAGCTCTTAGAGTTGGCTGTTTTTTATTTACAGATTTCATGCGAGTCGCGCCTCTAAATGTTGAACAGCATCTTTGGAAAGAATAAGAGTGCTACATTTCAAAATACTCTGCACATTTGCTCCTTGTTGAGGCAACAGATGTACATTCTCTAAGTTTCCTGCTGCTCTTGAAAAATTTTCATTCAACTCAGTCCCGTCAATAAAGAGAGGCTTCTGCCAGCCATTCTTCTCAATTTTTCCAGACAAGAATTTTGCTTTTGCTTCTGCTAAAATAAAAGAATCCAGAACAATCAGTTTACCCTCGGCGCACTTGGATGCCAACGCCGTCTTGAGTGCCAGCTTACGAACCTTCTTAGGAAGATCAAAGCTGTGATCTCTTTTATGAGGACCAAAAACAACAGCCCCGCCTCTCATGTGAGGTCCACGAAGACTTCCCTGACGGGCACGTCCTGTGCCTTTTTGCTTAAAAGGCTTTTTTGTGGTTCCACTCACCGCCCAAATTTCTTTTGTTTGGTGATTACCTGAACGCGCTTTCGCTTGCTGCCAGCGAATCATACGGTGCAAAATGTCAGGACGAACAGCCACGCCAAAAATATCTTGGCTCAGGTCAATCTTTCCAACCACTTCATTCTCTAAATTTTTAACATCCCATTTCATGGAACAATCCTTACTCTATTTGCCTTGTTTCTTAACTGCATCACGCACAAGCACTTTGGAACCCTTGTGTCCAGGGATGGCCCCATGGACAAACATAAGCCCTCGCTCGGCATCAATCTGTACAACTTTAAGGTTTTGAATAGTTACCTTTTCTGCGCCCAAATGTCCAGGCATTTTTTTGCCTTTAAACACTTTTCCGGGATCTTGACGTTGCCCCGTGGCTCCCAGAGACCGGTGACACACAGATGCTCCATGGGACGCCCGGTTTCCTGCAAAGTTGTGGCGCTTCATACCACCCGCAAATCCTTTACCGATGGATGTTGCGCTCACATCTATGAATTGACCCACTTGAAAATGATCCGCTTTGAGCTCAAGCCCCACTTCTAAAAGATTATCTTTAGATACGCGGAATTCTTGTAATCCTTTTTTAGGTTCCACTTTTAGTTTTGCATAAAACTCCTTCTGAGCTTTATTTAAAGATTTCACGCGTCCTTGGCCATACCCTAACTGCACTGCCTCATACCCGTGAACATCCTGAGTCTTTTGACCTACCACCTGGCAGCGGTCCACATTCAAAACAGTCACAGGAACATGTTCGCCCTTTTCGTCAAAGAGCCTCATCATTCCTAGCTTTTCTGCCACTAATCCGGTTCTCATTTAGAAATGCTCCTACAGCTTAATTTCAACATCAACACCAGAGGCCAACTCTAATTTCATTAGAGCGTCCACCGTCTGAGGTGTCCAATCAACAATGTCCAAAACGCGCTTGTGGGTACGAATTTCAAACTGTTCCCGCGCCTTCTTATCAATGTGAGGCCCACGATTCACCGTAAATTTTTGAATCGCCGTGGGTAAAGGAATCGGTCCACACACCAACGCTCCTGTACGGCGCGCCGTATCTACAATCTCATGAGCAGACTGATCCAACATGCGATAGTCGTAAGCCCTCAATCGAATCCGTATCTTCTGTCCTTCCATTTTACTTTACCCTCATCCCGTATTTTCTAATGCTACTCAATAATTTTAGAGACAACGCCGGCACCAACCGTACGACCACCTTCTCTGATCGCAAAGCGAAGCCCTTCATTCATCGCAATGGGCGCTATCAATTGCACTTCCATTGTTATGTTATCTCCAGGCATTACCATCTCTGTCCCGGCTGGCAAAACTACTTGTCCGGTCACATCTGTCGTTCTGAAATAAAACTGTGGACGATAGTTCGTGAAGAATGGTGTATGACGCCCTCCTTCTTCCTTCGTCAAGATATACGCCTCACACATAAACTTCGTGTGTGGCTTGATGCTCCCGGGCGCTGCCATTACTTGCCCACGCTCCACATCTTCTCTCTTCGTCCCCCTCAAAAGAAGCCCAACGTTGTCTCCCGCTTCTCCTCGATCCAGCAACTTACGGAACATCTCCACACCAGTCACCACCGTCTTCACTGTTGGCTTGATCCCGATAATCTCGATCTCTTCTCCAACCTTCACAACACCTTGCTCGATTCTTCCGGTCACTACTGTTCCTCGACCAGATATTGAAAACACATCCTCTACAGGCATCAAAAACGGCTTGTCGATGTCTCTCTTAGGTTGTGGAATATAGCTGTCTACGCTCTCCATCAACTTCAAAATTGCATTCTCTCCCAACTCGGGGTTCTTATCTTCCAATGCACACAACGCAGATCCTCTGATGATCGGAACTTCGTCCCCAGGAAAATTGTACTGACTCAGCAACTCCCTCACTTCCATCTCAACCAAATCCAACAACTCTGGATCGTCCACCATGTCGCACTTGTTCAAAAACACACACAACGCAGGCACTCCCACCTGACGCGCCAACACTATGTGCTCACGTGTCTGGGGCATAGGCCCATCTGCTGCTGATACCACCAAAATCGCTCCGTCCATCTGCGCCGCTCCGGTGATCATGTTCTTTACATAGTCTGCGTGTCCTGGACAATCCACATGCGCATAATGCCGTGGGTCTGTTTCATATTCAACGTGTGCCGTTGAAATCGTGATCCCTCTTGCTTTCTCTTCTGGCGCTGCGTCAATCTGATCATAAGCCCGGAACTCTGCATATCCCTTCTTCGCCAAAATCTTTGTAATCGCCGCTGTCAAGGACGTCTTCCCGTGGTCCACGTGCCCTATCGTTCCCACGTTACAATGTGGCTTCTTTCTCTCAAATTTCGCTTTTGCCATTCTTCTTAACTCCTCTTCCTAAGCTACTTTTGCTTTTACTTGTTCCGCCACAGCTTGCGGCACTTGCTCATAGTGATCAAACTGCATTGTATACTGCGCGCGCCCTTGGCTCATGGACCGCAAATTATTCACGTATCCAAACATGCTAGCCAGGGGCACCATAGCAGAAATAACCCGCGCATTCGCTTGACTTTCCATTCCTGTGATCTGACCACGACGACTATTCAGATCTCCAATGATATCTCCCATATAGTCTTCCGGCGTCACGACTTCAACCTTCATGATAGGCTCTAGCAATCGAGGGCTCGCCTTTGTAGCCCCTTCACGGAAAGCTGCACGACCCGCAATTTCGAAAGCCAGGGCGCTAGAATCCACATCGTGGTAAGCCCCATCTATCAAGCTCGCTTTGAAATCAATAAGAGGGAACCCGGCCACAGGACCAGATGTCATAGCAGATTCAATTCCCTTTCCAACAGCAGGAATATATTCCCGAGGGATAGCCCCTCCCACAATCTTGTTCTCAAAAACAAAGCCGCTGCCGGGCTCTAAAGGTTCAAAAATAATCTTAACGCGCCCAAATTGACCCGCACCACCACTTTGCTTTTTATGGGTGTAGTCAATTTCAGTAAGCTTCGTTAACGTCTCACGGTAAGCAACCTGAGGCGCCCCCACGTTTGCTTCCACCTTAAATTCCCTCTTCATACGATCCACGATGATTTCAAGATGGAGCTCTCCCATCCCCTTAATCACTGTCTGACCTGATTCATGATCCACACTCACCCGGAACGAAGGATCTTCTGCCGCCAACCGACTTAAGGCCATAGACATTCTTTCTTGGTCAGCCTTAGATTTTGGCTCAACAGCCACTTCAATCACTGGATCTGGAAATTCCATACGCTCCAAAACCACAGGCTTCAGAGGATCACATAGAGTCTCTCCTGTTGTAATAGACTTCATCCCACACAAAGCGATGATGTCACCTGCATAAGCCTCTTTTACATCTTCCCGACTATTGGCGTGCATCTGAAGCATGCGACCAATTCTGTCTTTTTGGTCGCGAATTGAGTTCAAAACCTGATCTCCACAAGCAATCTTTCCGGAATAAACTCGAATAAATGTCAAGGTTCCCACAAAAGGATCGTTCATAATTTTGAAAGCCAAAGCAGAAAAAGGCTCATCATCAGAAGCTTTCCGCTCCACTTCTTCATCTCCCTTAAGGGTTGTCGCCTTTACAGATCCAATATCTAACGGAGACGGCAAGAAGTCTACAACCGCATCCAGAAGAGGCTGAACACCCTTATTCTTGAAAGAACTTCCACACAAAACCGGCACAAACTTCAAAGCAATGGTTCCCTTACGGATACATTTCTTCAGAACTTCCTCAGAAGGCTCTTCCCCTTCTAAATACTTTTCAAGCGCTTCATCGTCCATCTCAACTGCAAGCTCAATAAGCTTCGCGCGATATTCTGCTGCTTTTTCTTTCAAATCAGCCGGAATCTCTTCGTAGACAAACTTTGCTCCCAAAGACTAATCCAACCAACGAATGGCTTTCATTTTCACAAGGTCAACAAGACCGGAAAATTCAGATTCAGATCCAATAGGCAAATGAAGAACCAACGGAACGGACCCAAGACGGCTAGTGATCATTTCCACACAGCGGTAGAAATTTGCTCCGATACGGTCCATTTTGTTCACAAAACACATGCGTGGTACGTGATATTTATTGGCCTGACGCCACACAGTCTCAGATTGAGGCTCAACTCCTGCCACACTGTCAAACACAGCCACAGCGCCATCGAGCACCCGTAAAGACCGCTCAACTTCGATCGTAAAATCTACGTGGCCGGGAGTATCGATAATGTTGATACGGTAATCATTCCAAAAACAAGTTGTTGCCGCAGAGGTAATAGTGATTCCCCGCTCTTGCTCTTGCTCCATCCAATCCATGGTGGCCGCACCATCGTGCACCTCACCAATTTTATGGGACTTTCCTGTGTAGTAAAGAATACGCTCTGTTGTCGTTGTCTTGCCCGCATCAATGTGGGCCATAATTCCTATGTTACGGTATTTATTGAGAGGGGTTTGACGAGCCATTTTCTACTACCACCGATAATGAGCAAAAGCGCGGTTTGCATCCGCCATTTTGTGGGTATCTTCCCGCTTCTTGACAGCAGAGCCACGATTATTGGCAGCATCCATCAATTCACCAGCAACTTTTTCTGTCATAGTCTTTTCGCCCCGCTTGGATGCCATAGCAATGATCCAACGAATAGCCAAAGCTTGAGACCGGTTTCCTGGAACAGGAGTCGGCACCTGATACGTGGCCCCTCCCACACGACGAGAACGAACCTCAACATCTGGACGAACGTTTGCCAAAGCATCCTTGAAAACCTCAAGACAATTGCGATCCAACTTCTTTTGAATGATATCGAACGCTCCATAAAGGATGTTTTCTGCCAAAGATTTCTTTCCACGAGTCATGAGACTATTGGCAAACTTTGCAACAACCTTATCCCCGAACTTTGGATCGGGAAGAATTTCACGTTTTTCTGCGGCACGACGACGAGACATTTAACACCTATTACTTTGGACGCTTACAGCCGTATACGGAACGGCCTTGCTTACGCTCTTTAACACCTTGGGTATCCAAGGTTCCACGAATGATATGATAACGAACACCTGGCAAGTCCTTTACACGACCACCTCTGATCAAAACAACAGAGTGTTCTTGCAAGTTATGCCCTTCTCCAGGAATGTATCCAGTCACCTCATGGCCATTCGTCAAACGAATACGCGCAATCTTCCGGAAAGCCGAGTTTGGCTTCTTTGGTTTTGTTGTGGTCACACGGGTACAAACGCCTCTCTTCTGAGGGCATTCCTTCAAAGCCGGAACCTTATCCCGATAAACGGGTTTACGACGTGGCTTGCGAATCAACTGGTTAATGGTCGGCATTACTCACCTAAATCTAAATAAAAAAACAATCTCTTCTGACATTTTCGAGGTCAATAAAGAGACTCAAACACTAGTTAACGTCCCGCATAATAGGCAGAGCGTAAGGTTTCGTCAAGAGTATTTTGCAAAAAAGTTGAAATTTTTATGATAATTTGAGGTTTTAGGAATTTAATACCCCTTCCAAAAAGTTATTAACCGTGTCGTCATTCCCAGGGATCTCCGGATGCGCCCCTAGAAATGACGACGGGATAACAGGCTATCTTCTAGAAAAGCTTTTGTCCTCTAGGCACAACAGGATCCGCTGTTACAAGACAGACAGCACCAGAGCTATCAGGAAATCCAACCAACAAAAACTCCGACATGAACCCTGCAATGTTTCGGGGCGCAAGATTAATACAGCCAATCACCAATCGACCCATGAGAGTTTCAGATGTATAGTGCTTTGTAACTTGGGTGGATGCTTGTTTAATGCCAATTTCATCGCCAAAATCCACCCATATTTTATAAGCAGGCTTTTGAAACTCCTCTGCTTTGACCACAACTCCAGAACGTAATTCAACCTTAGAAAAACCTTCATAACTAATGATGAGGATATATAACTTCTAATCTTTCTGTGCCACAAGACTAGCTATAAAAGGTAAAAGCCTTATCGCTTATAGAGAAAACACAAATTCTTAGTGTAGGAACTTAAAATCATTCTTCTTAAGTAATTCTAATTCATTGAGCTGTCAAGAGGCTGGATCACACCCCCTCATAAGAAAATGCTCCCATTTAAACTATGAAGTTCGATTTACGTGTCTAAAATTAACTAGTTTACAGAAACCCCAGCAGAACGTTCTTTTGCCTGAAAAATTTTCAGAAAATTAAGAGCAGTCTTTTACTCCCCCAAAGCATCTCACAGACAATCTGCAAACGTCAAGCTTTTCCAAAACAAAAACGCCACCCCATCAATGGAGGGGTGGCGCTTCAACGTTGAATAGTTTTACGCACTCAGAGAGGGCAATTCATCGATAATAACGGTTTCTTTGCTATCCCGCAATTCACGACCAGAAGTGTCTCTGTCTGCAGCTAACTTCTTATAATCTCGGAGAATAGCACCTGTTCCTGCTGGAATGAGGCGTCCCACAATCACGTTTTCTTTGAGCCCAATCAGCTTATCTGCCTTACCAGACACAGCCGCCTCTGTAAGGACTCGGGTTGTTTCCTGGAAGGAAGCTGCTGAGAAGAAGGAGCTCGTCTGAAGAGATGCTTTCATGATCCCTTGCAAGACGGGTCGGCTTACTGCCGCGCGAAGACCCTCTTTCTCCATAGTTTTATTGATTTCAATGAGTTCCATTTCATTGACCTCCTCACCTACCATGAATGTTGTATCCCCTGCATCCGTAATTTCCACCTTCTGAAGCATTCGACGGATAACCACTTCAATGTGCTTATCATCAATCTTCACACCTTGGAGGCGATAAATAGACTGAATTTCTGCCACTAGGTATTCCGCCAAAGCTTCTACACCCAAAATACGCAAAATATCGTGCGGAACAGGCTTTCCATCCATCAAAAGGTCTCCCTTCTGGACATAGTCACCCTCCCGAACGGACACATGGCGTCCTTTCGGAATCAAATATTCCACAGGTTGTAGGTTCGTATCCTCTGGTGTCACTACAATGCGACGCTTTGCCTTATAGTCTTTTCCAAACTCAACACGCCCTGAACACTCAGAGATGATACCAAATTCTTTCGGAATACGAGCTTCAAACAACTCAATTACCCGCGGCAATCCTCCCGTAATATCTCGAGTCTTTGAAGATTCCCGAGGAATACGAGCGAGCACATCTCCTGCTTTTACTTTCTGACCATTTTCAACGGTTAGAATTGCATCCACAGGCAAGAAGTATCGAGCTTCCAGACCATTGGCTAGCATCAAAGTGTCTCCATCCTTACCCTTAATAACCACTCGTGGTTTCAAGGTTGCAGCCTTGGATCCAGAACGCCAGTCCACGACAACACGGTTGGCAATTCCTGTTTCTTCGTCCACCACATCTCGAACAGAGGCGCCATCAATAAGATCAACAAAGCCCGCCACACCATCACATTCTGTGAGAATTGGAATCGTATAAGGATCCCACATGGCTAACTTCTGACCCATCTTTACCTTCTGGCCATCTTCCACCAAAACTTTCGATCCATAAACCAAACGACGAGAAACCTTTTCTCTGTTTTGACTATCCAGAACAACAATTTCTGTATAACGGCCCATAACTACTTTCGTGCCATCCTCAAGAGAGATAAGGTTTTTATTCTTAATAACAATCGTTCCTTCACAAGGAGAGTCCATACTGGATTCTTCCATGGCCCCTTGCGCCGTTCCTCCGATATGGAACGTTCTCATGGTCAACTGTGTTCCAGGCTCACCAATGGACTGGGCCGCAATAACACCAACGGCCTCTCCTTTATTCACCTTCGTTCCTCGTGCGAGGTCACGACCATAGCAAGCGGCACAAATACCTCTCTCTGTCTCACATGTGAGCCCAGAACGCATCAAAATGCTATCAATATTGGTGAGACTCAAGCGTTCGACGATCGCCTCATCAATGAGCTGTCCACCTTGTACAATCATCTCGCCAGACAAAGGATCCACGATATCTTCCACAGGAACACGGCCCAAAATACGGTCGCTCAAAGGAACGATAATATTTCCACCCTCTGTCACAGATCTGATGGTAATACCCTTTGTGGTTCCACAATCATCTTCAACGACCACACAATCCTGGGCCACATCCACAAGACGGCGAGTCAGATATCCTGAATTTGCTGTCTTCAAGGCTGTATCGGAAAGCCCCTTACGCGCTCCGTGGGTTGAGTTAAAGTACTCAAGAACGGTCAAACCTTCTTTAAAGTTAGAGATGATTGGTGTTTCAATGATTTCACCTGATGGTTTGGCCATCAATCCACGCATACCTGCCAACTGCTTCATCTGAGCTGGCGATCCACGAGCCCCAGAATGGGCCATCATGTAAACGGAATTCAAAGGCCTATCATCAGCAACAGTTGCGATTTCTTTCATCATTTCATTGGCAACAAGATCACCACACTGAGACCAGATATCCACAACCTTGTTGTATTTTTCTCCCTGCGTGATAAGACCATCAAGATATTGCTGCTCGTATTCCGTCACTTTTGCTTGAGTTTCCTTAATAAGCTTTTCTTTTGCCTTTGGAATCACAAGATCATCCATACCAAAAGAAATACCAGAGAGTGTCAACCAACGGAACCCAAGCTTCATCACCCGATCCGCGAACACAACGGTTTCTTTTTGCCCACAATGGCGATAGACCGCATCTAGCAAAGAGGTAATCTCTTTTGACGTGATCAAACGATTGATGAGGCTGAAGTCCAGATCTTTATGACGGGGGAAAATTTCAGACAAAATCATCCTGCCGGGAGTTGTGTCTATCCGTACAATTTTTGAATTGCCATGCTCGTCTACTCCTTCGTAGCGCGCCTTGATCTTTGCATGCAAAGAAACAACATTATCTTCCAAAGCCCGTTCGATTTCTCCAATAGACGCAAAGCTCATACCTTCGCCCTTTTGGTTGGGTCTCTCGTTCGTCAAATAGTAAAGTCCTAAAACAATGTCTTTTGTAGGAACAATCACAGGACGACCGTTTGCAGGGCTGAGGATGTTATTGGTAGACATCATCAACACGCGAGCTTCCAATTGCGCCTCCAAAGAGAGTGGCACGTGAACAGCCATTTGGTCTCCATCAAAGTCTGCGTTAAAGGCAGCACATACGAGAGGATGTAATTGAATGGCTTTTCCTTCCACAAGAATCGGCTCAAAAGCCTGAATCCCTAAACGGTGAAGCGTGGGGGCACGGTTCAAAAGAACAGGGTGTTCCCGGATTACTTCTTCCAAGATATCCCAAACTTCGGGACGTTCTTTTTCCACTAGCTTCTTCGCTGCCTTAACCGTTGGCACGATACCGTATTTCTCTAGTTTGGAATAAATGAAAGGCTTGAAAAGCTCTAGAGCCATCTTCTTAGGCAATCCACACTGATGTAGCTTCAGCTCAGGACCTACCACGATCACGGAACGACCGGAATAGTCCACACGTTTTCCGAGAAGGTTTTGACGGAAACGCCCTTGCTTTCCTTTCAACATATCGGAAAGTGACTTCAAAGGACGCTTATTGGTTCCCGTAATCACGCGTCCCCGACGACCGTTATCAAACAAAGCGTCTACAGATTCCTGCAACATACGCTTTTCATTGCGCACAATGATATCAGGGGCTTTAAGTTCAAGCAGTCTCTTTAAACGATTGTTTCTGTTTATCACCCGACGATAGAGATCGTTCAAGTCTGAGGTGGCAAAACGCCCCCCATCTAGCGGCACCAAAGGCCGTAGATCCGGCGATATAACAGGCAGAACCTTTAAAATCATCCATTCGGGTTTTGATCCAGATTCCAAGAAAGCTTCCACAATCTTTAAACGCTTCACAACCTTCTTCCGGCGCGCTTCTGACGTGCCCTCTTTTAACTCCTGGCGTAGTTCTTCTTGTTCTTTTTTTAAGTCCAAAGAAGACAGAAGAGTATTCAGAGCTTCTGCTCCGATCTGAGCCGTAAAGGCATCCTCTCCAAACTTATCCTGTGCATCCGCAAATTCCTCTTCGGACAACAGCTGATTCTTCTTCAAAGAAGTCAAACCGGGATCTAGAACCACGTAGTTTTCAAAATAAAGAATGCGTTCCAAATCTTTCAAAGTCATATCAAGCAGCATGCCCGTACGGCTGGGAAGAGACTTCAAAAACCAAATATGAGCAACAGGAGCAGCCAAATCAATGTGCCCCATGCGTTCTCGACGAACCTTAGAGAGAGTAACCTCTACACCGCACTTCTCACACACAACACCGCGGAATTTCAAGCGGCGATACTTACCACAAGAACATTCATAGTCCTTTACGGGACCAAAAATACGGGCACAGAAAAGACCATCTTTTTCGGGCTTAAAGGTACGATAGTTAATGGTTTCCGGTTTTTTTACTTCTCCAAAAGACCACGATTTAATACGCTCCGGGCTCGCAATGGAGATTTTAATCTCCCCGAAATTATTCGGGGTAACAACTTGCCCCAAAACTTTTTGCAGCTCTCTACTCATTATTTTTCCCTCTTAAAATTCCCGTTAATTTCCTGATATGACTTCTTCTTTCAACTCCATATTGAGCCCCAATGATTTGATTTCTTTTACCAAAACATTAAAGGATTCAGGAACACCTGACTCAAAGCTATTGTCACCGCGGATGATGGCTTCGTAAGCCTTCGTACGGCCTGCCACATCGTCTGATTTCACCGTTAGGATCTCTTGGAGAGTATAGGCTGCTCCATAAGCTTGCAAGGCCCACACTTCCATTTCTCCAAACCTCTGGCCTCCGAACTGAGCTTTACCACCCAGCGGTTGCTGCGTTACTAAGCTGTACGGACCGATAGATCGCGCATGGATTTTATCGTCTACCAAATGGTCTAGCTTCAGCATATACATGTATCCAACCGTCACAGGGCGGCTGAAAGGCTCTCCTGTTTGACCATCAATCAACGTCACCTGACCAGAAGAGTTTAAGCCGGCCTCTGTTAGTTGCTGCGCCACATCCTGAACGCTAGCACCGTCAAAAACGGGCGTTGCCATAGGCACTCCCACTCCCATACTAGACGCTACAGTCATGATCTCTTCATCAGACAAACCTTTGACAACCTTACTGGATTCTTCATCCACATAAATAGTAGAGAATGTCTTCTTCAGGTCGGATAGAGACTTCTCTCCATTACGAATCTGCTCTACCATTGCATTAACTTGCTTACCCAAACCTGCAGATGCCCATCCCAAATGAGTCTCTAGGATTTGCCCTACGTTCATTCGCGACGGAATACCAAGGGGGTTCAAGATGATATCGATAGGCGTCCCGTCTTCTAGGTACGGCATGTCTTCAATTGGTGTAATGCAAGAAATTACACCTTTGTTTCCGTGACGACCTGCCATCTTGTCTCCTGGCTGAAGTTTGCGCTTAACCGCAACAAACACTTTTACCATCTTTAAAACACCTGGCATCATTTCATCTCCACGACGAACTTTCTCTGCCTTATTTTCAAAACGATCTTCCACAGCCTTAATGCTATCGTCAAACTGACGGCTTACATTCTCGATAGTGTCCATAACGTCTGCACTATCAACAACTATTTGACGCCATTGCCCACGAGTATACTCAGCCAACAGATCTTCCGTCACAATGGAATTTGCCTTGGCCCCTTTTGGTCCTTTAACAAGCTTTTGCCCCTTGAGAGCTTCTGCCAAGCGATTATAGAAATTTCGCTCAAGAATAGATTTTTCAGAATCTCTATCCTTTGCCAAACGATTAATCTCGGCTTTTTCAATGGCCAAAGAACGCTCGTCCTTCTCAATACCACGGCGCGAGAAAACCCTCACATCCACAACGGTACCTGTCGTTCCCGGAGGCAACCTTAAAGAGCTATCCCGAACATCAGAGGCTTTTTCTCCAAAGATAGCCCGCAAAAGCTTCTCTTCCGGAGTTGAAGGCGTCTCACCTTTTGGCGTCACCTTTCCAACCAAAATGTCCCCTGGATTCACCTCGGCACCGATGTAAACAATACCTGTCTCATCCAAATGACGAAGAGCCTCTTCTCCTACGTTAGAAATATCACGGGTAATTTCTTCAGCCCCCAACTTCGTATCGCGAGCCATCACCTCAAATTCTTCAATATGGATAGAAGTAAAGACATCGTCTTTCACGATTCTTTCAGAAATCATGATGGAGTCCTCGAAATTGTATCCATTCCAAGACATGAATGCCACGAGAACATTTCGTCCCAAGGCAAGCTCTCCTTTATCTGTGGAAGGACCATCTCCAATCACCTCACCAGCTTGAACAACGTCACCTACTTTCACAAGAGGTCGCTGCGTAATACAAGTGTTTTGGTTGGAACGCTGAAATTTCTGAAGCGTATAAATATCAACACCCTGCTCTTTCATGGCAGCAGGATCTGTTACTTTTACAACAATGCGTTGCGCATCAACCTGATCCACCACACCAGTTCGACGTGCAATCACGACAACTCCAGAATCACGGGCTACGTTTTTCTCCATACCTGTTCCCACGAGAGGTGCTTCTGCGCGAAGCAAAGGCACCGCTTGTCGTTGCATGTTTGATCCCATCAGAGCACGGTTTGCGTCATCATTTTCCAAGAAAGGAATAAGAGATGCAGCCACAGACACCAACTGCTTTGGAGAAACGTCAATGAGCTCAACCTGAGAAGAAGGAGCTGTGATAAATTCCCCCTTAGAGCGGCAGCTCACGAATTCTTGGGCAAACGTGTGTGTCTTTGTCAAAGGCGTATCTGCCTGAGCAATTGTATAGCGCCCTTCATCGATAGCCGAGAGATAAATGATCTCATCCGTCACCTTGCCCTTTACAACTTGGCGATAAGGAGTCTCAATGAACCCATATTTATTGATACGCGCATACGTTGCAAGAGAGTTAATCAATCCAATATTTTGACCTTCAGGCGTTTCAATTGGACAAATTCTTCCATAATGAGTCACATGCACGTCACGAACTTCGAAAGAAGCCCGGTCTCTTGTCAACCCTCCAGGCCCAAGAGCTGAAAGCCGACGCTTGTGCGTGATTTCAGACAAAGGATTGGTTTGGTCCATGAATTGAGACAACTGAGAAGATGCAAAAAATTCTCGAATGGTGGAGGTTGCTGGTTTCGCATTGATTAAATCATGCGGCATAACCGTATCAACTTCCACAGATGTCATCCGTTCACGAACGGCTCTCTCCATCCGCAACAACCCTAAACGGTATTGATTTTCGAGCAATTCCCCCACAGAGCGCACTCGACGGTTTCCAAGGTGGTCGATATCATCGATTTCACCCCGACCATCTTTCAGATCAACCAAAACACGAAGTATTTGGACGATATCTTTCTTGCGAAGTGTCGATGGCACATCTTCAATTTCAAACCCTAAACGGGCATTCATCTTGACACGACCGACAGGAGACAAATCATATCTCTCTGAGTCAAAAAACAAGCTGTGGAACAAGGCATCTGCCCCCTCTAAGGTAGGCGGCTCACCTGGGCGAAGAATGCGGTAGAGATCCACTAACGCTTCAGGGCGATTTTTATTTTTGTCCGCAGCCAAAGTATTTCGGATATAAGGCCCCACATTTACGTGATCTATTTCTAATGTAGAAATGTTTGTAATACCCAAACGATCAATTTCCGTAAGGTGACTACGCGCGATTTCCTCTCCCGCCTCTAAAATAACCTCACCTGTCTCTGGGTTTACCAAATCAAAAGAAATGTAACGCCCCAACAGATGATCTTCTGCCACCAAAATCTCTCGAGCAGGACCGTTTTGCAGAAGAGTCAATTGACGCGGAGTCATTTTAGTTCCCGCTTCAAGAATAACCTCTCCTGTTTTTGCATCGATCAGATCGGTGGCAATTTTGATACCCCGATAGCTACGAGGAACAAAAGGCGCCTTCCATCCCTTTGCCACTTTTTCATAGACAATAAGATTATAGAAACTTTTGAGAATTTCTTCCCGACTCATACCTTGAGCTTCCAAAACAGAAACTGTCTGCCCCTTGGCGGCAGCTTCTTCTCGTGCTTTTTCTGTAACTGCGCCATCTAAAGCCATCAAGAGGGTCGTAACCAAAACTTTACGGCGACGATCAATACGAACGTAAATTAAGTCCTTTGCATCAAATTCGATATCAAGCCAAGACCCACGATAAGGAATCACACGCGCCCCAAACAAAAGCTTTCCAGAGGTATGCGTCTTTCCTTCGTCGTGGTCAAAAAACACCCCAGGAGAACGATGCATCTGAGAAACTATAACACGCTCCGTCCCATTAATGATGAAAGTTCCTTCCTCCGTCATCAAGGGCATATCCCCTATGTAAACATCCTGTTCCTTAATATCCCGCACAGAACGCGCGCCCGTTTCAGAATCCGTATCCCAAACAATAAGTTGCAAGGTAATTTTGAGAGGCGCTGCATAAGTTAGTCCGCGTTGGCGGCACTCGTCGATATCGTACTTAGGCTCATCAAAATCATAGCGAACATATTGCAATTCACAATGACCAACAAAATCTTTAATGGGAAAAACAGCCTTCAAGGCTCCCTGAAGACCTGTATCTGTACGCTGCGCATGAGGCACATAAAACTGTAAAAAATTATCGTAAGATTTCTTTTGAACTTCAATTAAGTTTGGTATAGGCGCGACTTCTGTGATTTTACCAAAACTTCTGCGAATACTACGAACAGCGGATTTACCCATTATAATCCCTCACCCAAGAACCAATTTGCAGCCACAACGACCACTCAACCATAAAAAAAACGGGCAAGTAAGCATGCCTTCTTTAACACGCTTACTTGCAAAAACATTCTAAGCTTTTCAAGCCCATGCTTCGATACGAAACAAGATAAACTTATTACGCAAGCTCGACAGTCGCACCGGCATCTTCCAAAAGTTTCTTGAACTTCTGGGCATCATCCTTAGAAAGACTTTCCTTAACCGCCTTAGGAGCAGCCTCAACCAAATCCTTTGCTTCTTTTAAGCCAAGGTTTGTAATTGTACGGACTTCCTTAATAACGTTGATTTTATTTGGACCAACGTCCTTCAACATAAGCGTAAATTCAGTCTTCTCGGCAGCAGCAGCACCAGCGGCAGCTCCACCAGCAGGAGCCGCAGCAACAGCTACCGGCGCGGCAGCAGAAACGCCCCACTTCTCTTCCAGCAACTTAACGAGCTCTGCAGCTTCCAAAACCGTAAGACTTGACAATGATTCAACAATAGTATTTAGATTTGACATTTTTCTTAACTCCTGAGTTTACTTTTTACTATAAGACGAAACAACCCGAGCAACACTTGCCCCAGGCTCTGAAATAACCGTCGCCAACTTTGTCGCAGGCGCCATCAAGAGACCCAACAGCTTAGCCCGCAACTGATCCAAAGATGGCAACTTTGCCAAAGCATGGACTGCTTGCGCATCCAATAGCTTACCCTGAAGAACACCCGCAACAACTGATAGTTTTGGATTTTCATCAATGAAGGAAACTGCCACCCTGGCAGCCACAACTGGGTCTTTGGAAAACGCTAAGGCGGAAGGCCCTTTTAGATGAGACTCAATAACAGAAAAATCAGAATCTCTTACAACAATGCGTGCAAGACTGTTCTTCACAACTCTAAAAGAAGCTCCAGCATCCCTCATCTTGCAACGCAAATCTGTGGACTCTTCCACGGTCAACCCTGACTGATGAGTAACAACGACCAACGCCGCCGATCCTAGTTCTTCCCTTAAAGAGGTTACAAACTCTCTTTTTTCTATACGATTCATCCTCGTCTCCGATAACAATACGACCAAATGGTCACCGATTAAAACTACAGGAGACGACCCCCTTTCTTTAAACCCCTTTCGAAGAATAAAGACACAGAGCCAAGTTTTAAACTCCTGTCTCATGCGGGCTAACTTTAAATGTTCTCAACTGAAGTCGAGGGCACACCCGCAATCTTAGACATAAATCCAAAGATACCTCTTTGGATCCATTTCTTAGTCAAGAAATTCCCCAAAAAAATTGGAAAAATTCAAGACTCAGAAACTTATATACAACAACCTCTTAAAAATCAAGCAATTATGTTAATTTTTTTGGGCCGTTGCAAAATCCACCTTCAAACCAGGCCCCATGGTAGAGCTAATGGAAATACCTTTTACAAAGGATCCCTTCACTCCAGTAGGGCGAGCTTTGTTTACTGCATCCACTAAAGACTGAATGTTTTCACAAATAGCTTGCTCAGAAAAACTAATCTTTCCAACACCTGCTTGCACAACACCCGCTTTCTCTGCACGATACTCCACCTGTCCTGACTTCAGGGCTTTCACAGCCTTTTCAATGTCAGCAGTCACCGTTCCAAGCTTTGGATTTGGCATTAGCCCCCGAGGACCCAAAACTTTTCCAAGCTTTCCAACCAAAACCATCATATCGGGCGTCGCGATACAACGATCGAAATCATTGCGTCCCTTCATAACTTCTTCCACAAGATCTTCTGATCCCGCGATATCAGCCCCAGCCTTAAGAGCCTCTGCTACGCGCTCGGCCTTTGTGAACACAATAACTTTGACCGTTTTCCCAAGTCCATGAGGCAACTGAATGACCCCTCGAACTTGCTGGTCTGCCTTGCGACTATCCACATTTAGGTTCATAGAAACATCAACGGTTTCATCAAATTTTACCGTTGCATTTGCCTTCAAAAGCTTAACTGCCTCATCCAAAGCGTAAATCTTTGAACGATCAATTCCTTCATAAACTTTTCTTAAACGTTTTCCGTATGCCATGATTATTCTACGACCTCGAGTCCCATGGAACGTGCAGATCCCTTAATCATCTGACAAGCTCCTTCTAAGTTATGCGCGTTAAGATCCACCATCTTTATTTTGGCAATCTCTTCAATTTGAGCCATTGTTACTTTTCCTGCCACGTCACGACCTGGCGTCTTAGAGCCACTCTCCAACTTTGCCGCCTTCTTCAAAAAGTAAGTGGCTGGGGGAGTACGTGTTTCAAAGGAAAATGTCCGATCTGCATAAGCAACAATGGTCACCGGCGTTGGAACTCCTGGCTCCATACCTTTCGTATGATCATTAAATGCCTTACAAAATTCCATGATATTTAGGCCTCGTTGACCCAAAGCTGGACCTACCGGCGGCGAAGGATTCGCCTTTCCTGCTGGAATAATCAGGTTAATATAACCTGCTATTTTCTTCTGCGGTGCTGCCATTTACTTTACTCCTCTTAAAGGTTTGTGGTACGGCCATGGCTGGCCTCCCACATACAAAAAAAAACTATAACTTCTCAACCTGATTGAATTCTAAATCAACCGGCGTTGCTCGGCCAAAAATTGAAACCGTAACTTTGAGACGGGCCTTTTCTGAATCCACCTCTTCAACCAATCCTGTAAAAGAAGCAAAGGGCCCATCACTAACCCGAACTTGCTCGCCCACTTCAAAGGAAAATCCGTCACCACCACCCTTGACGCCTTGCTCCACTTGATTCAACAAACGAGCCGCTTCTGCTTCTGTGATAGGAGAAGGCTTTCCTTTTGCTCCCAAAAACCCAGATACTTTAGCAATATTTTTAACTAAATGCCAAGTATCTTCTGTCATTTCCATCTTAACAAGCACATATCCAGGGAAGAATTTCTTGTCTCTAGAGACTTTCTTTCCTCTCTTAACTTCAATGACTTCATGGGTCGGAACCAAAATTTCTTGGAACTTTTCCATAAACCCTTGCTTCTCAGCTTGCTCGCGAATAGAGGTCGCAACCTTATTCTCAAAGCCTGAATAAACATTTACTACGTACCAACGGTGTGACATAACTTTATGCACCTAACCCTAAAATAAGCTTAACCATACGAATCAAAACCTGATCCGCCAACAAGAAAAACCCTGCCGCGAACATGACCAAAACAAACACCATAACAGTGGTAATTGTCACTTCTTTGCGCGTTGGCCAAATAACCTTAGATATTTCGCGCTTAACTTGTTGAACAAAATCGATCGGGTTAATCATTACTCTTTCCACACTCTAAAACTATATGAATGGCAGGAGCGGCGGGTCTCGAACCCACGACCTTCGGTTTTGGAGACCGACGCTCTACCAATTGAGCTACGCTCCTTCATATACAATATAGGAGCTCTGGTCAAGCTTTCCAATACACTCCCGCAATTTTTCGTCTACTCAATAATTTTAGAGACAACGCCGGCACCAACCGTACGACCACCTTCTCTGATCGCAAAGCGAAGCCCTTCATTCATCGCAATGGGCGCTATCAATTGCACTTCCATTGTTATGTTATCTCCAGGCATTACCATCTCTGTCCCGGCTGGCAAAACTACTTGTCCGGTCACATCTGTCGTTCTGAAATAAAACTGTGGACGATAGTTCGTGAAGAATGGTGTATGACGCCCTCCTTCTTCCTTCGTCAAGATATACGCCTCACACATAAACTTCGTGTGTGGCTTGATGCTCCCGGGCGCTGCCATTACTTGCCCACGCTCCACATCTTCTCTCTTCGTCCCCCTCAAAAGAAGCCCAACGTTGTCTCCCGCTTCTCCTCGATCCAGCAACTTACGGAACATCTCCACACCAGTCACCACCGTCTTCACTGTTGGCTTGATCCCGATAATCTCGATCTCTTCTCCAACCTTCACAACACCTTGCTCGATTCTTCCGGTCACTACTGTTCCTCGACCAGATATTGAAAACACATCCTCTACAGGCATCAAAAACGGCTTGTCGATGTCTCTCTTAGGTTGTGGAATATAGCTGTCTACGCTCTCCATCAACTTCAAAATTGCATTCTCTCCCAACTCGGGGTTCTTATCTTCCAATGCACACAACGCAGATCCTCTGATGATCGGAACTTCGTCCCCAGGAAAATTGTACTGACTCAGCAACTCCCTCACTTCCATCTCAACCAAATCCAACAACTCTGGATCGTCCACCATGTCGCACTTGTTCAAAAACACACACAACGCAGGCACTCCCACCTGACGCGCCAACACTATGTGCTCACGTGTCTGGGGCATAGGCCCATCTGCTGCTGATACCACCAAAATCGCTCCGTCCATCTGCGCCGCTCCGGTGATCATGTTCTTTACATAGTCTGCGTGTCCTGGACAATCCACATGCGCATAATGCCGTGGGTCTGTTTCATATTCAACGTGTGCCGTTGAAATCGTGATCCCTCTTGCTTTCTCTTCTGGCGCTGCGTCAATCTGATCATAAGCCCGGAACTCTGCATATCCCTTCTTCGCCAAAATCTTTGTAATCGCCGCTGTCAAGGACGTCTTCCCGTGGTCCACGTGCCCTATCGTTCCCACGTTACAATGTGGCTTCTTTCTCTCAAATTTCGCTTTTGCCATTCTTCTTAACTCCTCTTGGAACCCTAAAAAACTAAATAACTCAAAAAAATAAAAACGCCCCTTTATTTGGAGCGGGTGGAGGGAATCGAACCCTCATAGCCAGCTTGGAAGGCTGGAGCTTTACCACTAAGCTACACCCGCAGTCAAATAAATGGTGGAGGGAGCAGGATTCGAACCTGCGTACGCATTCGCGGACAGATTTACAGTCTGCTGCCTTTGACCGCTCGGCCATCCCTCCGTCCGAAAGGGATCAACCTATCTCCCCCGAAGCTCTCCAATACCATATGGGACTTACCCCTAGGGAAATAGGTCATTTCTGACCAAATGTCAATAAAAAAGTTTAAAAAATCTAGCGAAAATTAGACACCATAGGCATCAACAAACTTTTTTCCCAGATCCTTAAGAGAAAAATTTTCATCCACAAAGGCCTTATAGGTCTCTCTCAATTTTTCTCGATCTGTTTTTTTATTTAAAACTTCCTCTACTACCTGTGCCAGGGCGTAGGGATCATCTGGACACAAAACCCCTGTTTCTGCTGCCAATGTCTCTACAGCAGGCCCATCTGCTGCTGTTGTGACCGTTGGAATGCCGAAATATTGAGCTTCCAGCAACACATTCCCCAATCCCTCAGTTCGAGACGTAAGGAGAAAGCAATCCAAACTTTCATAAAAGGCTTTGACGTTGACGTACTTTCCCAAATAAAAAAAATAGGACTTTAAATTATAATCTTCTATCATTTTTTGAACTTTTGGCACTAACTCGCCTTCCCCCGCCAAAATAAAGACAAGATCTTTCCTTTTTTGCACCAAGACCCGAGCTGCTTCAATCCAAAGTTCCGGATTCTTATCCGGATGAAAGCGAAACATACCCCCCACAACCTTTTTATCCGGGGAAATTTTAAGCTCTGCCCTCAAATTATGACTCGGAAAGCTCTCCAAAAAGTCTGTATTGAGCCCACAACTAATAAAATCTATCCTGTTCGGCGAACATCCTATCCAGTTTGCATAATCTTGTCGTACCGCTTCACTGATGGCCAAGAATTTAACTTGGGGGTAGGTTGCCAATTGCCTAAAAACTTCCCTTTGATGACAAAAAGAATTTTCATAAACAATGGAATTTTTGGAACCTGGACTCATATTTCTCCAGCTTATAACAATTTTTGGCACCCCTGCCATTAATGCCGCAAAGGCTAAAGTGGCCCCAGTCGCCGCCCCCCAGGAATGCACAACTTCAGGACGATCCCGCATAAAGACATGGTACATGGTCACAATCATCACCTGCTCTTTGGGAGAGAGCCGCTCCAAGGGCTCTTTTAAAGGGACAAATCGAACTGGCAATTCGGTAGAAAATTTGTTGAAAGCTCCTAGATTTATGCCGTTTTGAGTCAGCGCCTCCACCAAGAAAGTTGCTTTTGGATTTGGGAGTCCCAGAAAAAAAACACTCATGGGAGCCTGCAACTTTTTCTTTATTTCAATGGCCGTATTTGTAAGTTGCCTCTGCGCCCCTGTTAAATCTAAAACAGTCGATGTTAGGATAACTTTCTTAGGGATAGGATCAAAGGGGACCTTTTCTATTTGATTCAGATTTTGAAACAACATTTTGACCGAATCTGTTGTAATCTCTTTTTTTAAGATCTTTTCTTCTTGAAAGCCGTAAACATCCAAAAATTTTTTACCCAAAGAGGAAAGCGAGAAATTTTCATCCGCGAAGGTTTTATAGATTTTTCGAAGAGTCTTCCTTTCTACGTTCTGACTCAAAGCCTCCTCTACCACTTGAGCAATTTCATGAGGATCATCTGCTCTGCACAAAACACCGGTGCCTTCTGTAAGGGTCTCCTCAGCTCCTCCTCCTGTTGTCACCGCAGGAACCCCAAAATATTGAGCCTCAACTAGGACGTTGGGAAGGCCTTCTCCTTCTCTACGCGATGTGAGAAGAAAACAATCTATGCTTTCATAGAAGGCCTTTACATTGACGTATCTTCCTATGAGAAAAAATCTAGATTCAAGTCCATATTCTTTTATCATTTCTTGAATTTTGGGCACCAGCCCCCCTTCTCCTGCCAAAAGAAAGATAAGATCTGGGTTCTTTTGTGCCAAAATTTTCGCCGTTTCAATCCAAAGTTCTGGATGTTTATCAGAATGAAATCGGAACATGCCTCCCACAACCATTTTATCTGAGGGGATTTTTAGCTCGGCCTTTAAATCGTGGGAGGGGAATGCCTCTAAAAAGTCCGTATTTAAAGCATTTCGAATAAGCTTAAATCTTTTTGGGTCACACTTCATCCACTTGGCGTAATCGTTTAGCGCCACTTGGCTATTAGCCATAAACTTAATCTGTGGATATTGCAGGAGCTGTCTATAGACTTCTCTATGATGACAAAAAGACTCTGTTGGCAAAGACGGATTTTGTCGAGGGCTCATCCCCCTCCAACTTATGATAATTTTTGGCACCCCTGCCATTAAGCCTGCCACCGCAACAAAAGCCCCCGTCGCCATTCCCCATGAATGAACCACCTCCGGCCTTTCTTTCATAAAGAGTTCGTAGAATGTTGCAATCTTTACCTGATCATCCAGGCAAAACTGCCTCAAGGACTCTCCTAAAGGAGAAAATTTTAGGGGTAATTTGTTTGAAAACTTCGCAAAAATAGAGAGTCCTATTTCATGGCGAACAAGATCTTTCACCAAAAGTTCCGCTTTCGGATGGGGCCTATCCATAAAAAAAATCGCCATAGGAGAATTTAGTGCTTTTTTTATCTCAATGGCCGTATTAGTCAATTGCCTCTGAGCCCCCGTTAAATCAAGACAGGTGGTGGTAAAAAGCACCTTTTTTGGCACTGGGTCATAGGAAGATTTTGTTATTTCTTCAAGGTTTTTAAAAAATCTTTTGACTGCATTTGTGGTGAGCATTTGTGATTATGTACCCAAACTTATTGCTGAATCAATACAAAAAGTGTTATGATTTAAAAAAATAAAGAATACTAACAGGGATGTATAGAATGGGGAAAGTTTCTCTTTCAAGATCGGTTTCAATTTTAGCCTTGACGGCAGGTCTTTTGGGGTCAGCAGATGGGTGGGGAACAACCGACTATACTCGCCTTGCCCAAGATAATGGGGGTGCTTTCACTACTACTACTAACTGGGATCCAGGGGGGACCCCCGGGGCTAGTGATAAAATTATCTTTGATCAAACCTCTGCAGGTCTAGACACGACGTCAGTAGGCAGTGTGGACCAGATTGTGTTTGGCGATAGGATAAGAGCGGTCACTCTCACCACCACTTCCGGGCAAACTTTTGGAAGTTCCGGAAACCAGACCGTTTCTGTTGGCAGCATTGGTGTGGCTAACAATGAGACTGATAGTGATGACATCGATCTTCCCGGAGCACACCACACCATTAATTTCAGGAGTGCAGTCACGCACGGAAATCTTGGAAGCGAAAATCACCCTGATCATTTACATCTAAATTATACGGGGACCAGCTCTATCCTCACAGATAATAATAGCGTCAATTACTATGCGCATATGGATTTTGGAACTTCTGGGGCAGATGTTACAACTATTAGTGGTGGAGGCTCCATAAATATTCATGGGCCCATAACAGGAAGTGGTAAAGTAGCTGTCGAAAGCACCCCATTAACTCTTTCAAATCCAGGAAACAGTTATTCCTTAGAGATTGATATTAATAGTGGTGGTGGCCTTACAATCCCCGCTGGGGATAGCACCTCTACCTCAACCATTCGGATGGGAAATGGGACCCTTACTTTTTCCGATAGCACGAGTAGTGCGAGCTATTATGGAAATATTGTTCTTACGTCACCTGCGGCGAACAACACGATTTCTATTCCACACGCCGGTACATCTGTCACCCTTCAACGTCCAATCACTGATTCAGGGTCGGGGAATGGGTTCACTCTATCCTCAGGAGCTCTTATATTGGGCGGCACGACACGAAGCACCTACACGGGTGAAGCAATTATAGGCGGAGATTCACAATCATCAGCAGCAGCCATTCTAGAGGGGCCATCCACTCTCTTTCCATTCTCAGGAAGCCTTTCACCTAGATGGAACGGCATCCTGCAATTTACAGATGCTGGCGCCCAAGAGTATGAAATCTATGATGGACCCATTAGTTTTGGTAACGGAAGCCCTTCTTTAGTACATCATGGTTCTGGAAAACTGCAACTTACAGGATCCATTACTAGTGGAAACAATCCAAAGGTTACTGTTGATGGAGGGGGAACCTTACGTCTGTCATATTCCTTTACAGAGGGAGATGGTTTTAGTTCGGGAGCCTATGTACGGAACGGATCTACCCTTGAGCTGGATTCCAGCGCTTCTCTAGGGTATACAAACGGTGTTCATTTCGACAATGGTTCCGGCAATAATTTAGTTTTCTATAATTCCGAGACAGATAGATTTGATTATCGTATCGACACAAACAGCAGCTATGGCATGATTGTCATGGCGGGTTCGGGAAGATTGACGCTGGGAGGCGAAATTAATGGACAAATAGGAATTCAGGTTGACAGCGGAACGCTTGTTTTGGAGGGCCCTAATAAAAGCAATTATAATCAACCCACTACAATTCAAAGCGGCGCCACTTTAGCTCTGTCTTCTATTGACAATACCTCTACGGGAGGATCTTTCACGATCAATGGCGGAACATTTGATATATCAAACTTCGCAGATATATCCATTGCAAATCAACACTATTGCCTAACGAATTTCACTGCTGGGGAAGGAAGTACTTTGACTGTTGCTATTAATGATGCTCAGCATAGCACACGATTTTACCTAGACGCCACATCCGCTTTGGATCTCAGCCATCTCACTTTAAACATTAATGGGGCCACAGGCACCTACACAGAGGATATGGAATATACATTGTTTGAGAACGCAGGAAATACTACCTTCTCGAACTCTCTGCATGCTATAAATTTAAACAACGTGCCCGGTTTTACTGCGGCCCTAAAACACTTTAACAACGGTGACACGGAAGTAAAGTTCAAACTGAGTAAAACCCCCATTACGCCCCCTGCCACAGGAGGGGCAAGAAATTCTGCAAGTGCCCATAACAGCGTACAGGCTGTTGCAACAAACATTAGTTCTTTCGCCATCGGAGGCACCATGGTTGTGGCGCGGGCCAATGCTCAAGATGGGCCTGGCGGATCTGGCGGAGACTTTGGACAGCCCTCCCCTAGCTTCACAAGGAACCCTCTCAAAGCCCCAGATCTTTCAAAAGACTTCTTAAGCCTCACACAAGGGGCTATGATGAAGGAGTCGACGGAAAATGCCCAGCGATGGTCACCAGCACGCACTGAAAAGACAGGTGTCTGGGTGCAGCCTTTCGGCATGACTTTGAGACAAACAGCAGATAAAGGAGCTCCTGGATATAACACCCGAACGGGGGGATTGTTGGCTGGGTTTGACCATAGGGTCAGATATGATGTGATCTTGGGAGCCGGTCTTGGATATGCTCAGACAAAATTGAATTTTGATTCAAATCAGGGAAAAATGAGCATCAAAGATAAATTCCTGACTTTCTTCGGGACGTGGTTCCGAGGTCCATGGTATCTGGAAGGCTCAATTTTGATGGGGCTAGAAAAATATCAAGGATCACGAAATACAGGCATAAACAATCAATTTGCCATCAATCACCATGATGGGTATCAGCTAACGCCAAAAATAGGAGGGGGTTATACCTTTGATGTTAAAGGGTATAAAGTGAGAGCCTATACAACTTTTGACTATGCTTACTCGACTCAGTATGGATATCAAGAAACAGGATCTGGCGCAACTTACTGGAACAAAAATGAAGCAAGCATGCTCAGATCAGAGGTTGGCCTCAATTTAACCCGACTCTATGAGTGCAAGGATTTTACTTGGAAGCCTGGACTTACGTTAGGTATCGTGAATAAGAAACCAATCAAGAAAGGGAAGATTATCTCCCCAAGCGCCGGAAGCTTTGAGTCCACTACGGTCACAACAACAGATATTGCCCCGGGTGTTCAATCCACATGGCAATTTAATGATGGTTATTCTTTGAGTGCATCCTGGACCGGAGAGTTTGGATCCAAATACACCCTTCAAGAAGCTACAGTGAAATTTACAAAGAAGCTTTAAGAAGAATTACTTCAAATATTGTTGAATAGTGTCCAAAATGTACTCTTGAACAGACTCTACCAGATACGGGTGCATAGGCAGGCTTACGACGCGATTACAGATTCTTTCCGTCACGGGAAGCTCTGTCCTTGGATAGTTTCGATAAGGCGGTTGTGTATGCAAAGGCTTTGGATAATAAATACCTGTGGGAATCCCTTTTTCTTTAAGGTGCTCCCGTAGCGTATCTCGATCTTCTACCTGAATGGTATACTGCGCCCATACGGATAAATTACGGGGCGCAACAAAAGGTGTTTGGACCCCTTTCAAAGCTTTTGTATAATTTTCTGCAACCCTATTACGTGCCTCAACTTCCTCCGGAAATATCTTTAATTTTTCTATCAAAATAGCCGCTTGTAATGTATCCAAACGCCCCGTAATGCCTAGAACAGAGGTTTCATAAGGAACAGCTCCCTGACCATGCAACCGAATCATCTTGAGTTTTGCCGCAAGCTCTCCATCATGGGTAAAGATCGCTCCTCCATCCCCATAGCCGCCTAAAGGTTTAGCTGGAAAGAAACTGGTGGTGGCTGCAATACCGTAATTAACCGTGTGTTTACCCTCATAAGTGGCCCCCAAACTCTGGGCCGCATCCACCATAACCCAAATCTTATGATCATCCGCAACTGCTTGAATAGCTCTATGGTCAGCCGGCTGACCAAATAAATCAACGGAAATGATGCCTTTTGGTTTTAACCCTGTCTTTTTGATCTTCTGGACAGCAGATTCCAGACTCTTAGGACACATATTGTACGTATCTTCTCTCACATCCACAAAAACAGGCGTCGCACCTCGCAGAGCAACAACCTCTGCTGTGGAGATAAAAGTAAAGGAAGGCACAAAGACCGCATCCCCAGGCCCCACATTTAGAGCCATAAGCACCATGGTAAGGGCATCAGTGCCATCGGCACATCCCAAAACATGCGGAACGCCTGTATATTGGCATAAAGCCAATTCAAAAGCTGCCACTTCCGGTCCCTGAACATAATTGCCGTGGTCAAGAACTCTTTGAAGTGCTGAATCTAACTGAGGCCGAATGCGCGCCTGTTGCGCCGCAAGATCAATAAAAGCAATTTTCGAGTCTTTCACCTTAAAAACATCCTTTCCACATACTACTGGTGCACCCGATACGATTCGAACGTACGACCTTTGCCTTCGGAGGGCAACGCTCTATCCAGCTGAGCTACGGGTGCTTATCAGTATTTATATAACGAAACAGATGTCACTCACGAGTGAATTCATATATAATGAGTCTCAATTATTATTTCAATTTGTAATAGATGAATTTATGGCAGTTGTAAAACCTATTGTGATCAAAACCAAAAAAATCGTTGTTTCTTGTGAAGGGCAAGAGGGAGAAGCGTCTCATCCTCAGGTGTTTATGAAAGTTACAGGAACCGCTGTTTGCTCCTATTGTGGAAAGTTTTTTGAAAAAAGCTCTAGTTAAGCTCATTGTCACCGTCTTTGGAATCGGCTGTTTGCCTTGGATGCCTGGCACTTGGGGATCTTTGGTGGCGATTCCCTTAGGAGTTTATTTGGCCTCTTTTGGCCCCCTTGTTTTTTTTGCAGTTTTTTTTACCCTTACCTTGGGCGGATGGTTTTTCACAAAACTTTATCTCGAACAAAACCCTGAAAAACAAGACCCTTCTGAAGTGGTGATTGATGAGGTGGCAGGACAGTTATTAGCGCTTTCTCCTCTTCTGTGGATACCCTCTTTGGCCCACTGGATAGTCCTCCTGGCTTTTATAGGGTTCCGGGTCTTTGATATTTTCAAACCTTGGCCTGTTTCTTGGGCAGATAGGATACATGGGAGCTCTGGGAAATCAGCCCTTGGGGTCATGTTGGATGATGTGGTGGCGGCGGGGTATGTGATTATGCTTTGCCTCCTTCTCCAGCTCTTGACTTAAACTTACCTATATTCGCCCGAAAAGCTCTTTGGATCGTGCGGGCTGCTTTATCTTCTTGTTCTCGCACTGCTGCTTTAAAGAGAGGCTTCAATTGCTCAGCCGTAAAGCCACGATGCTTATCTTTAATTTCTGCATAAATAAAAGCACGCCTAAGATTGAGGATACCACGCCCATATATGCTGGAAGTAAATGGTTCCGTTTTAACTATAGAAGGAAGCCGGTGTTTTACCGATTGTTGAACAAAAGCTTCCCCAAAAAGCTTTGCAAAAGCTTCCCCTAAATCCTCTTGAGATTCTTCTTCAAAATCTTCGGGGTCATAAATAAACGAGATGTTGCTAGATACTTGCCAAAAAGTCTTCTCCGCTGATTCGAGTAAAATCTCGCCTGCCTCCTCACAAGTTAGATAAGGATATTTGCTTTTAATAAGAGCCGCTGCCCCCGCAATAGTGGGGGCTGAAATAGATGTCCCCCCTTTTATCTCAATACCTGTATATCCAATAAAGGGCACTAAAACTTCTTCACCCCAGGCAAATAACAATCTTTCCTGGGCTAAATTTTGCAACTCATCATCTTGTAAAAAAGGAACTAAAGCAGGCCCAAATTGTCTGATGTTTCCAGCCAAAATGATTTGTGATGCATAAGGCTTTAAAATATGCTCAGAAAAAGTGGGGTCAGTTTGGCTTATTATGTTACTCCTTTCTTTCATCCACTTTCTATCTATACGCCTCTCTAGAGGTGGATTGTATCCATCTCCCGCATTAGGAATTGCCTTTACGAGAAGATCTCTATACTTTTTGCCTCGCTCTTCAAGGAAACCTCGAACATGTCCGATTTGATAGTCGACAGAGACAGTCGAAAGTCCTTTGGATCCCGACCAATTTAAGACAACATCTTTCTCTGAAAAAGGGTTATTGACCTGGCCCCGATGGGGACGATTTGCCTGAAAGATAGCCGAAAAATTACTGTCCCCAATTAAATGGATATCCGCTCGAGGTGCTATTTGATAAACAACCCCCGCCACCTCTGCCGCGTGAGCAAGGCTTTCTTCTCTAATATCATAACCATCTCTTGGTCCCTGCAGAAGGGAAGGTTGGCTGCTTTTAATAACAGATACAAGCTTAGAGAGTGCCAAACCTTCTTTTTGCAAAGTCCCATAATTCTCCAGCACCCAAACATCCACCCCTTGTCCCAAAATGCCTTGGCGATGAGCCCATAAAATAGCCCCACTCTTATCACCCGCTAGATTAAAAGGTTGGGTGCTTTTTTTCTTGCTTCCCGGAGAAGCATATTCTCTTACTTTCTTATTTTCTCGCGCATGCATGTTTCGATCTCTTAAATAAAGATGCAAGAGCCCCTCCTGAGTTGTGAAAAGCATTTTTTCCAAAAATTTCCGCTGTTTTGCATTTGGGTTTTTTCCTAATTCTGTTGTGATTCTATTAAGGAGAATCTGAAGTTCTTTATAGTCTTCAGAAGGAGAAAAGACCTCATATCGACCCTGCACAACATGCTTTGGAAGCCCTTCCTCATCCATTAAAATTCCCTTTGGATCCAAAATATGAGGAGGCCCCATTTCGGGATGCAAAGAAGCATTTCCAGAAAGTGTAAGTGCAAAAAAAATAAGAAATGCCGGGTGCTTAATCATGGTTTCTCCTCTAGTTTCTCTGATTCTACCATAGCTATACCCTCTTTAAAATGATTTATTTTGCACAATTGGTAGAACAGCTCTTAACCAAGTTCCTCTAGATTTCCTCTCCTATTTAAGCTAAAAATAATATATGGGACACATGAAATATCTTTCTTTTATGATCGCGGGAGTGTTTTTCTTTTTGCAAGAAACCACGGCGCAGACCCGTTTAAAAGAGATCGCCTATGGCAATCCAAAAGCGCCCGTTACCCTAATTGAGTACTCGTCTTTCTCCTGCCACATTTGTAATATCTTTATGAGCGACATCTTTCCTTTTCTTAAAAAAGAGTTTATCGATACGGGTAAAGTCTTTTTTGTTTCCAAAGATTTCCCCATGAATGGCATTGATTTCAAAGCCAATTTAATTGTGCAGGCAAACCCCAATCCTGTTGCTCTTCACACCGCCATTGTTTCAAAACAGGCCCAGTGGATGGACAAAAAAGAACCGTTAAAGGAGATTATGAAAATCGCCAATGAGTTTGGAATGACTCAAAAGCAAATAAACCAAGCCTTAGGCAGCACTGCGGTTCAAAAGCTAATTACAAAAATGCGGCAAGAGGCTGAAGAAAAATACAATATAGATGGCTTGCCCATTTTCATCATTGGATCTAAAGTGATTTCAGGGTTGATGCCCCTGAAGAAACTCCGGATTGTTTTGAATCAAGCTCTGGCTCACGTTGAATCGGGGAAGCCTTTTGCGACCTTTGGAAAGCAATAAATGAGAAAGAAATCTTTTCAAGACCGATATGAAAAGGTCAAACGAGAACTTGATCCTCCTAAGAAAGGCCCCGCTGAGTTTTCTCATATGGCCTGGCGTGCCAGCGCGGATATGTTAGCGGGTATTATTGTTGGGGCTGGACTTGGGCTAGCTTTTGATTATTATATGGGCACAGCCCATTGGGGGCTCATTATTGGATTCTTGCTTGGCTCTAGTGCCGGCATGTTAAATGTGTACAGGTCTCTCTGTAAAGCTGGGTTTGGCTTCGGGCTTGAGACACTCAAGAAATAGGATTATTACGATGGAAAGTCCTCTCCACCAATTTGAAGTGAAACGATTGATCCCTCTCTACTGGGGCAACGTGGATCTTTCTTTTACAAACTCTGCCCTCTTTATGGTGCTCGCAGGCGCCTTCAGCCTGCTTCTCTTTTGGGCAGGAACCTTCCGATCAAGCTTAGTTCCCGGAAGGCTTCAATCTTTTGTGGAACTTTCTTACGAGTTTGTAGCAAATCTCTTGGAAGAAAATGTGGGAGATAAGGGACGCCCCTATTTGCCTTTTATTTCTTCGTTATTTTTCTTCATTTTGTTTGGAAATCTTTTGGGGATGCTCCCCTATACCTTCACGTTTACCAGCCAGCTTATCCTCACATTTGGAATCGCTTCCATCGTTTTTCTAATAGTTTTAGGGATTGGCATTTTCAAACATGGGTTTAAATTTTTGAAGCTGTTCATGCCAGAGGGCGCCCCGCTCCTTATGGCCCCCATTCTCATTCCCATTGAAATTATCTCTTATCTTTCAAGACCCGTCAGTTTATCCGTGCGTTTGTTCGCCAATCTCATGGCAGGACACACCATGCTCAAGGTTTTTGCGCTCTTTACCATTAGCCTCGGCATTTTTGGGCTTTCCACCATCATCCTAAATAGTGTATTAATAGGATTCGAATTTCTTGTGGCATTTTTGCAAGCATACGTGTTTACTGTACTCACGTGCCTGTATTTGAATGACGCAATCCATTTGCATTGATAAGATAGTAGAAAAGGAGATTTAGAATGGACGCAGAAGCAGCAAAATATATCGGAGCCGGACTTGCCGTATTTCCCTTGCTTGGGGTAGGCCTTGGAATTGGGAGCATTTTTTCAACCCTTATTAGTTCTATCGCGCGCAACCCGGAAGTGCGCAAGGACGTTTTTGCCATTGGCATTTTGGGGTTTGCGTTAACAGAAGCGGTCGCTCTATTCGCCCTTCTCATTGCCTTTCTTATACTGTTTAAATAGGTTTAGATGCCACAATTAGATGCAAGCCTCTATATTCCTCAGCTTTTCTGGTTGGGCGTAGCTTTTTGCCTTTTGTACACAGGCATGCGCTTTCTCATCGAACCTCGGATGGAAACCCTCTTTAAAAAGCGCCGGCGAAAACTCCAAGAGAAATTGAAAGAAATAGAGCAATTTAAGATAGAGACAGACGAACTGAGACTTCAAAGCTCTCTCTTTGTTGCCAAGAAACAAAAAGAAATGGAAGAAGCTTTGACAAAAGCCGCTCAGGAATCTACCAAGAGACTCAGGAAGTTTGAGGAAGATTTTCACCACGAATCCCTAAAAAAAATGGGTGATTTTGAAGTCTCTCTTCAAAAAGAAGCAAAAGAATTGACAGCTACCTTAAAAAAGGAAGAATCTGCTCTTGCAGAGCTTATTATGGATAAGTTGATGGCCTCAGTCTCCTCTTCTCTTCAGTCTGAAAAGACTACAAAAAAAGCGAGGGCGAAATGATACTCCACGACCCTCAACTTTGGATTCTTGTTTCTTTTGTTCTTTTCGTAGCTGTTTGTGGCAAACGATTTTACAGAATCGTTGCTCTCCAGCTTGATGAAAGATCTTCTACGATTTCGCGCCAAATTAAGGAAGTGGCAGAACTGCACGAAGAAGCTCAAAAAATCTTATCAAATGAAAAAACAAAACTTCATAAAACCCGAGAATCTCTGATGAATCTTGAAAAACAAACGCAAGAAGAGTCCAAAAAGATTCTTGAGGATACACAAAAAAAAATCATTCTTCTCAAGAAAAACCAAACGCAGGAGCTGGAAAACCGTTTCCATGCACTTCAACAAAAAATGTATCTGGAAATTCAGGAATCTTTATTACAAAAGGCCTGCTCTTTGGTCCAGACCTCTGTCTCAAAGAGATTAACAAAAGCTCAGCAAGAACACCTGCTGAAAAAGCAAATGCAAAATCTGAGCATTTAGGAGAGTCATGAAAATAGCAGTTGTGGGACTTGGTTATGTTGGACTCCCTCTTGCCACAGCTCTGTCCAAGCATTTTACAACCATAGGGTTTGATGTAGATTCTCTACGCATAGAAGAACTGCAAAGAGGATTCGATCGCACAGGAGAGCTTACACAAAAAGAGTTGAAAGTTTCTGGCTTACAGACAACTGATTGTTTGGAACGCCTGAAGAATCAGGATGTCTATATCATAACCGTCCCAACTCCCGTTGACTCCCAGAACAAGCCAGATTTAAGTCTTTTGGAAAAGGCATCCCAAATGATTGGAAGCGTTCTCTCAAAAAAAGCCATTGTTGTCTTCGAAAGCACTGTCTATCCCGGCGTCACAGAAACTGTCTGCGGCGCTGTCCTTGAAAAAGCATCTGGGCTTGCAAGTGGTAAAGATTTCTTTCTAGGCTACTCTCCAGAAAGAATAAATCCTGGAGATAGAAACCATACGATTCATAGAATCACTAAAATTGTAGCGGGACAAAATCCTGAAATTACAAAAAAACTTTCCCACATTTATGGAAAAATCACCGAAGTTTTTGAAGCTAAAAGCATCAAAACAGCAGAAGCGGCCAAGGTGATTGAAAACGCTCAAAGAGACATCAACATCGCCTTTGTGAATGAAATTACAGCCATTTTCAACAAGGAAGATATTTCCATCTACGATGTCCTGGATGCCGCTCGAACAAAATGGAATTTTCTCCCCTTTTCTCCCGGCCTTGTGGGCGGACATTGCATCGGCGTAGATCCCTACTATCTTGCCGATTATTCCGAAAAAATGGGACATCATCCAGAAGTGATTCTTGCTGGGCGCAAAATTAATGATGCTATGGCTGGATTTTTTGTAAATCTTGCCCATACGGCTTTAGAGCAAGTTTCTTCTTCAAGATTACAAAAGAAAATTTTAATCTGTGGGCTTACTTTCAAAGAAAATATCCCAGATCTGCGCAATACAAAAGTTGTAGATATGGTCAAAGATTTTCAATCTCAGGGATATGTCGTAGATGTTTTAGATCCACATGCCAACCCGCATGACGCCCTGGATTTTTATGATATCACCCTTAAACTTCAGGCTGAGCTAGGAACTTATGACTGTATTGTTGGCGCCGTCCCTCATAAAGAATTTCTGGATTTTACAGAAAAAGATTTTAGGACCCTGGGAGTTCCCTATTGTGTTATCATGGATATTAAGAACATGTGGGGAAACGTAAAATTTCCGGAAAATTTTAAAAAGGTTTCTATTTAAACCGCAGAAATCTTTAGCCAGCGCAGAGATTTTGTGATATCTCCTAAGAAGTGTTTATAAGTTCATTGTAGTGAAAGATGCCCAAGACTGACGGAAAAAAATTATCAGGAAGCACTCTCGCCGCTGAGGCCATTAGCAAGTCCTACCATGAAAAATCTATTTTAAAGAACGTCTCTGTCCACGTGAAGCAGGGAGAAGTTGTTGCTTTATTAGGCCCCAATGGTGCGGGGAAAACCACCTGTTTTTATATTTTATGCGGCCTTATAAAGCCAGATCATGGAAAAGTCACTTTGGATGGCCAGGATATAGGATCTCTTCCCATGTATCGTCGCGCCCGTTTAGGAATTGGGTACCTCCCTCAAGAAGCATCCATTTTCAGAGGAATGACTGTTGAAGATAATATCCGGGTGGCTTTAGAGGCGGCGGAACCAGACCGGGATAAACGAGAAAGAAAACTGGAATCCCTGTTGGGGGAGTTTTCCATTACCCATATTCGCAGAAGTTCTGCCCTTTCTCTCTCAGGAGGGGAACGACGTCGTGTGGAAATTGCGCGCAGCCTTGCTAACAACCCACAATTCATTCTGTTTGATGAGCCTCTTGCAGGTATAGATCCCATTGCCGTCAATGATATCCGAGAACTTGTCCTGCATCTAAAGGACCGCGGCATTGGAATTCTTATAACAGACCATAACGTGAGAGAAACCTTGGCCCTTGTGGATCGAGCCTATATTTTAAACGAAGGAAAAATTTTAGCAGAGGGACGCCCAGAAGATATTGTAGCCCACAAGGAAGTGCGCCGCGTCTACTTGGGAGAAGATTTTATATTAACCAAAAAAAAGAAAGGGAAATAACATGCAGATAGCCATTACTGGAAAACATGTGGACTTGGGAGAAAGCCTTCAAAGCCATATCAAGGACCGTCTGAATAAAATAATAAACAAATATTTTGATTACGCCGTTGATTCTCACGTTACTTTAGAGAAACAAGGTCCTTTAATTAAAGCCTATATTGAGGTGCATCAGGGCCGCATTACCATACGCGGAACAGAAATGGGAGAAGATGGCTATATCGCCAGCGATAGAGCTCTCCATAAAATAGAGCATAATCTGCGCAGATATAAAGAGCGTCTAAAAGATCATCACATGCATCATGATCTTTCCAAGGAAGAGAAAGCAATTCAGTACATTTTAGATACCTCTTATGACGAAACAGCAGAAGCAGAAGAGATAACAGAGCAAAAACAGCCGGCCATTGTGGCGGAAGTCGCTTATTGCATCCCAACACTCACGGTGGGAGAAGCGGTTATGCGGATGGACCTTGGAGAAAAACCAGCCCTTTTGTTCCGAAATAAAGGACATGGCGGATTGAATTTGGTATATTTGCGGCAAGATGGTAATATTGGATGGGTAGACCCTGAAGGAAATACAAAGATTCATGCTTCAAAGTAAAGACAAGAAAATAGTTGAAAGTTGCGCTCTTGGTTTGCTTGAAACATACAAGAGAGATAAATCAAAACTTAAATCTATATTCAATTCCCTAGAGAAATTAAAAAAACTTCTTATGGATGACTCTTTGCGGGAGATTTTTTGCAATCCTCTTTTCTCCGATGAAGATAAGCTGGCCGCACTCCCGCGCTTAAAACTTTCTCCAGAAGCAATGCGCTTTTTAAAAATTTTAATTGACCTCAAGCATATTCATCACATTGTGGAGATTATGGCAGCCTATGAGGCTTTATTTTTAGCAGAAACAAATCATGTAAAAGCTACTGTGACTCTGGCAAAAAAGGATCTGATTTCGTCCCCTTCCATAAAATCCTTAAAAGGAAAACTGGAGAAGATTTTTGATAAAAAGGTTGAAATTATTTATAAAATTGATTCCAGTATTTATGGTGGATTCACCCTAATGGCCGAGTCTTTTTACATGGATGCCTCCATAAAAAGTCAACTTGATCAATTGCAACGCCACAGAATAGGAGCTTAAATGGCCTTAAATTCCTCAGAAATGCTCGAAATTATTAAAGAACGAATTAAAGATTTCGATAAAAAAACTCATCTAGAAAAAGCGGGCAAAGTCATTTCAGTAGGTGACGGCATTGCCACCATTTATGGATTGGATAGTGTGGCTGCTGGAGAAATGCTCCGTTTTGAAAATGACGTCATGGGAATGGCCTTAAATTTGGATGAAGATACTGTTGGTGCTGTTGTTTTTGGAGGAAATCGCTCTGTAAATGAAGGCATGATGGTATATTCCACGGGATCTGTCATTAAGGTTCCTTCCGGCATGGGATTGCTCGGACGTGTAGTCGACGCTCTTGGAAACCCTATCGATGGGAAAGGTCCCTTGAAAGATACAACTTTAATGCCCATCGAATCCGCAGCTCCCGGCATTATCGACCGTCAATCTGTGAATGAGCCTCTGCAAACGGGCATTAAATCCATCGACAGTTTGGTCCCTATTGGTCGGGGCCAAAGAGAACTGATCATTGGCGATCGACAAACAGGAAAGACAGCCCTTGCCGTCGATACAATCCTAAACCAAAAAGCTTCTAATGACACAGGGTCAAAAGATAGCCAGGTTTTTTGTATTTATGTGGCCATTGGTCAAAAAAGATCGTCCGTTGCACAGCTCGTAAAAATTTTAGAAGAACGAGGCGCCATGGAGTATTCCATTATTGTGGCGGCCACTGCCTCTGATCCTGCCTCTCTCCAGTTCCTAGCTCCCTATACAGGATGCGCCATGGGCGAATATTTTCGAGACAACGGGATGCATGCTCTCATCATTTATGATGACCTTTCAAAACAGGCGGTTGCCTATCGCCAGATTTCTTTGCTGCTCAGAAGACCTCCTGGACGGGAAGCGTATCCTGGAGACATTTTCTTTTTGCATTCCCGATTGTTAGAGCGGGCAGCTAAATTAAGCAATGAAAAAGGAGGGGGTTCCCTAACGGCTCTTCCCATTATTGAGACGCAATCGGGAGATGTTTCTGCTTATATCCCCACAAATGTAATTTCTATAACAGATGGTCAAATATTTTTGGAAACAGAGCTCTTCTACCAAGGGTTTCGCCCCGCCATTAACGTGGGGTTATCTGTGAGTCGTATTGGATCTGCGGCCCAAACCAAAGCCATGAAACAAGTGGCAGGAACTTTGAAGCTTGAACTGGCTCAATATCGAGAAATGGCAACGTTTTCTCAGTTTGCGTCAGATCTTGATGAGAATACCTTAAAACTCTTACATCGAGGAGAACGTCTGTCTGAGCTTTTAAAACAACCTCAATACGCACCTCTTTCTGTTTCTGAAGAGGTGGTCGTTTTGTTTGCAGGCGTCCATGGGTTTTTATCCCCCCTGGAGAAGTCTCAAATTGGAGAATTCCAATCCAAACTTCTGTCTTTTATGCATCGTAGTCATAAGACTCTTCTGAGGGATCTAGAACACAAGGATGGACTCACAGAAAAAGTAGCCGGAAAATTGTCAGAAATTCTTGAAAAGTTTGTTAAAGAGTTCAAGTCTTCTAAAGAGTGATGATGTCCCCTCTTTTTTATAGTTTTTTCCAGAGACTTCTTCGAATTCTTCCCCTTATCCTCCTTTTATGGGGTGCTATTTTTTGGGCTATTCTCTGATGCACGCGCATTCCCATACAAATAAAATTCAGGTTAAAGAGCTAACTGTTTCTTATCATGAAACTTTGGCCTTGGAAAATATTTCTGGCACCTTTGAACCAGGAAGCCTAACGGCCATTATTGGGCCCAATGGGGGTGGGAAAAGCACATTTATTAAAGCACTTCAAAAACTTATTCGACCTTCGAAAGGATCCGTTACTCATTACTGCAAAAATCTCTGTGATACAGCTTATCTTCCCCAAAAGAATGAATTTGATACCAGTTTTCCCTTAACGGTATTTGACGTGGTAGGAATGGGGCTTCTAGCTCAAGTAGGTGCTTTTAAAGCTTATACGCCAGAACAGATTATATTGATCAAAAAAACTCTTGAGAAAGTAGGATTAAATGGATTTGAGAATAGACTTATCGGATCTCTTTCTGGAGGACAGTTCCAACGCATGCTTTTCGCCCGAATTTTTATGCAGGATGCCTCATTGATTATTTTGGATGAACCTTTTACGGCCATCGACACTCAAACATGCACTCATTTGATTAAATTTATTTTGGATTGGAATCGTCAGGGCAAGACGGTTTTAGTGGCTCTTCATAATTTGGATCTTGTAGAAAAATATTTCCCCGAGACAGTCCTCCTGGGTCGTCAATGTGTGGGATGGGGAAAAACTTCAAAAATTTTGACAGAGGCCAATATTAAAAAAGCCTTCAAGAATTTAATGGTATGACAATGGTGGATTTTTTTCTCGAACCTCTTCAATACGCCTTCATGCGAAAAGCGTTGGTAAGCTGTCTTTGCCTGGCCTTTGGTGCAGGACCGATTGGTGTTCTTCTCGTTCTAAGGCGCATGAGTTTGATGGGGGATGCCCTTTCCCATGCCCTTCTCCCAGGAGTCGCTGTGGGGTATATCTTGGGCGGATTCTCGCTCATTGCCATGGGGGTTGGTGGCCTCACTGCAGGACTTATTATGGCGTTACTCGCGGGCCTCACCTCCCGATTCACCCAACTCAAAGAAGATGCAAGTTTTGCAGGCTTTTTTCTGATTGCTCTCTCCTTGGGAGTTCTTCTTATTTCTCTCAAACACAGCGCCGTAGATTTAACTCATATTCTTTTCGGGTCTGCGCTTTCTGTTGATGATGATGCCCTCCTCTCCATGGGGATGATTTCATCCCTCACGCTACTTGTTTTAGCCTGCATTTATAGGCCTCTCCTCATTGAATGCTTTGATCCTGCCTTCCTAAAATCAACCCATGGTAGAGGAGGATATTATCAGGTGATCTTCTTAGGTCTTGTGGTTCTAAATTTGGTTTCAGGATTTGCAACCCTCGGCACTCTTCTCTCTCTCGGCATTATGATGGTCCCTGCCATTAGTGCTCGCTTTTGGGCGAAACAAATGACCGAACTCTTTCTCCTTGCCATCTGCATTGCCGCCACCACAGGATTCTTTGGACTTATCTTGTCCTACCACACCGATTGGCCTTCTGGTCCCACCATTGTTCTCTTGGCAGGTGTTGTTTATATCCTATCCCTTATTTTTGGTCCCTATGGCAGTATTCTTCATCACAGAAAGTATAAAAAATCGTGAAAAAATTTATTTTATTTTTCCTACTTTTAACACCTGTTTGGGCTGATCCTAAAATAAAAGCTGTGGCCACCTTTAGTATTCTAGCCGATCTGGTGCAACAAGTTGGGGGCGATCGTATTGAGGTAGTCTCTCTTGTGGGAGAGAATCAAGACCCCCACATGTACGAACCAAAGCCTTCTGATATTAAAAAGATAACAGACGCAGATCTTGTTTTTATTAATGGCTTAGGATTTGAGGGGTGGCTTCAAAGACTCATTGAATCCTCTAATTACAAAAGGGAACTCATTGTGGTAAGCGATGCGGTTCATCCTCGCCTGGTATTTGAGGGAACACTCATTCGAGACCCTCATGCCTGGCACAGCATTCCCAACGCCAAGATTTATGTGACCAATATTCTAGAGGCCCTCAAGAAAGTAGACCCTGCATCAGAGAACTATTATGAGAAGAGAGCTAATGCCTACCTCAGTGAGCTAACAAAATTGGATCGCTATGTCCGAGAAGAAATTGATCAAATTCCTCCCCAAAAACGTAAAATTATCACAGCCCATGATGCCTTTGGGTATTTTGGAAATACTTATGGCATTGAGTTCTTGGCCCCAAAAGGTATCAGCACTGAAACAGAAGCTAAGGTGCAAAATGTAGTGGACCTGATTAAGAAGATTAAAAAATATAATATCAAGACTGTTTTTATTGAAAACATTGCAGACCCAAAACTCTTAAAACAAATCGCTCAAGAGGGGGGGGCCACATTAGGAGGCACCCTTTATTCTGATTCCCTCTCTTCTAAAGATGGCCCTGCTCCCACATATCTGGAGATGATAAGATATAATGTGAATCTGCTGCTCAAGTCCATGCAATAATATCCTTGAGTCTCTTCCTCAAACATGGTAATCATAATAAAATTTTTTTAAGGAGACCTGAATGAAAGCTTTTGATTTAATGGGTTTGTTGCCCATCGCCCTTATCTTCGTTGTTATGTATTTTTTGGTCATTCGCCCTCAAAGCAAAAAAGCGAAAGAGCATCAGCAGATGATTGCCGGCATCAAGTCTGGGGATCGTGTCTTAACCGCCGGTGGTCTTATTGGCACTGTTGTAAAAGTAATGGAGTCGGAACTAGAAGTTCGCATTGCGCCATCCGTGAATGTAACAGTTGCACGGTCTACAATTACGTCTCTGCTCTCTTCTGGTGGGATTGTTTCTGAAGTAAAGCCAGTTGCTAAAAAGACCGTTAAGAAAAAGAAGTAAGGACCTATGCCCTACCTGTCTCGCTGGAGATTAACCCTCGTTTTCGGAGTCTGTTTTGTCGGACTCTGGCTTGGTTTGGCAAATTTTCTGTCCTCAGAAACTTTGAATTCTCTTCCATCCTTTTTCCCCAAAGAACAAGTCACTTTAGGTCTTGATCTTCAGGGAGGGTCCTCCGTTCTTTTAGAGGTAGATACACGGAATGTTTTCAAAGAGCATATGGCGTCTCTTTTGGATGAGGTTCGTCGTGTTTTTCGGCAAGAAAAGATCCTTTATATGAATCTACGTCTTGAGGGGGGAACCATTTTAAAGGTAACTCCTCGAAACTCAGAACAATCAGAAAAAATTTCTAAGATTCTCCGGAACCTAACGGAAGGAGCCCAAGTGTCTTCCTCCAATAATGGCGAAGTTTCTCTGAAGATTAGTGACCACGCTATTAAAGAGAGGGAAGATGGGGCGGTAAAACAATCCATTGAAATTGTGCGTCGCCGCATTGACGAAATGGGAACAAAAGAGCCTTCTATTCAGCAACAAGGAAACAATCGAATTCTTTTGCAATTGCCGGGTGTAAGTGATCCCGCCCAAGTGAAAGATCTCTTAGGGAAGACTGCTAAGCTATCCTTTAGGCTTGTTCATCCGACTCTTATCCCCCATGACCCAAAGACAAAGTCAGCGCCTCTGGGATATGAAGTTTTGCAGTACGACGAGGGCGATGAACGAGCCCATGGTCATGCCTACTTTGTTCAGAAGAAAACTGATATTAGTGGCGAGATGTTGGAAGATGCAAAAGCCACCGCCTCAGAGGGTCAAGATGTGGTGAGCTTCAAGCTGGATGCCGTAGGGGCTCGTAAATTTGCGGACATCACCAAAAACAATATTGGCCGTCAATTCGCAATTATCCTTGATGATAAAATCATTTGTGCCCCGGTTATTAATACGCCAATCCCTGGAGGATCTGGAATTATTCAGGGAAATTTTGATCTCAAGAGTGCCCGTAACCTCGCCATTTTGTTACGAGCAGGTGCTTTACCGGCGCCTCTTACTCCCCTTGAAGAGCGCACAGTGGGTCCAGAACTTGGATCTGATTCTATTCAAGCGGGTAAACTGGCAACCCTTATTTCCATTGGGTTTGTCCTCCTATTCATGTTTGTTTTTTATGGACTCCTGTTTGGTGGCATCGCAAACATCTGCCTCATCATGAATGGTGTCTTCTTGATTTCTGCCCTCACCTTTTTTGGGGCCACCCTAACGCTTCCTGGCATTGCGGGAATTGCTTTGTCTCTGGGCATGGCCATTGATGCCAATATCCTCATTTATGAGCGCATTCGCGAAGAAATCCGAAACAAACAAGCTCCTATGAATGCCATCGGGGAAGGGTATTCCCGGGCCATGTCCACCATTCTTGATTCCAACATTACAAGTATTATTGGAGCTGTCTTGCTCTACATTTTTGGAACAGGGGCTGTGCGGGGATTTGCCGTGAACTTGGGTCTTGGAATCGTTATTTCTTTCTTTACGGCCATTGTGCTCAGTAAGGTATTGGTATTACTCTGGATGAGAGGATGGGGTCGCAACAAACCCCTTCCCATTTGAGGTCTCCCATGTTTTCAGGAATCGCGCTTATTTCTTCCAAAATTCACATAAACTTCATTAAGTGGCGTTTTGTGAACTATGGTGTTTCCGCCTTCATGGTGCTGGCCGCCATTGCGGGTTATTTCATAAATGACATCAACTACGGCATCGATTTCACGGGAGGCACTCTCATTGAGGCTCGATGCACAACACCCCCTGATATGGCAGATCTTCGACATAAAGCCAATAATTTGGGCATTGGAGAGGTGTCTCTCCAGGAGTTTGGGACCAATGAGGACATTTTAATCCGCATTGATCGTCAAGATCGAGATGAGACCGCCCAGCTTGGTGTAATTGACCAGATTAAGCATCTCTTGGGCCCTGATGTGGAATATCGTCGCATTGAAAATGTGGGGCCCCGCATGGGTCAAGAACTTATTAGCAACTGTTTGCAGGCGGTTTTGTGGGCCATGCTTGCCATGCTCTGCTACATCTGGATCCGTTTTGAATGGCATTTTGGGATCTGTGCGGTGATCTCGCTCATTCATGATGCCTTTGCGGTGGCCGCTCTCTATACGATTTTTGGCCTTGAATTTAATGCAACGGCCTTAGTTTCAATCCTGATCACGGTGGGATATTCCATCAATGATACGGTTGTGATTTATGATCGCATTCGCGAAAACTTACGGAAGTATAAAACAACAGACCTTGAAACCCTGTTGAATAAATCCATCAATGACACTCTTTCAAGAACTGTCCTCACCTCGTCAGCCACCATTCTATCCCTCTTAGCCCTTTATTTCTTTGGAGGGGATGTGCTGGCCGCTTACAGTTTACCCATTCTCATCGGTATCGCTGTTGGGACCTATTCGTCCATTTGTTTGGCAGCCCCCTTATTGCTGACGCTTGGATTTAAGATTAGAAAAGAAGTCCCGGCTGAAGAAAAAGCTTAACTCTCAATTATTTTGAAAGGTACGTCATGAAGATCGTTATTCCGAAGGAAGTTCGCCCCCATGAAGGACGTGTTGCAGCAAGTCCTGAAACAGTCAAAAAGTTGGTGGCTCTAGGATGTAATGTTGTGGTGGAAGAAGATGCCGGCCTTAGCGCATCTATTCCAGACTCTCTCTATAAAGAAGCGGGAGCAAAACTCTCCAAAGGGGGAGCCCCTCTTTACAAAGATGCAAAAGTCATTCTAAAGGTTCAGAAACCCCTTCTGGAAAAAGGTAAAGAGATCTCTCATTATCCAAAAGGAGCCACAGTTATCGCCACCCTTGGAATTTTGAATCATCCGGAAGATTTAAATGCCTATAAAGATGCTGGAATTAATGCAGTAGCGCTAGAGCTTGTTCCCCGCATTACCCGGGCGCAAACCATGGACGTCCTTTCGTCCCAAAGCAACTTAGCAGGATACCGAGCTGTACTTGAAGCCGCCTCTGTTTTTGACAGGGCCTTTCCCATGATGATGACGGCCGCAGGAACTATCCTGCCCGCAAAAGTTTTGGTTATCGGTGCCGGTGTTGCAGGCCTTCAAGCCATTGCTACTGCCCGTCGACTGGGCGCGGTTGTGATGGCCTATGATGTAAGAGCTGCTGCCAAAGAACAGGTGGAAAGCTTAGGGGCCACATTCATTCAAGTGGATGAAACCATGAATGCAGAGACATCCGGAGGATATGCCAAAGAGATGGATGAGGCTTATAAGAAACGTCAAGCACAAAAATTAGCAGAAACGGTTCAAAAAGTGGATGTTATTATCACCACGGCCTTGATTCCAGGGCGCCCGGCTCCCCTTCTCCTCACAGAAGATATGGTGAAGAGTATGAAGCCAGGATCCGTTATCGTGGATTTGGCCGTAGAGTCCGGGGGAAACTGTTCCCTCAGTGAATTTGGGAAAACTGTTGAGAAATATGGTGTCAAGATTGTGGGCCCCGCAAATCTAGTGTCTCAAATTGCCAGAGACGCCTCTGATCTCTTTGCCCGCAATATCTTCAACTTATTTAAACTATTGTTTGACGAAAAAGAAAAGAAGATTGTCTTCAGTCCAGAGGATGAGATTGTCAGCGCTATTTTGTTGACTCATGAGGGCAAAGTTTTACGGTCTGATCTTCTAACAAAGACTGAAGAAAAAAAAGTCTCAGCAAAAAAGGAGACGCCTAAAAAAGCTTCTTCCAAGAACGCTCCAACGAAAGGAAAGAAAAAATGAGTATTGGCACCCGTGTTGTTGAAAAAACAAGCTCTCTCGTCCAGAACATTCTGCCACCCGAGACACATTCTGTAGAAGTGCTCGCGAACAACGCGGATTCTGGCGTCCTCATTGCTGGCCTCACCGTTTTTGCCCTTGCTTTGTTTGTGGGGTACTATGTTGTGTGGCGTGTGACCCCTGCCTTGCATTCTCCCTTAATGGCTGTCACAAATGCAATCTCTAGTGTGATCATTGTAGGGGCATTAGTAGTCGCTGGCGGACAAGCCTTTGATTTTTCGAAAATAATGGGATTCATTGCGGTGGTTCTTGCTTCCATCAATATTTTTGGTGGATTTATTGTGACGAACCGCATGTTGCAAATGTTTAAAAAGAAGTAGGAGTTTTCAATGAGTTCTGATTTATCGGCTTTTTTATATCTCGTT
>CAZEUR010000002.1:9629-57809 GCA_964515175.1 uncultured Holosporaceae bacterium | reverse complement strand
CAAAAATAAAAGACCATACTCATAGTACTGATCGTAGGCATTTTTATCCGCATCAATAAACATCAGATCGCACTTAAAATCTTGATCCGCAAGCCCCGATAAAGTTTGTAGAGCATTCCCCAATTTAAATTCAATCTGAGAGTTCCGGCCCGACTTTTCCCAAAAAGGCATCCCCATCTTTGGCAAAACTGCATCCCTATCACAGGTGATAATCTTAGCCTCTGATCCAAGCTCCAATGCCATGGCCAAGGTACTATACCCAACAAAAGTCCCCACCTCCAAAATAACCTTTGGTCGCATAAGCCTCACGAGAAAAGCCAGAAGTTGCCCTACCTCAGGACTTACCGACATATGGGACTGAGGGTGCTTTTCCATGAAAAAGCGAAGCTCTTGCAAAAGAAGCGGCTCTCGAAATCCGATCTCTTTATAATAAGCGTAAAGATCTGGAGTGATTGTAATGGGAATATCAGCCATAACTAAGCTTTCGATTCTTGTTTGGCCAAAAGATAACTACATGCCAAAATAACAAATCCTCCCAGGAGCGTATCCCACCCTGGAATTTCTCCAAAGAAAAGAAGCCCTATAAGGGTTCCAAAAACAAGCTTGATATAATCAAATCCGGCCACAAAATTGAGGCGATTCTGACGGTACGCATGCACATAGCTGTATTGACCAAAAAACGCAATGCCCCCCAAACCTAGAAAAATCGGAATATGTTGAGCTTCCAAAGGTTTCCACGGCATCAAAAACTCATTTTGAAGGTTTGGAAAATGAGGAATAACCAAGAAATAGACGCCCAATAAAACAAGCGTCGCGCATGCAGAATAAAACATCATGGTATAGGGGGAATCCGTTTTGATTTTTTTCACTTGGAGAGAATCCCCTGCCAAGCACGCAACTCCAAAAAGCATAATGCCTTCAGCCCCTTCGAACTGATCAAAAACAGGGTCTATAATAATCCACATACCCATGTATCCCACCAGAATCACAGCCCACCGTTGCCATGTCACTTTTTCCTTAAGGAATAAAATAGCCATGAAGGGCAGAACCAAAGCAAATGAGAAATTTAAAGCACTCGCTTTCGCCATGGGCAATACCCTATAGGCATAGAAAAAACTAATCATTGCCATGGCACCAAGAACAACTCTTATCAATTGATACAGAGGCCATTTTGTCATAAAAGCCTGCCTCCCCGTTTTAAGTAAAATAGGCAAGACAACCGCCAGAACAAGGATGGAACGAATAAAGTTCATTTGCAAAGAGGGATAGATAAGAAATTCCTTCACAATAGACATCATCACGACGAAGGAGAATTTCGTAGACAAGATCCAGAGTATCCCTTTGGTTGTGGGGCTAAGGGTTTGAAATATTTTCATGCTTTTCTAAGCTCTTTTAGGGTATACAAAAAATCTAACGCCTCCCGAGGTGTTAAGGCATCTGGATCGAGATCCTTTAAAGAGTCTAGCATAGGATTTTCGTCAGGCGTCAGAGAACTAGGTGTCAAATCTTTTGTTATGTGTTTTTTATCTTCCAAAGATTCAAGAATCTGCTGGGCTCTCTGGATAACCGATTTCGGAAGCCCTGCGAGCGCTGCCACATGAATCCCATAGGACCGATCGGCGTACCCTGGCACCACGCGATGTAAGAAAACAACCTTACCTTCCCACTCCTTAATCTGGACCGTATAGCAGGCCATATGTTCTAAGGATTTTTCTAAGGAAGTCAACTCATGATAATGCGTTGCAAATAGTCCTCGGCTTTTGTTTTCTGTATGAAGAAATTCCGCAGTTGCCCAGGCAAGAGACACCCCGTCATAGGTAGAAGTACCCCGTCCCAATTCATCGAGAATCACAAAAGATCTTTCTGTTGCTTGATTCAGAATGGCCGCCGTTTCCACCATCTCCACCATGAATGTGGAGCGCCCACGGGCCAAGTCATCGGAGGCCCCCACACGACTAAAAAGGCGATCCACGATGCCAATATGGGCCTCTGCTGCCGGAACATAAGACCCCATTTGAGCTAGAATAATCAGGAGTGCATTTTGTCGAAGATAGGTACTCTTCCCCGCCATATTTGGACCCGTTAAAAGCCAAAGATATTTATTCCGCGTTAAGCTAATATCATTGGGAACAAAGGACTGCCCTTGACTCTTCAGCATGGACTCCACCACAGGATGACGACCGTCTTTTAAAGTAAAATTGAGGCTTTCATCCACAATGGGGCAACAGTAGTTTTCCGTCACCGCAAGAATAGCAAAAGAACTTAGCATATCCAAAAGCGCAATTGTCTGAGCCAGGAGAGTAAGGTCCTCTCCATACAGCAAAGTTTCCTGCACAAACTCCTTAAATAAGCCCAACTCAAGAGCCAAAGCTTTCGCCGCTGCTGTATTCAGTTTTTCTTGAATCTCAGCAAGTTCGGGGGTTGTAAACCGCATGCCATTCACCAGCGTCTGTCGATGAATAAAGGTATCTGGAATACGGTCCTTATGGGCTATTGTTGTTTCAATATAGTAGCCTAAAATATTATTGTATTTGATTTTGAGGGAATTAATACCCGTCTCTTGGGCATATCGCATTTGAAGCGCGACAATGGTCTGATGGCTATCATCTCTTAAGCTTCTAAGGATATCCAGTTCATCCAGATATCCGGCTTTAATAAAACCCCCATCCCTTGCCAGCAAAGGCGTTGTTTCATCAAGCGCCCGACTCAATTTGTCTAAAAAGCCATCAGGAATTTTTATGGGATTCAAGATTTTCCCCAAAGAATCTGTCGCAGACGACTTAAAAAGAACAGCGATCGCCTGTCCTGCTTCCATCAATCCTTTGATGGCCAAAAGATCTCGCGGACCACCCCGATCAAGGCTGAGCCGTGAGAAGACCCGTTCTCCATCGGGACACTTTTCAAGAATCTGACGTAACTCTTTTGCAATATTTAAGTGATCGACAAACCAACCCACCTGATTAAGCCGTTCATTAATGGCTACCGCACTTGTCATAGGGAAAGCTAAGGTTCTTGCCAAAAGGCGCGCGCCCCCTGCTGTTACCGTACGATCAATGGAAGAAAGAAAACTTCCTTTCTTTTCTCCCCTCAGGGTCGCATAAAGCTCTAGATTTCGTTGAGTTGAAGGATCAATTTGAAGAAAATTTCGGGCTATCAGTTTCGTCGGAGATCGCAGAGGCAAGGTCCCTCCTCTTTGTGTCAAAGACACATAGTCCAAAATAGCACCTGCTGCTTTTAGTTCTAAGTCCGAGAAGCTTCCAAAAACTTCCAAACTTGCGACCTCAAAAAAAGACTCCAGCCGAAGTCGTCCATTCTCTAAATCAAATCGGCTTTCCACCTGCGGAGTAAGACTTGTTTTATAGGAACTCAGGCACTCAAATAAATCCGGGTTCTGGATCATTTTTTGAGACAACAAAATCTCCTTAGGGTTTAGCCTCCCCAACGCTCCTTCCAGACTTTCTAAAGAAACACTTTCCAAAAAGAATTCTCGTGTTGAAATATCAACAGCCGCCAGTCCGATGCTATTTTTTCCAGAACACAAGGCCACAAGAAAGTTATTTTGTTTGGCGTCGAGCAATGTGTCTTCTGTCAATGTACCTGCCGTAATGAGCCGCACCACATCACGCTTTACAATGGATTTATGACCTCGCTTTTTGGCTTCTTCCGGGGTCTCCAATTGCTCGCAGATGGCTACCTTAAACCCTTGGCGGATGAGACGGGCAATATAATTATCTGCAGCATGGAAAGGAATGCCGCACATGGGCATATCTTCTGCTCTTTTGGTAAGAGTAATGTCGAGGGCCGCAGCTGCAGTTATGGCATCTTGAAAGAATAATTCATAAAAATCACCTAAGCGAAAAAGCAACAAACAATCCTGATAATTTTTCTTGATATCCTGATACTGCCGCACCATAGGAGTAAGCGTTGGGGCAGAAAGAAGACTGAGCTGGGGATCCTTCATAGATTATTTACCCGTAGACCCAAATCCCCCAGTTCCTCGTTGAGTCTCTGCCAGATCAAAAGCCTCAACCGACTCCCAAGAAACCCGTGTGAAGGGCGCAATCACCATCTGTGCAAATTTAAGACCTGGTGTAATGGTAAAAGGTTCATGCCCCAAATTAATTATGATTCCTTTAACTTCGCCTCGGTAGTCCGGATCAATGGTGCCCGGCGCATTCAGAATCGTAATCCCATGTTTAGCCGAAAGTCCTGAGCGGGCTCGAATTTGAGCCTCAAATCCATCCGGTAATTCCAAACAAAACCCTGTGGGGATCACGCCACGCTCTCCTGGATTTAAAACTACCTCGTCAACAATTGCAGCCCGCAGGTCGAGTCCCGCACTTTGGGATGTTGCATAGGATGGCAAATCAAGCGCTTTGCCGTTTTCTAAAACATGTATTTTAATGGTCTGTGATGTCATTTGGTCCTCATAATTTGAGGCCCATTGTAAAGAGTTCTGATTCAGAAGGGAATGGGAAAAACCATAAACCATGAAGTGTCACTTCATGGTTTGTAATATGGAATCCTTAAGGGTGTCAAAAACTGTACGTTATTGCTGAATCCACCCAGCTTCTTGGAACCCATCTTTAAAAGCCCAACGCCAGAAAGCATTGAGTCCTTCATTTGAGCCATGGGGTCTATCATAGAAACGAATCACAAAACCATTCCCCTTTTTTTTCGGTATTTTTATGGAGAGATTGTTATGTCCATGGGGTTGTGGTGCCATGCGGAGCAAATTAAAAATAGTATTCATATCCGCATATTTAAAAGCCCGTGCCTTTGCGAATTCTGACACAAACAATCCTACTTCTGAAACGGTTCTATCATCAAACTGGGTATTTTGAACGGCTAATGCTGCAGCTGCTTGTGGTACGTTTTGCGTTTTCATGGCAGAAAATTGTCCATTGAGCTTTTTCCACTCTTCTCTCGTTTGAGGATAACTCTCTTTCTCCTCTTCAAAACCGCCCAAAGCTTCTTGTACAGAAATCTCAGGTTTTTCCCCTGTTACCAATCTCACTAATGGTTTCTCCTCAGAAGCGGTAGGAACGGCTTCTTGGTAAAGCACCCTCTGTTCTTCCAGGCTCTTCTGCTGAAAGAATATCTCACCAAATTTCTGAAAATCGCTCAAAAATCTTAGCCAGACGTTTCTGAAACTAGTAAGCCGCTGATAACAAGGAACAAATTCTCCATTAAGGGGGGCAAGAGCTTCTATTATAAGTTTTTGACGTTCTTCAAGGGGTAGGCGCAAAAAATGTTTTGATTGCATTTGTCTGACATGTTTTGATGTTGCCTCATACTTTTTTACAGCATTGGTCATGAGTCCATCAAAGAACGTGATCTGTCCCTTCAAAAAGATGTGTTTCTTTCTAAGCTCATCATTCAAGATAGGCTCAACCTTTTGTATAAACTCGCCCTCTGCTTTAAATTTTCTCAATAAGTAGTTTTTCAGGTTGTAAAAATAAGAAGGAGATAATATTGAATTGGTTACATCTTCCCGCATAGAAAATTTAAAGCCATAAATATTTTTTAGGTATAAATAACATTCTGTTAAAAAAATACTTTCACGAACATCCCCATCAGGAACTCTCCCTTGTCTTTTTGTAATTTTCTCTTCCTCTCTATCAATCCACAAAGGTCCAACTACAGACAAAAGCTTGAAATCCTCTCCGTGATCTTTGATAGTCTGCCACCTTTTTATATCTCCATCGCAGCCTTCTAGAAATTTCCTAAGCACCCTTTCGTCTCGATAAGAATCCCATAGCCTAGCCGTTAATTCTTGTTTATCTGCCACGGAAACATCTTTACTCGTTAAATACGCTTTTAATTGGGCATTATAAGCTATTCTTGATTCTGCAATGCTCTCAACTGCCTCCATGATTTCTTGGTAGGTCTCAGGCTGTCTCTCCCGATAAATTCTCTGAGCAATTGGAATTTCAGGGATGCCTCGTTCCCCCTCTTCCGCCGCAGCAACCCAAGCACAAGGCGACCCTGCTAAGGTCAGTAAAACAGAAATAAAGATATAAAATACCCGCATAGAAATCCTATTAATAAATAAAAAAACTAGGTGATATGTAGGAACTTAGGAAAAAATTTCAAGAGTGGTTAGAGTTTCCATCCTCGGTGAATAGCCACAACGCCCTTTGACAGGTCAGAATAAATTACATTTTTAAAGCCGGCTTCCCTCATCATTTCAGCCAACTCTTCTTGGGAAGGGAACTTCCGAATACTGTCCACAAGATAGTCATAGGCCTCTTTATTTTGCGCCACCATTTTTCCCAAAAAAGGAATGACACAGAAAGAATATAAATCATACAAAGACGCAATATCTTCAGATGGCTTACTAAACTCTAAACACAAAAAAGAACCGCCCGGTTTTAATATCCGATGCATCTCTTGAAGGGCAAGCCTGCGATTCACCACATTCCTCAGTCCAAAAGAAATCGTGACAACATCAAAAGAATTATCTTCAAAAGGAATATCTTCCGCTGACCCCTCTACCCATTCAATGGGGTAAAAAGTATTAGCGTCCACCATCCCATCCTGACCTTTTTGAATCATCTCAGGACTCAAATCAAGAACAGTTATCTTTGGGTTCAGATTTTGGGCCCCCTTCAGGAACCGAGTTACAATATCTCCCGTACCCCCCGCCACATCCAACAACGTCATCGTCGGTGTTTTCGGTATGAGATTTACAAACTCTTGTTTCCAATGTCGATGAAGCCCCAAACTCATGAGATCATTCATAAGATCGTAAGATGTGGCCACCCCATCAAAAAGGGTTCTGACTTCTTCTGTTTTTTGAGACATCTTAATGGGTTAATCTTGCACCAAAGTTACCTCAATCAAATTTTTATAGAGCTTTGATTTTTTAAGTAATTCTTTGTGGGTACCAACAGCAACAGCTGATCCTTGCTCTAAAACCACGATAAGATCGGCACTTTTTACTGTCGAAAGATGATGGGCAATCACCACTGTGGTTTTCTTCTCTTTTCGTCGCGCCTCTAGCCAATTAGCTTTTTTATTAGAAAATGATAAGAAATTTACAGGCTCATCCAACAACAAAATATTTGGATTTTTCAGAAAAATACGGGCCATGATAATACGTTGCCGTTGACCGCTCGAGAGAAGGGCCCCCCGTTGCCCCACTGGCGCATGAATACCATCCGGAAATTCTTTTACAAAGACGGAAACACCCGCTTCAGCCGCTGCTTTTAACACTTTCGCTTTTGTATACTCTTTCGCTCCATAGGCAATATTTTCATACACTGTTCCTGAGAAAATCACAGAGTCTTGAGATATTAAACCCATTTCATTTCGAAGGTCCTCCAAAGGAATTGTCTTTAAGGGTTTCCCTGTCAGCAATATTTCCCCTTCTTGAGGGTCACAAAATCGAAGCATCAATTCAAAAATAGTTGTCTTTCCTGATCCAGATGCCCCTAAGAGAGCCACGGTCTTCCCAAAAGGTATGGAAAAATTGAGTTTATTGAGAATCTTTTTCTCTGGATAGTGAGGATGAAAAAAGGTTACATCTTTAAAATTAATGCTTTGATCCGTTGATTTTCCCTTTAAGTCTCCCGAAGGCACCAACAAAGGACTTTGGTCATGTCTTTCTAAAATTCCATTCAAAGCCGTGGCTGCTTCTTTTCCATTTTCAAGGTCGCTCCATCCCTCTCCGATGTACCCAAGATAGCTCACCACCGCAAGTGCATAAAAAACGAAAGATGTTAGTTGGCCTGCAGTCATCTCATGGGATAGGACTTCTTTTCCTCCAAACCATAAAACAAATCCCACCACACAAAACCCGACAGCAATAGAGGAAAAGGCAATAATTCCTTTAAGTCGCATATGATAGAAAGAATCTCTCATTCGCTGCACAAGCTCGTTTGCAAATTTTTCTTTTTCAAAATTTTCCTGGCCAAAAGCCTGCACAGTCTTAATGCCCCCCAGAACTTCTTCTGCATGAGCCGTGGCGCTTGTCCATTTTTTTTGAAATCGTTGACTGATCGTCGTGGGTCTCCCTTGGTCAAAGAAAAATAGAGGAAGAAGAACCAAGGGAAATCCAAAAAGAGCAATTAATGCCAACGCATGATTGCTCAAAAACAGCAAAATGATCCCCCCACCGGCAATAATTAGATTCCTCCCAAACAAGGGGAGTGTATTAGTAATCATCGTCTCAATAAGACTAACATCGTAGACAAGTTTTGACAGAAGATCTCCGACAGTATTTTTCTCATAAAACTCCCCATTAAATGTTAGAAATTTTTGAAACAGTTCTTGTCTCAGGGATATTCCCACTCTTTCAGCCAAAAAAGAAGTAAAAAAAAGCTCTCCATAACTAAAGACAGCCCGTAGTCCAATGGTCGCTCCGAGAATTTCAACAGACTCAATAAGATCACCATAAGATTTGAACCCATGATCAATAAAATGAGTAAGCCCATATCCAAGCCATAGAAGAACTAGGCTTGAGCAACAAATAAAAAGAAGAGAAAGCCCTAGAAGTCCCAGATGAGGAGCCAAGAATCTTGAGAGCCCTAAGAGGGCCCGATAACCAGAATCTTTAGGAATAAGCTTTAGGTTTATTTTCTACTCCCCTCAAGAAGAAAGCTCTGGTTGATGCTGCTGACGATAGAGCGCTGCAAAATCCACTGGATTCATGAGAAGGGGCGGCAATCCTCCATCACGGGTCATATTGGCAACAATACTCCGTGCAAAAGGGAACAAGAGACGAGGCGCCTCAATAAGCAACAAAGGCTTTGCATCTGTTTCCGTTATGGATTCCGCCACTGTAAAGATCCCACCATAGGAAAGCTCCACCAAAAAGAGGGCTTCCTTTTCCATATCCGCCTTTGCTTCCACCAAAAGGACCACTTCGAACACATGGGGCGCTAAATTCTTTACTTCCACCTGGATATTGATCCCAATCTGAGGCACCTGCCCGGGCTCACTGAGATTCTTTAAAATTCCAGGGTTTTCGAAGGAAAGATCCTTCACATAATGAACATTGTTCACAAGAGGCAATGCTTCGATCATATCAGGTTTCTTAGATCCGTTTGTAGTGTCGCGTTTAGCCATATGAGTCTCCTTTTGATTTCCTTACTCTACAGGTTTAAGAGGCTCTTGAAAAGGGGCTTATTAGTGCGTGCTCAAAATATGGCGCCGAAGGCTTATAACTTCCTCCCACGCCAGATCCGCCTCGTTGCCTATTTTTTTAAGAAATTGTCCATTAGCTGCCCTAAGGGTCTTGGGCAGAGTTACCGGATACCTACTGCCATCTGGGGCCAAATCTTCTTTCTCTCGAGAGGCATCCACAATATTGTTTTCAAGATCGGTCAATATAATCATGGTTAACTGGAGATGGAGAAAATTTATAAACTGCTCCATAAATCTAGGGGAATCCAGCAGTGTTTTAATCTGAGGCAAACTGGTGATCTGCATTTCCTCATCGTGCTCGTTATACTTCTGTAGAAGACGATAGGCAACGTACGCCCTTAAGTCTTCTTTTGTATCTAAAACGATCACTCTGTAGTTTGAAAGCTGACAGTGTTTACGCAAAAATTCTCTTGGAGGCATTCCTTCAAATTCTTGCCCATCTTCAAAAACCACCTTATTTTTTCCCCAAGAAGGGGCTGTATGAATGCCCCACTTTGTCAAGTGGCCCAGAACAGTAGGGCTTTTTGGTTCTAAAAAGTCGACCCCAAAAACGGCGGGGCTGACGGCGGCCATTCCGTCACAAGAAAAGGCCATCAAAAATCCTGCTAGAGCTAGAGACCATACCAAGCTCCAAAGTTTGTTTTTTTTAATCACGCGCAACCCTCCCAAAACTTTATTCTCAAAGCTTTGCATATATTTAACAAAATGACAAGAGTGTTTAGGAAACTTGAAATTTGAGGAGGTCTGTGCCCTTAAGAAATCTGCTCGACGCCAATAACCTCTGGCACATAGAACCGCAGCATATTTTCAATCCCGGACTTTAAGGTAACTTGAGAACTTGGGCACCCAGAACAGGCCCCTTTCATTTTAAGGTACACAATTCCATCTTCGAATTTCACAAAAACAATATCGCCCCCATCGAGAGCAACAGACGGCCGTACGCGGGTTTCAATGATGTCTTGAATTTTCGATATGATTTCTTTGTCTTCCCCTTCCACCTCTGGCAAAGGTTCTGGCGCCAAAGGAACTTCCCTCAAAATAGGTTTTTTCGCCATAAGGTGCTCCATAAGCGCACCCAAAATAGCCGGCTTCAAAGCATACCAATCTAGGTCTTCTTGTTTGGAGATGGTCACGAAGTCGCGACCGATGAAAACCCCTTCCACACCAGGAATGGCAAAAAGCCGCAAAGCAAGGGGAGAAATTTTAGCCGTTTCCCGATTGGGAAAGTCCATGGGACTATCCAACAACATAGATCCAGGAATAAATTTGAGAGAATCGGGATTAGGCGTCTGTTCCGTTTGGATAAACATTAAGTGACTCCAGTCCCTCAAAGAGGGAAGGTTCTATTCCGCCTGAGGTTCGTCTGGCACACCCATGGCCTCTGCTGCTGCCGCAGACTTCGCAGCCTTAGCCGCTTTCCGAGACCCTGCAGCGCCCAGCACACCAAATCCACGCTTCTTTTCAGAAATACGAGCCTTCTTGCCGCTGAGATCACGAAGGTAGTACAACTTCGCCCGACGAACGGACCCTTTACGAACCACTTCCACATTGATACGAGGAGAGTACAGAGGGAATACGCGCTCTACGCCTTCCCCATAAGAAATTTTACGCACAGTGAAAGAAGAGTTAAGAGAAGAATTCTTACGCGCAATACAAACACCTTCAAAGGCCTGAACGCGTTCTCTATCGCCTTCCACAACTTTTACAAGTACCCGAACTGTGTCTCCTGGGGCAAACTCTGGAATGGTTTTCCCTTCCATAAGCTTTACAATCTGCTCTTGCTCAATCTGCTGTATAATGTTCATAACAAAACTCTACTTTTTCTTTTCCACATACTTCGCCCACAAATCGGGCCGGCGCTTCGCCGTAATCTCTTCTGCCCGCGCAAGTCGCCAGGCGCGAATCCTTTCATGATGACCTGAGACTAAAACCTCTGGCACATCCAAGCCTTCCCAGCTCTGAGGGCGCGTATACTGGGGGTATTCCAACAATCCATTCTGGAAACTTTCTTCTTCCAGAGAGGCACCAGACCCCATAACACCCGGCAACAGCCGCACACAAGCGTCCATTAATACCAGAGCCCCAAGCTCGCCACCTGACAAAACATAGTCCCCAATACTCACCTCAAGGATGTTCCGTTTCTGCAGCAGCCGTTCGTCAATTCCCTCGTAGCGACCACAAATTAAGGTCAAATGGGGCATTGACGCAAACTCTTTTACCATGTTCTGCGTCAAAGGGCAACCCCTTGGTGTTAAATAAATCACGGGGCCGAGGGATAAATCCGCCACAGAATCTAAAGCTTTATCCAAAATATCCGCTCTCATGACCATCCCAGGGCCTCCGCCAAAGGCTGTATCATCGACGGTTTTGTGCTTATCTTCCGCAAAATCTCGTATGTTAATACTCTCCAAATCCCACTGGTGACCCAAAGCTTTCCCAGACAAGGAATGCCCCAAAGGTCCTGGAAACATTTCGGGAAATAGGGTTAAAACTGTGGATTTCCAGGGCTGGCTCATGATTCAAAATCCTCTAAATAAGAATCCTCCACCACAACAACCCCCTTTTCCAAATCAACGGTAGGTACCGCTTCATCCCGGAAAGGCACAAAAATAGCCTGGAAAGTTTTAGGATTTTGAACCTCAAGCAGATCTCCTGCCCCAAAATTCTGGACGCTAATGATAACGCCTACGGATTTTCCTTGAGAATTATGCACTTCAAGTCCAATTAGATCCTCATTGTAGAAAGTATTATCGTCCAGTTCTGGAAAATTTTCTCGGGCCACATATAGATCTGTACCCCGCAAAGCTTCCGCTTGATTCCGATCTGTCACAGATTTAAGAGAGACTACCACCATATCGCCCTTGGCGTGCAAAGGTTTTATTTGAAAAAAAACAGATCCATCCGCATCTTGTACAGGACCATACTTGTTAATATCTAGGGGGTTTTCGATAAACGCTTTGATCTTGACCTGTCCCTGGATACCATGGGCCGCCACAATCTTCCCAACAACAATAAGTTTTTGGGAAGGGGTGCTCATGATGACTTAAGAAAACTCAAGCTTACTCTTGAGAATCTTCAGGTTTAGGTTCGTCTGGAGTAGATGGCCCTGCTTCAGGTTCAGACGCTTCTGGTTCAGCAGGCGTTTCCACCTCAACCACAATTTCTTCAATAACAGGAGCAGCTGCCGCCTCTGCGGCTGCCTGAGCTTCCGCTTCCGCCGCTTTCTTCGCTGCCTCTTCTGCATCTATTTTACGCTGAGCTTCTTCTTTCAGGCGCTCTTGAGCCTTTTTGCGAGGCTGATCTTTCTTTGTTTGCGCAGGAGTCACAGGATTCGCCACAAGTCCTTCTTTGGAGAAAAATTTTGTCAAACGGTCAGAAGGCTTGGCACCAACTGAAAGCCAGTACTTAATGCGCTCGATGTTCATGACAACACGGCTTGGATTCTCATGGGTCAAAAGAGGATTATGCGTCCCTAGCTTCTCTATGAACTTTCCATCTCGTGGAGCCCGCGCATCAGCAACTACGATCCAATAAAAAGGACGCTTCTTCGCACCATAACGCGCCATTCGAATTTTTAATGCCATCTTTCTCTTCCTTCTTTACAAACTAGCCTTTTACTTAAATAGGCTTTTAATTCCATCTTTCAAGAGGCCTCGTTTATTGAGGCTACTCATTTGTTTCATCATCTTGGACATGCCCTCAAACTGTTTGAGCAGGCGATTAATGTCCTGAACCGAGGTTCCTGAACCTGCAGCAATCCGTTTTCTGCGAGACGCATTCAACAGTTTCCAATGCCGTCGTTCCCGCGGCGTCATGGACTGAATAATAGCAATCTGACGCTTAATTGCCCGATCATCTACTCCTCCTTGAGGCAGCTTATCTTTCAGCTGGCCCATGCCGGGAAGCATCTTCATTAATCCTGCGACACCCCCCATTTTCAGCATCTGCCGAAGCTGGGTTGCCATATCTTCCAGATCAAAGGATCCTTTTTCGATCCTACTGTTTAACCTGTCTACCTCTGTTTTGTCAATAGTTTCCATCGCTTTTTCTACTAAACTGACAACATCTCCCTGATCTAAGATGCGTCCAGCGATGCGACTTGGGTGAAAAACCTCTAATTGATCCGGCTTTTCGCCGACTCCAATAAACTTAATGGGACACCCCGTTACATGGCGCATGGAAAGCGCTGCCCCACCCCGAGCATCCCCGTCTAACCGGGATAAAATAACGCCTGTCAGAGGGATTGTGTCTTTAAAAGACTTGGCTACATTCACGGCGTCTTGCCCTGTCATAGCATCCACCACCAATAAAGTTTCAATGGGGTTTGCAAGCTTTGAAACAGCTTTGAGCTCTTCCATAAGCGGCTCATCCACATGGAGACGACCCGCTGTGTCCAAAACGAGGATATCAAAACTTTCAAGTTTTGCTGCTTTTAGAGCTCTTTTTGTTATTTCATGAGGATTTTCTCCTGATACAACAGGCAAACTGGCAATTCCTATACTCTCTGCCAAAATCTTGAGCTGTTCTTGCGCTGCAGGCCTATAAATATCCAAAGAAGCCACCAAAACCTTTTTATGCTTCTTGTCATGGAGATACTTGGCCAACTTACCGGTGGTGGTGGTTTTGCCTGATCCTTGAAGGCCTGCCATCAGAATAACCGCTGGAGGCGTTACGGCAAGATTAATTTCTGTGGTATCGCTTCCCAAAGCCTCCACCAGCTGATCATGAACGATTTTGACCACCATTTGGGTGGGCGTAATGCTGGACAGAACCTCTTGACCCAAGGCTTTTTCTCGGATTTTTTCTACAAAATTCTTTACCACAGGCAGGGCAACGTCTGCCTCAAGAAGTGCCACACGCACTTCCCTGAGAGCGACCGTCACATCCGCTTCCGTTAATTTTCCATGGCGCTGCAGGCCACTAAAAATCTTGGTAAAACGATCAGAAAGACTTTGAAACATCGGAAACTACTTCTATAATTTGACCTTTTTCAAGGGTTACAAGGGTGTTTTTATCTGCATGAAACGGGATCGATCTCACACCACTTCCCTTGTGAGATCCATCACAAAGGGCGCCTCTCTGGCTTTTACCACAGGCACAAAAGAAGTACGTCTGATCTTCCTCTACTTTAAAGGGAAAGGCATCCTGTCTCATAAAAAAATCCTTGTTTGATGCCCAAGATACTCTATAGTGAGCCCATGATTCAACAATTTTATGAGCTCCCCTCTCGCAAGACCCCTCCAGAAGTTTTGGTAATCTTGCTTCATGGCTATGGGGCAGACGGTCAAAACATGACCAACGTCGCCTATGCCTTTCAGAAAAGTCTGCCGGATACTTACTTCCTCATGCCAGATGCGCCTGAAAAAATGACGGGCATGGAAGGGTATCAATGGTTTGACTTGCTTGATATGTCCCCACCTGCCCTAAGACAAGGGTGCCTCTTGGCTTGCAGAACTGTGGAGGACTTTGTGCGCAAGGCTCAGGCGAAACATCAAGTAACTTGGCAGAACACTGTACTTATCGGGTTTTCCCAAGGAGCCTTCTTAGCGCTGCATACAAGTCTGTCTGAAGAGAACCTCTGTGGCAAGGTCATTGCCTATGCGGGGGGAGTCTATGTGGAAAAAGAAGACATTGAAGTGTCTCCCAAAGATTTAAAGATCCTGCTGATCCACGGAGAAGAGGACGATGTGGTCCCCCTCCAAGAGTCACAACGAACCGAATCTTTCTTAAAGGAACAGGGATTTTCGGCAACCCTTGCAACAATTCCAGAGCTGGGCCATTCCATGGATCGCGCAGGTGTTGATCTTGGGGTTCAGTTTATTAGGCAACGACAGAATGTCGCCTGAGACAGCTTATTAAGATATCGAAACTGGCCAAGGGCTTAAATCTCGAAAAGCCCAATACTCTCTAAAATAGAATGGAATTCTTGAGGGTTGTTCCCTCCAAAGAATTTCTGCCTCAGCGGGAAATTTCCAAGGCTTAACACGCTTTTCTTTAGATTTTTTTCTAATTAAAATGAAATGTAGGATTTTTGGCCAGAAGGGATCTACTTTAAAATTTAGATATTTCTCATGAAAGAGCGCTCGAATAGGTGTGTTCCAGGAGGGGTGAAGCAGTTTAATTTCGTTCTGAAAGCCCAAGTTCATGACATCCTGCTCCAAAAGGGTAATCTTTTTATGGTGACTTTTTAAGATTTCTAAAGATTTTTGAGAGAAATTTAATTCTCTCATCCTCTGAAGATTCATCACCATGACGCCACAGTTCATATAAAGAGCCTCTGCAGGAAGCCCCAAGGAGGTTTTTCCAATCTCAGGAAGAGGATCTGTCGCTGCCAAAATGCACGCTCCAGATATATCTTCTGTCCAAAGAGGCCTTAAATCACTTTTAACAATAAGATCTGCATCAAGAGATATAATTTTGGAAGATTTTTTAAAAAAGTCACAGAAGAAAAGACGATAGGCAATTAAAATGGGATAGTGTCCCTTCTTAATCACTTCATAGGCTTCTTGTGGAATGAGTTGCTCTTCAAAAAAATGAAAATGAACATCGCATTCTTTAATAGTGTTTAGTTTCAAAAATTTTTTCTGATTTTCTACAGAAAGCTTTCCCTTAGCTGTTAAAATATGAAAAGAATAAAAAGTATCAGGTAGCGAGTAATACAAAGCAGACGTCAGCGTAACCCCCGCGTGCGCTGCATAAACATCGTCAGTTATCACAATAATCTCTATGGGTTCTTTTTTGTTGGTTTTTTGGGATATTCCTTCCAGCTTCCGTCGAATTTCGTTGGCACGCAGGAGATTTGGCCAAATCTCCGAATCCTTTGACGAAGATCTTCCTGTTTCATAAATAAACTTAAGTCGCTTTAAGATTCGGATTTCTTCAACAGGCGCCCGCCTCAAAGCCTCTTCCAAAACAGCTATTTCTTTTTTATGAGAAGATAAAACTATGTAAGGAGGCCTATCTCCTGGATTTAGCCACAACAGATCCCACAAAAATTTTGCCCGTTCTTTTGAATATTGTAAAGCGAGCCCCCGAGAAAACATTTCGATAGCTGATAATACATCTCCCTTTTTTAAACAAGCATGACCTTGATCTTCATAGACAGCAGCAACCTTTAGAAAGGACGGTCGAAATAAATTCCTAAAAATCATCTTTGTCTCTCCAATCTCTCCTGCCCATAAACTCCCAAAGCCACAATCCCCGCCGTCTCTGCCCGCAAGATTAAAGGCCCCAGACTAACAAGCGCCACAAAATCGTATTTCTTTAAAAGATCCAGATCTTTTTCGGAAAACCCTCCCTCAGGCCCCACAAGGAAGGCCGCGTCTTTTGAGGAATTCAATACCTTCAATAAGGCAGGCGCCTCCTTCCTTTCCACGCAGACATAAAGCACGCGCCCCTCAGGCCACGTCTGTAATAACTCTTCCAGAGGCTGAAGAGGATGAATTGGGGGCACAGTGAGCCGTTCGCATTGTTCTGCGGCTTCGATCGCATAAGTCTCTGCCTTGGAGATGGAAAATGCCTTTGTCTCCGCATGCTCGGTCACAACAGGATAAAGCGCTGATACCCCAAGTTCTGTAGCTTTTTCGACTAAAAATGCCAATGGATCTTTCTTAAGTGGTGCAAACAAAAACCATGCCCCTGAATCCTTTTCTTGGGCACGCCTCACCTTTTCACATCTAAGAATTGTTTTCTTAGGAGAAGATTCAGAGATCTCTGCCTCCCATTCTCCATCTTGTCCATTAAAAAGAAGGATGATGTCCCCCCTTTTTTTTCTCAAAACGTGCAGCAAATAATGAGCCTGGGAGACCGTCATAACCACTTCTAAGTCTTGCTTTAGGGGCTGAGACACATATACTCTGGGAAACTTTGATTTAAGGCAATTCATAGATGAAGTATAAAAGGACCCCGCCATACCTGCAAATGAAAAATATAAGACCTTTTATGGACCTCATGCGCCTCAACCGCCCCCTTGGCATTTGGCTTCTACTCTTTCCTTGCCTGTGGTCTCTGGCACTTGCGAGCCCGACCCTTAATCTTCGATACATTTTGCTCTTCACCCTTGGTGCCACCCTAATGCGAGGGGCCGGGTGCACTTTTAATGACATTGTTGATAAAAATATCGATATCCATGTAACACGCACAAAGGAGCGCCCCTTAGCAAAAGGTTCCCTCTCCGTCTTTCAGGCAATCTTGTTTTTGCTGCTCCAATTGTGTGGAGCGTTCATCATATTGCTCCAATTCAATAGACCCACACAAATTTTGGGGGCCAGCTCTTTGATTTTAGTAGCGCTCTACCCCTTTATGAAGCGCTGGACCTATTGGCCTCAACTATTCCTGGGAATCACCTTTAATTGGGGCGCCCTCATGGGAGAAATGGCTCTGTATGGAAAGATAACGTTTCCCAGCATCTTACTCTACATCACCTGTATTTTTTGGACCCTCGCCTACGACACCCTCTACGCCTATCAAGATGCTGAAGATGACTTGAGAATAGGCATTAAATCTACAGCACTTCGCTTTGGAAACAGAGGAAAATTTTATATCAACCTCTTCTATGGAATCATGCTGTTTGGGTGGGGAATTCTGTCTGCACTAAAACAGAATCCTTGTCTCTTCGCCGCAACCTTGTTTGGAATATCCATCCTGTTCTTCTGGGGGCAGAAGGTCAATCTTAAGTCTTCCCCCTGCTGTCTCCAAGCTTTTAGGAAAAATCTATGGCTTGGCCTGATTTTTTACACTGGCATTTTGATTACAAATCTCTTACAGTAAAAAGCATGAGTTACAAATTTTTAATAAGCCTTTTGTTTGCCGCCCTTTTCCTCAGTTCTTGCGGGAAGAAAGGCCCACTCGAAAGGCCTGGGGATGGTTCTTTTCCAAAAACGTATCCTAGCCCTAGAAATTTGTTGCCATGAAGCAACTCTCTTTCGGTTTCTGTTAGAATTCTACTTTTTGCCATTGCGTTCTTTCTTGGAATGAGGTTTTATAAATGTATAAAACTTGATTTTTTAGGAGATGTTTAATATGAGAAAATTTTTAAAAGCTTTGACTTTGGCGGGCGTTTCTTTGGCGGCTCTGGAGTCTTCGGCTAGTGTTCCTGGCCCTCTCTCTCGTGGCCCTGCTCTTAGCTTCGGTGGTTCTGTCCAGGCCGCTGGTTTCGCCGTTAACCAAAAAATAAGATCTGCAAAAGAAGTGACTTTCCAAACAAATGGTGAGTTGGTTGTAAGTGTTGCTGGCACAACAGACAGCAATCTTACCTACGGAGGTATGGCTGTTATTTCTTTGGACCGCAGCAAGTTCTCTACAACTGATGGATTGTCTGAGGTTTATGTTTACGTGAACCATGAATCTCTTGGAAACGTAAAGTTTGGAGACACTAACGGCGTTGAAGATACAATGATGTACTCTTCTGGTGACGTTTTGGGCGCTCTTAGAGGTCGGGATATAAACAAGTACTATAACATCACGCGCGGTGTTGATTTAAGAGAGTCTATCGAGCAGATCAATGATCATGCCACGAAGATTACTTATACTTCTCCGACCGTTCATGGATTCCAGCTTGGGCTTTCTTTCACGCCTAACTCAAACTTCTATGGTCGCGTCAAGAGTGGAAACACAACGAATTCCTCAGGAACTCTGAACAACGCATCAGCGTATCCTTATGTTCAAAACCATTTGGCTACAGCGCTGTCTTACAACCACTCCTTCAGCAAGGCAAACGTAGGAATCTACGGTGTGTACGCGTCTGGTAAGGGTCACGGTTCGTCAGGAACAGGAAACTCTGTTAACAACGTGAATGCTTGGCAGATCGGTTTCCTCGGAGATGTTGGAAACTGGCAGCTTGGAGGGTCTTACTTTGACAATGGAAAATCTTTGGCAAGGAAAGGCACGAACGCTACGAACACGAAAGGGTTTGGTATCGCTGCGGGCTATGACTTTGCGCACAATATGAATGCCTCTCTTGGTATGACGCACACGGAACGTAAAGTGACCGGCGGTAAGGCTAAGGGTGATGTTCTTGTGGCCGCTGTTGACTACGTAGTGATGCCTGGTTTGGAAGCATTTGTTGAAATCGATAACGTAACAACAAAGGCGCCAAATGCTTCTGTTACAGACGCAACTGTATCCAGCACGGATATTTATTCGAACTACCCTACAACAAACAAAAGCAACCATGGTACAGCGTTTATTCTTGGATCCAGAGTCCGTTTCTAATCGCACTACCAACACTTTAACTTCGAAAGGGCCTTTACAAGGCCCTTTCTTTTTAGGTCTTCTTTAAAAAAAGCTTGATTGAATCCCCTGGATTCGTTAGGTTGAAAAAGTCTTCTTCTTGGACTTCCTCTGAACAAGAAGAATAAAATTACGTAGCCCGCTTGGTGGAACAGGTAGACACGACGGACTTAAAATCCGTTGGCTTTGCGGCCTTGCCGGTTCGAGTCCGGCAGCGGGCACCATTCTCTCTTCTCATACGATCCGATATCGTCCAAAAATCGCCTCCTACAAAGGACTTTTAAAGAAAATGATGTCTTATGTGTAGTAAGAACCGCCTAAATTATTTTCAACAGCATAGTTGATACAGTTTCAAAAAGAGGAGATAATCTTGCGGCTCATCATCTACCAAACGATCAATTTATAAATGCAAAATGAATAACTCGCGGGGAAGGAATTTCAATGCTTGTAGCACAGCGAGTTTTTTGAGAAAAATCAATGGGGAGGAAATTAGTCAAAACTTCTGCTAGCCACACATTCCCTTTTGCGCTAAAAAGATCCCATGAAGAGTTTGAGGATTATCATGTGGAAGAAAAGTCTCCTTTGTTTAATTGGAATCACAGCAACAGCTCATGGGGCGTTGGAATTAACTCCTGAAGAGCACGCCATTTTTGCCCGTCGAGGGATTCCTTTGGTGGATGCTACAGCGTTTTTAAGCCAAAGAGCAGCGGCCGCAGAAGTTAATCCAAATCCTCCTGCGCCTGTAGTACCTGCCCAAATGGCCACAGCAGCCGCTGCATGTGCCGATGTCCCGGCTGAGGTAGAGGAGATAGCTGATCTAAAAGCGAAAGTTGCTTCTCTGTCAGATACAATGGCCCAGCAAGCTGCCCAGATTGCAGAATTAATGGCTGCCTTAAGAACAACTGGCGTAAGAGAGGAACCTTTTGTTCCAAATCCAGAGGATCCTGTTCAACTTAAGATATCACAATATCTTCTTCAACCAGGGATGACTAAAAAGGATGGCGAAAAAATCTTGGGATATATCCGATACCCTCAGCATTACTTTCAGACCTCCTCTGATTGCCAAGAGCTTAGGCTTAACTCCATCCGAAGTTTTTTTTACAGTCAATTAGACTCTTTCGCAGAAATTAGCAAATGTGTACGTCCCTGGATGAATGCTGATTGTATTGGGAAGATATGTATTATTTTGAAGAATATGTTTGCATTCAATTGTCATATACCCTCTATGTCCCATCCCATATGTGGCGATGATTTAGGAAGAGTTATCGATCTACTAAACACTGAAGATCAGGTATTTTCCTTTCTTCATTCTCCCTTCGAACAGCACAAGGCAGCATTAAAACAACAAGTGGACTATTTTTTTAGATTTTATGATCAAAAAATGAATGCTGATAATATTCCGGAAATATTTCATGCTTTAGTACATTTTTCTAGGCACCACAGGTCTTATGTTACAGATCCTGAAAAAACTACCCAAATAGAAGGTAACATACAACAATTTATAAAATCAGAGACAGCCCCCTCTTCAAAAATTCCTCGTATAATATGGTATTTCACTCCCCATTCTAGCGATCCTAAATCTCTCAATGAGCTGTGGAAAAAAGCTGAGGAAAAAGCTCGAGAATTTCTTTCATCCGAGAAAGGACCCAAAGTCTAACTATAACCTTTAATCTATACGCAGTGTGCAAGTTTTCAAGGTAGAAGATTTTCGAGTTGAAGAGGGCACATGGGGTTACGGGATAGGTTAATGAAGAAGCAGATGGTATGGCTGAGGAGTTTGCGACCTATTTTAGCCATAAGATGCCAGGAATCTTTGGCTTTAATAGCCTGAATCTTGAATCGATCAACGAGCTGTCCAATGACCGTTTCAACCTGACGTCGGATGTTCATCAATTGAGATGCGAAAGACTTTGTCCGCGGGTCGTACATGTTTTTGCGCAAGGGTGTATGAAGGAAGATCCCGCGATTTTTTAGGGTAATGTTCAGCTCTGGACGTATGAGTCCTTTGTCCCCAATCACATCTCCTTTGATATTTTGAGTGGTCCCGCGGAGAACATCTCTTTCATCAACGTTAGCAGGGGTTACGGATAACGCTCGTGCCACTCCTTTATAAGAGATGAGAAGGTGCTCTTTAAATCCAAAATACTTTTGGTCTTTGGCCGCACAACAACCGACCTCTGCAATCCCTTTAAAAGGACGAGAGCGTTTGTAGCGTCAAATGTGACACAGCGGAATGGGGAATCCATCAAACAAAAAAGGTCCGTACCCTCACAGAGCTGATCCGAGATTTCGCTTTGCATTCGGTCAAGGACAGCGAGCAGATTAGCGCTTTGCCTCACAAAGCTTGTTCAACATCCAAGGTTTGGGAACCATTCCTGCCAATGACGTCTAAAACAAGACCAGATCTTTTTATCGCTCCCAAGGCCCAGGTATTCCCCCACCGTCAAAATCGTGAGCACTTCGCTGTCGGTTAATGCGGGAGAAGGCCCGCGTTTTCTGAGTTTTTTCTCACCTACAACTTTTTTATATGTTTCTTCTACTACGCAATAAACCTCTATGATAAGATGCTCTTTGGACATGGTATTACCTCTGTAACGTTGATTGTTAAGTGCTTTTTTATCTTTATAGAAAATACGCCATGTCTTTGTCTTTTTAATCAGAAAGTTCTTTGGCATAAAGGGCTCTATTGTCGATCACAGTTTATAGAAAGAGGGTCATGATTTTAATTTTTAGCGGTCTTTTAATCGGAGGAATTTTGCTCGGACAGATGGTTGATTTCTCAAACATGAGGGATCTTCTTGAATTCAGCACAGCTGTATGTTTGGCATTTATAATGATAGAGGTAGGATTGGAGTTCTCAATTGATAAAAAGAAAATTACGACCTATAGACAAGATGCTTTTATTGCGTTTATGGCCGCATTTTCTCCAGCTTTATTGTGTTTTTTATACTTTATTTTTATCTTAAAAGCCGACTGGTCCCCTTCAGCATTGGGAGCCATGTCATCGGCACCTACATCCGCCGGAATCCTTTTTACAATGATGACTGCCGCAGGTCTACATCTCACATGGGTTTTTAAAAAAGCTCGGCTATTGGCCATTTTAGACGATTTAGCAACACTCATTTTATTGATCCCCCTGCAGATCCTTCTGCACGGATTTGAGCTGCAGTCAGGAGTTGTTATTATCTTGATCGCAGCCTTTCTGTTTGCAGCGTTTCGCTGGCAGAATAAAGTCTTATGGCCTACTACAAAAGGCTGGCTTTTGTTTTACGCACTTGCGCTGGTTTGCACTCTGTTGGGAATTAAGAACGCAAGTAATATTCACATTGAAGTCTTGGTTCCGGCATTTATGGGTGGATGCTTGCTGCATGCTCAAAAGAACCCTGCTCTTCAGACTAGGCCTAAACCTCTGTCATTGGATTTATTGATTAAGGGCTTATTCATGGTCTTAGTGGGGCTCTCTCTCCCAAAGATGTGTGTCGACGCGATCGCTTGGAAGGAGACTGTGGGGCATGTTTTTGCATTAATGGTTCTTTCCAATTTAGGAAAATCTTTCTGTTTAATTTGTTATAGAAAAGAAGCTTCTTTGAAAGAAAGGTTAGCCTTGAGTATTGCGATGTTTCCTCGAGGGGAAGTGGGAGCAGCAGTTCTGTTGATTGCCGTTGGGTATGGATTTACAGGTTATGTCAACACACTTGCCATGTTGAGCTTGGCCCTTAACCTTATGTTATCCGGGATCTTTATTGCAGGCGTTCTAAAACTTCTAGAAAAATCCCGGGGCTTCAGCCAAAATTAGCGGCACCAGAAGGGGGCCCATACTGCAACTAACACTCTTCCTAAATAAATCTCCTCACCCAAATGCTCCCTTTTAAATCGAAAATATACTTCCTTGAAACCTGCACACTGCGTATTGATACCTTCATGGCACGAAGAGATCTGCGATATTTCTAATCCACTCCGTTCACAAAATCATCTGGGGGTACTTTTGGGGGCACCTAACTCTTTATCCTTAACAAAATACATACCAATAAACACTTTCGTTGTCCAATATGGATGAGGCAGCGCCATTTTCTTTCAGATTCTGTCATCACAAGTTAGTCTCAATGAGCCAGAAAACTCCTTCTTTTCGAATCTCTTGATCCCGCTGTACGTATATGATAATCTTCTAACCGAAAAATACTTACTTTTTAAGAAATAATTGTTTAATGAAATACTTTTTATCGAAATATTTTTATTTTCTATCTGTGATTATTTATCCTGCCTTTATTTTTGCCGCTGCAGGAGAAGATGCAGCTCATTATCAACGCTCGCTTCAAAAACAGAGAGTTCAAGCAGAAAAAAACCTTTATTTGGACGGAAAATGCTCTCTGGAGGAGCGCAAGAAAATTCTGAAATTTATGGGAAATGCTGCCGATGAAGGAGATTGTGAGGCACAATCATTCTGCTCTAGGCTTTATATACATGGAATAGGCTGCGATAAAGATTTCTTCTTAGCTCGACATTATTTAGAATTGGCTGCAGCCCAAAAGGATCTAGAAAGTTTGGTAAATTTAGGAGTCCTGTTGGAAAAGGGATTGGGGGGGGACCAAGATTTGCCACGTGCCCGATTGCTTTACCAAGAAGCCTCAGAGAAGGGACATATAACAGGGCAAAGAAATTATGCATGGATGTGTCATGAGGGGCTCGGGGGCGAACCGCAAGATGACGCAAAGGCTCGTCATTTTTTTGGTCTAGCCGCAAACCACAGCGGACGATCCGATGTTTTGGCTGATTCCCAGTATAAATATGGAGTTTTCTTAGCAAATGGCCAAGGTGGCCCAAAAGATATTGCAGAAGCAGAAAGGTATTTCAAGCTAGCTGCTGACCAAAATCATATGGAGGCGCAATATAATTATTGCGTTTTAGTGATTCCAAAAGTGGATCAAAATAATGAGCAAGATTTGTTGCGACAACTTGTACACTATTTGATCTCCGCAACAAAACAAGGCCACAAAGGCGCCCACAATCTTCTGCAAGGGATCCGCTTGGTTAATGCACAGTAGACGGCGCAGCCTTTAAAAACCTATTTTGGGACACACTTTTTCGCCCCAATATGGATGAGGCGGAATTTTAAACCCTATGAATCCCAGCTTCTCTCAAAGACACGTACCCTGTGGCGCTCACAATGAGGTGATCCTCCACCATAATTCCCAGCTTCTCCCCTGCCGCCACAATATAGTGCGTCAGCTCTATATCCGCCCGCGAGGGAGTACAGTCCCCACTGGGATGGTTATGGGCCAAAAGCAAAGAAGATGCCCCATGCTGAAGAGCCTGTTTAATAATTTCCCGGGGATACACAGCTGCCCGATCAACGGTTCCAATTTGGTGAATTTCATCCACAATAAGCTGACGTTTCTTGTCCAAGTAAAATACGTGAAATTGCTCCACCTTCATGTCCTCAATCCGCAACCGACAATACCGAACGAGCTCTTTTTTATTGGAAAGAACCGCTTTAGTTTTAAGTTGCTCTTGAGCTAAACGAATAGCTACGGCCCGAATCATTTTGAAAACAGCGGCAGAGGTTTCCCCAAACCCTTTCAGTTTTTGTAAATCCTCCAAAGAAGCGCTAAAAATGCCTGAGAGGCTTCCAAATTGTTTCAAAAGTTCTTTGGCAAGAGGCTTTACGTCACCCCGCGGGTGACTTAAAAACAAAACCATTTCCAGAAGTTCATAATCCGCAAGAGCCTCCCCGCCTGCTCTTAAAAGCCTGGCTCGCAATCGTGCCCGATGACCTAACTGATGATCATCTGCAGCCATGGTCTTACCTATAGGGTGGGCACGTGAAGCCCTTTGGTGACACAGTAAAAATCTCATAACCATCGGCGGTAACCCCAATGGTATGTTCAAATTGAGCGGAAAGGGATTTATCTTTTGTCACCGCTGTCCATCCGTCTTGCAGCACTTTCACATCGAAGGCTCCAATATTAATCATGGGCTCAATGGTCATAAACATTCCCTCTTCAAGCACCTCTCCCGTTTTGGGGCGTCCATAGTGCAATACCTGGGGTTCTGTTTGAAATACGCGCCCAATGCCATGACCGCAAAAATCCCTCACCACCGAGTACCCTTTTTTTTCAGCAAAAGACTGAATGGCGTATCTGATATCTCCGAGCGTTGCACCGGGGCGTACCTCTTCGATACCTCTCATCATGGCTTCATAAGTGCTCTCCACCAATCGCTTCGCCTTAACGCCCGGTTCTCCCACGTAAAACATGCGGCTTGTATCCCCATGCCATCCATCCAGAATTACCGTCACATCGATGTTGATGATATCTCCGTCATAAAGTTTTTTAGGGCCTGGAATCCCATGGCAAACCACATGGTTGACCGACGTACAAACGGATTTAGGAAATCCTCGATAATTTAAGGGAGCTGGAATCGCCCCATGAGCCACAATAAAATCATGGCAGAGTTTGTCGAGCTCTTCTGTTGCAACGCCTTTTTGAACATGGAGCGTTATAAAGTCCAGCACTTCGGCGGCAAGTTTCCCAGCCTTCCGCATACCCTCAAAACCTTGTTCACCGTGCAATATGATGCCAGATGCATTTTCCTTCATTCAAAAATCCTAATCTCTATGGGCTTCTCAACCCTAATTTCCTGTTCATCCACATGGCATTGGTAGGCACATACTTCAACCCCTAAGCCATGGGCACGTCTTAAAGCTTCTGCATACTTTGGATCTATCTCCTCCGCCACAGAAAAAGCCTCACAATCGGATCGCTGAATGATATAAACCATCAGCGCCCGCGCCCCTTCTTTTACCACATTCATCATTTCTTCTAAATGTTTTTTACCGCGCTCCGTCACAGAATCGGGGAAAAGGGCCAGGCCCCCCTCTTTTAATGTCACATTTTTCACTTCCACATAAAGGGGGCACCCTCCCTGATCTTCCAATAGAAAATCTATCCGAGAGTTGGCGCCGTATTTTACTTCCCGTCGAATTTCTCCTCGAAAAGGAATGTTCAAAACCCCCGCTTCAAGGGCCTCTCGCACCAAAAGATTGGGATTGTGCGTATTCACCCCCACCTTTATCCCCTCCACCTCAATGATCTCTAAGGTATACTTTAACCGCCTTAATTGATTTAAGCTCTCACTAATCCATACGGAGTTGCTAGGATTCACAAGACCTTTCATGGAACCAGAGTTTGGACAATGGACTGTAACCGTGGTACCATCAGGCAGTAAAACGTCCGCCAAAAAGCGTTTGTATCTTTTAACCAGACGGCCTTTTTGAAGGGAAGGTGTAAATTTCATGGAGCTCAATTTAGCACAAAAATGACCGATATTATTGAAATTTTTACAGACGGAGCGTGCCAAGGCAATCCAGGTCCTGGTGGTTGGGGCGCCATTCTTCGTTACAAAAATCACGAAAAGGAACTCTCCGGTGGCGAACCTGATACCACCAACAACCGCATGGAGTTGCTGGCTGCCATCAAAGGCATCGAAGCGGTCCAAAAAACCATCCCCATTCACCTCTATACAGATAGTGAATACTTACGAAAAGGTATCACCGAGTGGATTCATACCTGGAAAAAAAACGGATGGAAGTCGGCCCAGAAAAAACCCATTAAAAACCAGGATCTCTGGGAACACTTAGACAAAGTCGTCTCCTCTCACAAAATCTCCTGGCATTGGGTCAAGGGGCATGCAGGTCACCCGGAAAATGAACGGGCCGATGAACTTGCCCGGCGGGCGTTGGAGAAGTTTTAGATTCCTTCCCATCATCGCGAAAGAATCGGAACGATTCCTGTGGCGACCAAGCTGCCTCTCTATCTAGCAACACCTAAAACTTTATAAACCTTCTCAACCCCAATTTCTTCCAAAAAATCTCTGTCGTGTGAAATCACCAGCAACGCCCCAGGATATTTCTTTAAGACTTGAATAATATGCTCCCTCGTTTCTAAATCCACATTATTAGTTACCTCATCCAAAATCAGAAGTTTTGGTGTTTTGGCCGCAATCTGAGCCAACGACAGTCGCGCTTTCTCGCCGCTCGAAAGGGTGTTTACAAGAGCATTCACTTCCTCATTTTTTCGGAAGAGAAAGTCATTCAGATGTCGGCGCACCTCTCCATGAGACCAGGAAGACTGAACTTCTTGAATGGTTTCTAAAACAGTTTTCTGAGGATCTAGGGTTCCATAATGTTGATCCAGATATCCTATGTCCTGGATCTTCGGCACAAACCATTCTCCAGATTTTTTAACAAGAGGATCGCCCAAGATTCCTCTCAGAATTGTTGTTTTCCCAGATCCGTTATCTCCAATAAGGGCAAGACGCTCTTGGCTCAGTAGGGAGAAGTTGATATTGGTCACAACCCATTCCTCATATCCAATAGCTCCCTCTTTTGCAGCAAGAATGGTTTTTATTCCTATACCTTCCGCAGAAATGGAAAATTTTGGCACAATAATTTCTGGCAAACGGAGATCCTGCAGCTTTTCCAAAAGGTCTTCCCTGGAAGTGCGAATTTGAGCTCTATTTCTGCTAGATGTTGAAGCTGCTCGATCCGCTTTTGCTTTGTTCACAATGGTGGGCCATTTGCGCTGATCAATCTTTTTGTGGCCTCCCGCACGGCTCTTGCTGGCGCGGAGCTGCTCTTTCATAAGAGAGTCATGAAGATCTTCTTTTTTGCGCTCAAGTTGGTCAAGACTGACCTCAAGGGCATGACGTTTAATTTGAGTTTGCCTTTTATAATCCTCATAATTCCCAGAAAATACATGAATTTTTCCATCGTCTATGTGCCAGAGAGTATCCATAAAACGAAGAATTTCTGGATCGTGGGTCGCGATCAATAAAGTTCCTTCATAAGCCTGGAGCATCCGCATCAGAGACCGTCTGTTTTTCAAGTCCAAATGGTTGGTGGGCTCATCTAACAGTAAAAGATTAGAAGACTTGGATAAGGCTTGTGTTAGAGCTTCTTGAAATCGTTCACCGCCACTGAGAAAATCAAAACCTTCAACGATTTGAGGAACGTATCCGATTTTTACTTCCTCGGGAATTTTTAGGGTCCCTTCTGAAGGCTCCCCGAGTCCTTGAATTATCTTAAGAAGCGTCGATTTCCCACTTCCATTCCGACCAATAATGGCTATGCGTTGGCCATGAAAGACCTGCATCGAAAAGTCGGAAAAACAAGTTTTATGGGAAAAAGATAAACTGATATTTTGAAATTGAATGGGCCTATGTGTCATATGAAAGCCTTTAAGTTAAAGGGAAACAAACCAATGCGGCTCACAAGCCTTTCAAGCTCGCGGCACCTTTGCCCCCACAGGGCAACTTAAAGAACTGTCTTCATAGGACGATAAAACCTCTTTGTTACGACCCTTCCAGATATAATATAAACATTCGAATTTTTCAAGACTCGTTGGATGGACGGGTTGACTTAGCCAAAAAGATAACTAATATACTCATGGGTTGAGGAAAGTTTATCTAAGGGAAAAAACATGGTTTTCATAAAAAAATACAAGAATGTTCTCGCGGGCCTTTTGATTAATACTGTGGAACATCATTCAACCGTTTTATATGGATACTATGCCAGCATCATGGCACCCATTTTTTTCCCGTCGGATGATCCAAAGCTTAATGAAATGCGGGCCCTTGCTGTTTTTGCCCTCACCTTCATTATGCAGCCTGTGGCCGGCTTCATTTTAGGCCGCATCGGAGATTTTTATGGTCGAAAACTTTCCATGATTGTCGGTGTGCTCTCCATCGCCATTCCTACGTTGCTTATTGGAATTCTCCCCGGATACGGCACCCTTGGCATGATTGCGCCCATCATTTTAATTATTGCCCTCATGATACAATCTGCAGGCGGCGCTGCCGCTTATAGTGGTACGGCTGTATTCTTAAATGAGTTTGGAAGTTCAAAAGTACAATCTCTCCTGAGCGCCCTTCTAAGTGCCTCCGGATTTATTGGAGCTATCCTCGCCTCTCTTTGTGGGTCCTTCTATACATCTGACTTCGAGTGGCGGCTTTCATTTATTGGAGGTGGAATCTTAGGGCTTCTCCTTATACGGCTTAGAAGTCAGCTGGAAGAAACCCCTGTCTTCAAAAGATCTTTAAAAAAAGAGGGACAAAATCACTCAAAATCCTTCTCAGAAGTCATAAAAAGCCGCAAGAGGAATTTCCTTTGCGCCATGGGCGTTGCGGCAGGATGCAATCTCCCCTTTTATCTTATTTGTATCTACTTCAACTCGCTTCTTGTGGTGGATCTAGGGATCCGTCATGCCTCCATGTTGCAGTACAATATGGTTCTTTTGGCTTTTTGGGGACTCCTTTTACCCGTCATTGGCCACATTTCTGATAAAGTGGGAATCAAACGGCTCATGATGATCTCTGCTCTTGGACTAGTCTTCTTCTCCATTCCTTTGTTTTCTTGGACGCTAGAGGAGTTAACTCTTACAAAGATCCATCTCTTAAGAGGTCTCCTCAGTATTTTTGCCATGGGCATTCTAGCGCCGGGAACGGCCTACATCGTCCCTCTCTTTGAGGTTCAAGAGCGTCAAACAGGATCAAGCGTGGCCTATGCCCTAGGGGCCGTCCTCTTTGGAGGAACAGCCCCCTTCATTTGCCGACTGCTTGTGGATCAGACAGGTCACGCCATTGCTCCAGCCTATTATCTCGCTTTTTGTGGTCTTATGGTGACTGCTTCCATCTGGTTCGCGAAACCCCTAGATGAGGAGGAATAGCCCCCTCTCATGACCGCTCTTTTTTGGTTTCGCAAAGATTTACGGCTTGAAGATAACCCCGCGCTCCTTCAAGCCTCCCACTCCCACAAAACCGTGGTTCCTCTTTACATTTTGGATGAAGATATGCCTTTGGGAGAGGCTCAAAAATGGTGGCTTCACCATAGTCTCAAATCACTAGACGCTGATTTACAAGCAACTTACGGTGTTCCTCTTTTATTGTGTAAAGGCAACCCTCTCTCCATTCTTTCCCACCTTATGAAAAAGTCAAAAGCCGAAGGCCTTTATTGGAATGATTGCTACGAACCTGACCTGTGTAGCCGGGATATAAAAATAAAATCTCATCTCACAGCAGAAACTTTTAATGGATCCCTTTTCTTTGAGCCCGGCACAATCAAAAATGGCCAGGGAACTTTTTTCAAGGTTTTTACACCTTTTTACAAGGCCTGTGTTGAGAAACTCCCGCCTTTGGATCCCAAAGGAAAACCTCATTCTCTGGGCAATTCGCCTCATCTAAAATCCGATTCTCTCGAAGACTGGCATTTACTTCCCAAAAAACCCAATTGGGCAAGTGCTTTTGACACCTATTGGACACCGGGAGAATCAGGAGCTCACAAAGCTCTGCACAGCTTCCTCAAAACGGGACTGAAAGGCTACGGGGTAAATCGAGATTTTCCAGATTTAAAAGCCACCTCTCGACTATCTCCCCACCTACATTTTGGAGAAATTAGCGTACACAAAGTTCTCCATGAAGCAAATGAAAGCCCCGCCCCTTCAATAGATCGCCATAAATTTCAGTCCGAGCTTTTTTGGAGGGAATTTTCTTATCACCTCTTATTTCATTTTCCAAAGCTCTCCCATAAAAATTTTAATCCAAAATTCGATAAGTTTCCCTGGGCTCACAATGACTCTTTCTTTAAAGCTTGGTCGAAAGGCAAGACTGGATATCCTCTCGTAGATGCTGGCATGCGGCAGCTCTGGCAGACGGGCTGGATGCACAACCGCGTTCGTATGGTCGTGGCCTCTTTTTTAACCAAAGATCTCCTCATTAACTGGCAAAAGGGGGCTACTTGGTTTTACAATACTTTGGTGGATGCAGACATTGCCAATAACTTTGCCAGTTGGCAATGGGTGGCAGGGTGTGGGGCCGATGCGGCGCCGTATTTTCGAGTTTTCAATCCCATTCTTCAAAGCCAAAAGTTTGATCCAAAGGGGGACTACATCCGCACCTGGGTTCCAGAGCTCAAGGATCTGCCTGATAAATTTATTCATGCTCCCTGGCTTGCCCCAGAAGAGACCCTAAAAAAGGCTCATATCGCTTTAGGCCACACCTATCCCCACCCCCTTGTAGATCATGATAAAGCTCGAGCGTTAGCTCTCCATTTATATGGATCTATTTAAGCTGGGCCACTGAGGTCAATGGCTCAAAAGGCTTAGTTAGACATAAGGACTTCGCGTTTGCCGACGTGATTTGGCTTACTTACCACACCTTCTTTTTCCATCCGCTCAATGATACGCGCTGCTCGATTATACCCTATTTGCAGGTGTCGCTGGATGAAGCTGGTGGAGGCTTTCTTCTCACTCAATATAATGGCAAGAGCCTGATCATAGAGCATGTCCCCTGACCCATCACCGCCATATCCCCCGGCTCCAAACTCACTGCTTTCTTCGCTGGCAATGGAGGGTTCATATTCAGGCTCCCCTTGCGTTTTCAGGAATTGAACTATGCGTTCCACCTCTTGATCTCGAACGAAGGGTCCATGCACCCGCATGACCCGTCCTCCAGGCCGCATGTACAGCATATCCCCTTGCCCCAAAAGTTGTTCTGCGCCTTGTTCTCCCAAAATCGTCCGACTGTCAATTTTTGAAGTTACATGGAAGCTAATCCGTGTTGGAAAGTTTGCCTTGATGGTTCCCGTGATCACATCCACCGATGGTCTTTGGGTCGCCATAATCAAATGAATTCCCGCTGCACGTGCCATCTGCGCCAAACGCTGCACAGCCCCTTCAATCTCTTTACCAGCCACCAACATAAGATCCGCCATCTCATCCACAACAACGACGATAAACGGCAAAATTTTCTGCTCCAGAACTTGATCCTCATACATGGGTTGCCCCGTTTCTGGATCAAATCCCGTTTGCACCCGACGATTCAGTGTTTCCCCCTTCCCCTGAGCCTCCACAATCTTCTCATTGTATCCTTCAATGTTCCGCACTCCCAGTTTTGACATGGCTTGGTACCGGCTCTCCATTTCTCGAACCGCCCATTTTAGAGCCATAATAGCCTTGTGAGGGTCCGTCACCACGGGACTCAACAAATGGGGGATATCATCATAAATGGAAAGCTCCAGCATCTTCGGATCAATCATGATAAATTTGCACTGTTCCGGGGATAAGTGATAGAGCAGAGATAAAATCATGGTATTGATAGACACAGACTTACCCGACCCTGTAGTTCCCGCAATTAACAAGTGAGGCATCTTTCCCAAATCTGCAATAATCGGCTCCCCACTGATGTTTTTTCCTAAAATCAGAGGCAATTTTGCTGTTGTTTGTCGGTAGGATTCATCTTCCAAAAGACTCCGCATATAAACTGTTTGCCGCACGGGATTTGGGAGCTCTATGCCCAAAGCATTATATCCCGGGATAACAGAAATACGAGCTGAGAGCGAACTCATAGAGCGAGCAATATCATCTGCTAGCCCAATAACCCGAGAAGACTTCACGCCTGGCGCTGGTTTAAATTCATAGAGCGTCACCACAGGCCCGGGGTGTACATTGGTCATCTCCCCCTGCACGCCAAATTCTTGTAAAACTTCCGTTAGCCGTTTAGCATTTTCTTCTAACAAATGCCTTGGAACATTGGGTGTTTTTGAATCCTTTTCTGGTTGCAAAAGATCCACAGGCGGCACCGCATATCCCGACCTATCTACAATTTTTGCCGCGGCAATAGCTTTAAGTTTCGGCATCAGCTCCTTATCTTTTTTCTGAACAGGCACTGCTTCTTCGCCAGATAAATCCGCAAATTTCTCCACCTCATCTTCCACATATGGACCTAAAATTGCCTCTGAAAGAGTGGGGCTTGACTCTATAGGCTGAGGTTCTTTCAAGACATACCCCTTCAGTTTTTCTACCACCTTCATGGCTTGAGTCAGAATAACCGCCCCAGCGAGCGCCCAGAACCGTTTCGGAATCCCCCAAATGAAGCAAAACAACCCAAGCCCCACAGCCCCTGATGCAAGTGCCAAAATCCAAAGGGGCATAACACTTCCCATCCAAGCTCCCAACCTATTTTCCAGAACAAATCCCAGAACTCCACCGGCAGGCACCACTGTCCACGCCGCAAAGAAATTGTTTAGAAAAAAACTTGTGGTTAAAGCGATAACAGGCAACGCCGCAAGGCGCCATTTCATACGAATCAAATGATGATCAATAATAATACGTGCACCCCACACCATCAGAAGCAGTGGAAACAAATAACTCACAAGCCCCATGCTTTGCAGACACAAATCCGCCCAATAAGCACCCGTCTCGCCCATAAGGTTAGATGGCACAGCACTGCTGCGCGTGTTTAAAGAAGAATCCCCTGGAGAATAAGAAATTAGACAACAAAACAGGGCAAGGCCGAGGGCCACACAAGCCACACCTCCCAATTCAAGCAATCTTTTCTGAAAAAAAGATTTGATCTCCTGAGGCAAAAACGAAGGTTTCTTGCTTTTATATGTATATGCCATTATCTTCCTTATATTTATTGAGTATAAGCTCACTATACTTTAAAATGGTTCCGTAAGGAATACGAGCCTTCTCTCGTAATTAGAAAGTTTAAATATGTCATCTGATTTTATCTCCATACGGGGCGCACGGACCCACAACCTCAAGAATATTTCTGTGGATTTGCCGCGGAATGAACTGGTGGTCATCACGGGCCTCAGTGGGTCGGGAAAATCCTCACTTGCTTTCGATACCATCTATGCAGAAGGCCAGCGCCGCTATGTGGAGAGCCTCTCCGCCTATGCCCGACAATTTCTAGAGCTCACAGAAAAGCCCGATGTAGATTCCATCGAAGGCCTTTCCCCTGCCATTTCCATTGAGCAAAAAACCACCTCCAAGAATCCCCGATCTACCGTGGGAACCATTACGGAGATTTACGACTATCTGCGTCTCCTCTTTGCCCGCGTGGGCGTCCCCCATTCGCCTGCCACGGGGCTTCCCATCAAAAGCCAAACCGTCTCTGAAATGGTGGATCGTCTCATGGCTCTTGATGAGAGCACCAAAATCTATCTTTTGTCTCCCATTGTTCGTGGTCGCAAGGGCGAATATCGCAAAGAACTGACCGACCTTCAGAAAAAAGGCTTTCAACGGGTCAAAATAGACGGCACATTCTATGAGATCGAAGACGCTCCTGTTCTTAATAAAAATCTTAAACATGATCTGTCTGTCGTGGTGGACCGCATCGTCATCAAACCCGGCATTGAGAGTCGGCTCGCGGACACTCTCACAACGGCCCTCCAACTCAGTGAAGGTCTCGCCATTGCGGAAAAAGTAGAGGACCAAACGGAAATTCTTTTCTCGGAAAAATTCTGCTGCCCTGTGTCTGGCTTTACCATGGAAGAAATCGAACCCCGCCTCTTCTCCTTCAATAGCCCTTTCGGGGCCTGTCCCGTGTGCGACGGCCTCGGCGTCAAACTCATCTTTGATGAAGCACTCGTCGTGCCCAATCCCCATCTCAGCATCCGCGAGGGCGCCATTGAACCTTGGTTCAATGCTTTTGGCGAATACTACGCCCAAGTGCTAGAGAGTGTGGCCAACCACTACGGTGTCTCCCCCAATGTGCCCTTCGAAGATCTTCATCGAAACATCCAAGAAGTATTCCTCTTCGGGTCCGGGAAAGAAGCCATTGGACTCCGCTATGAGTATGGTAAAACCCATCATGCCAAGAAACCTTTTGAAGGGGTGATCCCCAATCTGGAAAGACGGTGGCGAGAAACAGACAGCGAGCGCATGAGGGAAGACCTCTCCAAATACCAAAGCAGCTTGCCCTGTGAGGTTTGTGATTCCTACCGCCTCAAACCAGAAGCTTTGGCGGTTAAAATTAATGACAAGCATATTGGCCAAATCACCGAGCTCTCTATCGAAGACTCCGTCCAATGGTTTCAATCTCTGGACAAAGTTCTCTCTGAAAAAGAACTCACCATCGCAGCCCGTATCCTCAAAGAAATACGCAGTCGCCTTCATTTTTTGGAAAGTGTGGGGCTTGAGTACCTAAGTCTTTCCCGTCTTGCTGGAACTTTGTCTGGAGGGGAGTCCCAACGCATCCGGCTTGCCTCTCAAATTGGATCTGGTCTTACGGGTGTTCTCTATGTATTGGACGAGCCTTCCATTGGTCTCCATCAACGGGATAATGACCAGCTTTTACAAACTCTCCAGCATCTGAAAAACTTAGGCAATACAGTAATTGTGGTGGAGCATGACGAAGATGCCATTCGCCAAGCAGACTATGTGGTGGACATGGGACCTGGTGCAGGCAACCTTGGTGGACAAATCATTGCCCAAGGAACACCAGAAGAAATCATGGAAAATGAAGCCAGCATCACAGGAGCTTACCTCAAGGGAGAGAGGTCTATCCCCTTACCTAAAGAAAGACGACCGGGCCACAAAGACAAAGAAATTGTGGTAACCGGCGCCACCACCAACAATTTGAAAAAAGTAACCGCTACGTTCCCCTTGGGAAAATTTATTTGTGTAACCGGTGTTTCTGGTGGTGGAAAATCTTCCCTTGTGAATGAAACCCTTTTCAAAGCCATCTATAAAATTCTCAACAAATCCCGCCTGAAAAAACCGGACTATGAGGATATTACAGGAGTGGATCATATAGATAAAATCATCGACATCGATCAGTCCCCCATTGGCCGCACGCCCCGCTCTAACCCCGCCACCTATACGGGTATCTTTACCCCCATCCGAGAATGGTTCGCCAAACTCCCGGAAGCCAAAGCTCGGGGCTACACGGCTGGGCGATTCTCCTTTAACGTAAAAGGCGGACGATGTGAGGCATGCCAAGGCGACGGCGTCACCAAAATCGAAATGCACTTTTTGCCGGATGTCTACGTTCCCTGCGATCAATGCAAAGAAAAAAGATATAATCGCGAAACTCTTGAAATCAAATTCAAAGACAAATCCATTGCGGACATTTTAGATATGACAGTGGATGAGGGCACCGATTTTTTTCATGCAGTCCCCGCAATTCATGACAAACTTAAAACCCTTCAAAAAGTAGGCCTTGGATACATCCACATCGGCCAACGCGCCACAACTTTATCCGGAGGTGAGGCACAACGAGTCAAGCTCTCCAAAGAGCTCTCCAAGCGCCCCACAGGCCGCACCCTCTACATCCTGGATGAACCCACCACTGGTCTCCATTTTGAAGACATCCGGAAACTTCTGGAGGTTCTCCACACCATCGTAGATCAGGGCAACACGGTGATTGTTATCGAGCATAACCTAGAAGTCATCAAAACCGCCGATTGGATTATAGACATTGGTCCCGAAGGGGGTGCCAAGGGTGGTCAAATCGTCGCCCAAGGAACGCCTGAAGAGATCGTCAAAGTTCCAAAAAGCTACACAGGCCAGTTTTTGAAGCCTTATTTGCTAAGGCCGTAGCCCCTCCTGTGTATAGTTCATCTTGGAAACACATGCCATCGTGAACTATGACACAGTCCCTTTTGCAGCAGCTATGTCCTCTGAGCTATAAAATCTCTTTTATAGCCCAAAATTTGTCCTTTTTTGAGCTAGAAATGCGCCCCTTAATAAGAAAGCCAGCCCTATCTCACCACCGCTTCCAAAACCTTCTCCACCGATAAATCCGACATTCGGGGGACTTCAAAGAGGAGGGTCAGATTCTCGGACAAAGGTTTCACTTTCTCATAAGAATCCCGCGCAAAAAGGCTAATGAGAGGTGTCTTTGAAATCCCCAAAAGATGCCCCCTCCCGAATCACTGGCCACTGTACAGGGCATAGGATTTCCAATGGCAGTCGTATACAAGGGAGATTCCGTTAAGTGAGTGTATTCCTGCAAAGGAAAAAGCGCTTCTGGAACTTTTTCGCGCAATGTTTCCCACCATACAGCCTCCTGAGGGCCAAAAATAAAAACGGGAATACGATTTTTCTCAATCTATTTTGCGCCACTTGAATAAAGTTTTCAATGGGCCATCGCCTTTCCGGTTGTCCTGCCCCTATCAACAGCCCAATATAAACCTGATTCTTTGGAAACAGTTTTTTCACGTCATCCCTATATTTTTTATCCAATGTCACCGAAAATTTCTTTAAATTATTAACAGGCGTTACTGCTGACAAGAGATGCAAAAGCTGTGATGAAACATGAGAAAAGAAGGTCTTTCTCAACCGCTTAAAATCCGAGAAAAAATAACTCCAAGTGCGGGACAAAAACTGATCATGAGGATCGCATCTCCCAATAAATCCTCCCCCACATAGACAAGAATTTTTTCCCGCTTCATGATTGCTTCTTATGCTGACGGGCCCACATCTCCGCATAAATTCCTTTCTTTTTCAGCAAGATCTCATGGGATCCCCGCTCCACAATTTCCCCACGATCAAGAACCAAAATTTGATCCGCATCCACAACTGTGGACAACCGATGCGCAATTAGAATCGTGGTCTGCTTTTTTGAAATATTATTCAGATTCTCCTGAATATTTTTTTCCGTTTTACTATCCAACGAAGAAGTTGCCTCGTCAAAGAGGAAAATCTTTGGTTTTTTCAAAAGGGTTCGCGCAATGGCAATCCGCTGCTTTTCACCCCCTGAAACCTTGAGTCCCCTCTCTCCCACGATCGTCTCTAAGCCCTCTGGAAGCTGCGCTATAAAAGTCTTTAGGTTTGCCCCCTTAACGGCCCATTCAATTTCCTGTTTGGAAGCTTTTGGATCTCCATATCCCACGTTATAAGAAATGCTTTCATTAAAGAGAACCATATCCTGAGGCACAACACCTATTAACTTCCGGAGACTGGATTGGGTCACGTCCCTAATATCTTGCCCCCCAACAGAAATCCTTCCTCCCGTCACGTCATAGAATCGAAAAAGCAATTTCGCGAGCGTAGATTTTCCGGATCCACTGGGACCTACAATAGCCACCTTATGATGCGCCGGAACCTCAAAGGAAATATTTTTTAAAATGGGCCTGTTTTCATTATAAGCAAAGGATACATTGTCAAAGACAACCGTCGTATCACGTCCACTTAAAACCTTTGCCCTTACTCTATCTGAAATCTCCACGGGCGCCCCCAAAAGATCGATCATTTCTTGCATCTCTAAAAGAGATCTCTTAATCTCACGATAAGCCCAACCCAACATATTGAGGGGTTGATAAAGTTGCGCAAAATAGACATTCACCAGGACCAGATCTCCCACGGTCATCTGCCCTTCCATGATCTTATTCCCCATGAAGCAAAGGGTTCCCACAAGCCCCAAGGATACTATAAGACCCTGCCCTGCATTCAAAAGAGCAAGACCTCTCTTATCTTTAATGGCGGCCTCTTCATAAGCTTGTTGAGCCTTATCAAATCGTTTAAGCTCTAGCTTCTCATTCCCAAAATATTTGACCGTTTCATAATTCAAAAGACTTTCTACAGCGCGGTGATTACACTGTGTGTCTTCCTGATTTTTTTGCCGAACAAAGGCCGCTCGCCACTGAGTTACCTTCAATGTATAAACCGTGTAGACAACGACCACTGTGGCAATCATTGCCATTAAAATCCCTCCATACAGATAAAGAATCGTTCCTAACACAAGGGTAAGCTCTATGAACAAAGGCACAATGGTGAATGTTGAAAATTTCAGGAATGTTTCAATAGCCCGACTTCCCTTTTCCAAACTGCGCGTTACACTCCCCGTTTGTCGATCCAAATGAAAGCGAAGACTGAGCGCACTCAGGTGTTCAAAAACTCGGATGGATACAAGCCGAACGGCTCGCTGTTCAACGCGCGCGAAAAAGAAATCTTTCAGCTCCAAAAGCCCTACGGATAGAACCCGCGTCAATCCATATGCCCCAAGGGACGCCAGAACCAAATAACTAAAATCTCGGGGATTTAAACTAAGCGCATTCACTGCCTCCCGATAAAAAAGTGGCGTCCAAATGGCACAGATTTTAGAAGTTAAAATAAAAAGAACAGAAAAGCAGACGGTGACCTTAATGCCTCCATTGCCCTTTGGCCATAAATATGTACGCAGAAGTTTAAAAACGCTCAAATCCAGCGCGGGCGTGGAAGACACTTTATGCATGAGGCGATTATATCATTCAGGGCACTGTGGAGCAAGGTGGCCTTCACTCTCCATCGTCATTGCGATCGTTATAAAACCAGCTGCGGTCCTTCTGCATGTTTTCTTTTTTAATTTTACTTTTTAATTTTTGAAGATCTTCAAATAATTTTTCTTTTTCTTCATTCGTTGAAGAGGCCTTTTTTACCCTTTTTCCCTTTTCCTCAACTTCATCCAGAAGCTTTATTTCTTCATCGCAACAAATTGCATATTGACCATCTTTTTCGGAAATCCTATTTAATTTTTCTTTACCTAATTGAATAGTTCTTTGGTAATCAGAGGATTGAGGCAGAATAAACATCTCCTCTATTAATCTTAAATTTTCTTGAAATAATCTTAAATTTTCTTGAAAAAGTTTTTTAGGATCCTTGCTGTTCATATTTAAACTCCCTTACTATAGATATATATTCTAAGCAAATACCTTTAGAGACTCTTCCTCCACCATCTTAGTCTTTCCCCCCACATTCCCATCTTTGAAATGTTTGTGACACAAAGAAATATAAAGATCATTTCCACCGATGGCGATTTGCTCGCCTTTGCGCACTTGCTTTCCTTTAGAGTCGATCCGGGCATTCATGGTGGCTTTACGCCCACAATGACAGATGGTTTTTATTTCATTAATTTCTTCCGCCCAAGCGAGCAGGTATTTACTGCCTTCAAAAGGTTCCCCTAAAAAGTCTGTGCGGAGTCCATAGGTCAGCACGGGAATACCTAAAAGATCTGCCACATCGCTCAGTTGCTCCACCTGTTCTTTCTTCAAGAACTGGGCCTCATCCACCAAAATGCACTTAATCTTTTCAGGGCTTTTTTTGGCTTCTTTCTGCACAAAATCCAAAAAGTCAAAATCAGGCCCAAAGGCTTTTGCTTTTGAAGACAACCCAATGCGGGATGTAATAGTGCCCTTTTTGTACCGATCATCGATGACGGGGATAAACAGCAGCGTCTTCATTCCCCGTTCTTTATAGTTATAATCCGACTGCAAAAGAGTGGTTGTTTTTCCTGCATTCATTGCCGAATAATAAAAATAAAGCTTTGCCATGTCTTACTCCTGTGACTTTTGGGTCCTCAAAATCTCTGACCAGATTTTAGCAGGAAAATTCCCACCCGCAACCTTATTCATGGAAGAATTGTCAGGATTGCCGAGCCATACCCCGGCAACGATGTCGTCCGTGTACCCCACAAACCAAGCATCTCTAAAGTCTTGGCTGGTGCCCGTTTTTCCTCGTGGTTTTTTACCGGCAATCTGAGCATTCTTTCCGCGGCCCTCTTCCACTGTTAATTCTAAGAGACGGTCCATCTCTTCCATAACTGACTCATCAAACTCACGCACCTCTTCCGCTTTGGCCGCCTCTTCATTGCGTTTATAGAGAACTTTTCCAGAAGATGTTCGAATTTCCAGAATTCCATAAGGCTTCACAGCCACACCACGCCTTGCCACAACGCCCATTACTTTCACCAATTCCAAAAGATTGGACTCTGATGTCCCCAAGGAAATGGTAAGATTTGCCTGAGGCTTGTCCTGAAAGCCAAGGCGCTCCGTCACCTCAATAATTTTCTTCACGCCTACTTTCTGAGCCAAACGCACAGTTGCCGTATTTACAGAATACACAAGAGCATCCTTAAGAGTTATTTCTCCCTTTGTATCCCATTTGTAGTCATGAACGGTCCAGTTCTTATTGCGATAAGGCTTGTCAGAAATCATCATGTTCATATCGTAGCCCAATTCAATGGCTGCCAAGAACACCATCATCTTAGCCACAGATCCTGGCTGCCGTCTTGCTTGGACTGCCACGTTAAATTGGCTGCTATTATAGTTCTTGCCCCCAATCATGGCACGCACAGCCCCGTCATACCCCATAGCCACAAAAGCCCCTTCCTCCACATGGGAATCCTCTCGAATAGTCGCCAGTCGTGCCCGAAGAACTTGTGTCGCTGTATTTTGCAGAGGTAAATCTAAGGTTGTCACCACAATCAGATCTTGTCTTTTGTCCACCAACTTTTCCACTTCGGAAGAGATCCAATCCGTGAAATACCGATGGTTGTTTCCATAAGGATTTTTATGGAACTTCATGGTCTTCAAAATCTCGGAGGCTCGTTTATATTTTTCTTCTGTCAGATATTTTTCTTCCAGCATATTGTTCAAAACAATTTGCGCTCGATCTCGGAGTAAATCGTCATTTCGACCAAAGCGGGTGGGCGCCTTCAAAAGCCCTACGATCACCGCGCATTCCGCCGTATTCAGATGAGACACGAGCTTCCCAAAATACTGCTGTGCTGCCGCATCCACCCCAAAAGTCCGATTACCTAAATAAACCCGATTCAAATAAATATTCAGAATCTGTTCCTTGGTAAAGTGATGCTCAAGCCAGAGAGCTAGCAAAAACTCTCGCATTTTTCGCGAGATGGACCGATCAGGAGACAAGAACAAATTTTTGGCCAACTGCTGGGTAATGGTACTGCCTCCCTGCACATATCCCCCTGCCACTAGGTTTTTTACAAAGGCACGCGCAAGTCCTTTCCAATCAATCCCACAGTGTTGAAAGAAGGTCCGATCTTCTGTGGCAAGCAGCGCATTAATAAGAGCCTTTGGAACATCTTTAACGGTAATGGTTTCGCCATACAAATCTCCTTGCAAGGCAATCTCATGGTAATCTCGCGTCAGAAAAACCATGCTGGATTGACGTGTTTTTGTATCTAGGTTTTGAATATCTGGTAAGTCATAAGCATACCAGCCAATGATGGCCGCAAGACCAATGAATCCCCAAACGCCTAAGATCAAAATCCACTTTAAGATCTTTGAACGCAGATCTTTAATTTTTGCGGGCGCCTTAGGAGCTTCTTTTTTTGCCATAACTATTATGCATCCAAGTTTTGAACATTCAAGGCATTTTCTTGAATGAAATCACGTCGAGGCTCCACCGCTTCTCCCATGAGAATGGCAAAAATATCGTTGGCTTCATCCACATGAGTCACATGAACCTGCAACAACGACCTTGCTTCAGGATCAAGAGTTGTTTCCCACAATTGGTCCGCATTCATTTCTCCCAACCCTTTATAACGCTGAATGGTCATGCCCCGTCGCCCATCTTCAAGAATAAATTGTATTAAATCACAAGGACCCAAAACTCTTGATTCCCGCTCCTTAAATTTCAAAAGAGCTGGATGCTGATAAGCTTCCAAGGCTTTTCCTTTGGCTGCCACTTGACGGGCTTCAGGGAAATGCGTGAGGAAGCAAGGAAGAACGAAGCGTTCCGGGATTTCTTCCTGAGTCCGCTTGAGAAGGATATCCCCCTCTTCTGTTATTTTTCCACTCCAAAGGTCAGCGGGTTTATAGCCATGAATCTCGTTCAATCTTTTTGCGAGCAGAGAGGCTTGATCCTGTTTATATTTCCCATCTTCCAGTTGTTTGAAATCCAAAAGCCCTAAAATAGCGGCCTGTTCCAGAATAGAAATACCATTTAATTTTGCATTCAGCTTGTCAAGAGCACGCTTAATCTGCGCCGCTTCTTCCACAAATGCCTTCAGGTCAAGACCTGCTCGGTGACTGCCATCTCCTGCCACAAGGGTCGCATGCCCAACCCCTTCTGAAATCAGATAATCCTCAAGGGCAGCATCATCTTTCAAGTATAATTCTGACTGTCCTTTTTTCACCTTATAGAGAGGTGGCTGCGCAATGTACAAATATCCACGCTCAATAATGGCAGGCATCTGCCGGTAAAAGAAGGTAAGTAGCAAGGTTCGAATGTGGCTTCCATCCACATCGGCGTCCGTCATAATAATGATTTTATGATACCGAAGTTTTTCAATGTTAAATTCGATGGGCCCAATACTTGTGCCTAGCGCTGAAATCAATGTCCCAATCTGCTCAGATCCCAACATACGATCAAAGCGTGTCCGCTCCACATTCAAAATTTTTCCTCGAATGGGAAGGATCGCCTGATTCTTCCGGTTTCGCCCTTGTTTTGCATTTCCTCCCGCAGAGTCTCCCTCTACGATAAAAACCTCACTCAGGGCTGGATCTTTTTCCTGACAGTCTGCCAATTTTCCAGGCAGTGAGTTAATATCCAAAACGCTTTTGCGACGGGTAAGTTCGCGGGCCTTTCGAGCTGCCTCACGGGCAGAAGCTGCTTCCACAATTTTCCCCATGACGATCTTGGCATCTGACGGATTTTCCTCAAACCACTGAGAAAGTTTATCACTCACAAATCCTTCCACCACAGGCCGCACTTCGGAAGACACCAATTTTTCTTTTGTTTGAGAAGAAAATTTTGGGTCAGGCACTTTCACCGACAAAACACAGGTGAGTCCCTCGCGCGCATCATCCCCCACCAAAGAAACTTTTTCTTTCTTGGCAACACCCATTTCTTGAGAGTAATTATTCACAATACGTGTTAAAGCTGCCCGAAATCCTGCCAAGTGAGTTCCCCCATCTTTTTGAGGAATATTGTTTGTGAAACAGAGCATGGTTTCGTGGTACGTATCATTCCATTCAAGAGCTGCTTCCACTGTGATGCCATCCCGCTCCCCTTTTATATAAATAACAGGCTGGTGAAGGGCTGTTTTGTGGCGATCCAAATACTCCACAAACACTTGAATTCCCCCTTCATAGTAAAGCTCCAATTCCTTTGGTTCGGCTTGCCGCTTGTCAGTGAGTGTAATGCGCACCCCTGAGTTTAAAAAGGCCAACTCTCGCAAACGATGCTCTAAAGTCGCCAGATCAAAATCAACTTTGGTAAAGGTTTCTTTCGAAGGCAAAAAGGTCACCTCTGTTCCCTTGCGTCCCTCTCCAGGTCCCACTTCTTTCAAAGGCCCAACTGGCTCTCCGTGACGGAAATCCATGGCATATTCTTGTCCATTTCTCCAGATGCGAAGCTTTAGGTGTTCTGAAAGAGCATTCACAACGGATACTCCCACGCCGTGGAGTCCTCCCGATACTTTGTAAGAATTTTGGTCGAATTTTCCTCCCGCATGGAGTTGCGTCATGATGACTTGCGCCGCAGACACGCCTTCTTCTGGGTGAATATCCACTGGAATTCCCCGTCCGTTATCTGATACGGTCACAGATCCATCTTCATTCAAGGTAACGCGCACATTATCACAGTGTCCTGCAAGCGCTTCATCAATGGCATTATCCACCACTTCATAGACCATATGATGGAGTCCTGATCCATCATCCGTATCTCCGATATACATGCCAGGACGCTTGCGTACAGCATCGAGTCCCTTTAAGACTTTAATGGAGGAGGCTCCGTAATTATCTGTAGCCGATGTCATAATTTTTTATCTCTTTCTAGTTTACAATTTTGGGCATTAACTTGGCCCGGTGAATATTAAAAAATTGCGCCTTTTCACCTAAGGCTAAAAAAACTGACTCATCTGTTCCTGTGAACCACGCTTGAATTCCCAAATTCTCAATTTCTTCAAACAAGCTTTCTCGACGCAGGTCATCCAGGTGGGCTACCACTTCATCCAACAATAGCAGAGGCCGCCTTTGGTGATGCCCCATATGCAATCGGCAGTTTGCCAGCAAAATTCCCAATAATAAAGCTTTCTGTTCTCCTGTGGAGCACAACTCTGCAAACTGACCCACACTCTCGTGCCATACTTTCACCTGAGTTTGATGAGGCCCCACTTTTGCGCCCCCAAATTGGGCATCGTAGGCTCTGCTTTCTTGCAAGCTCCTCTGGAACTTTTCCTCTGCGTCCAACGAAGACATGGTTTCTGCCCAGTTTTCCAATTCTCCTACAAGAGAAATCTCCACACTCGGAAACTTAGTGACGCCCATCTTACACAAAGGATTCAATTCTTTCAAAAAAACATGCCGCAGGGATAAAATAGCAAAAGCTTCCTGAGCCAGAGTCGCCTCTAAAATCTCCACCCACTTTATCTCTGATGTCCCTTCTTTTAAAAGACGAGATCTTTCCCGCAAAGCATGCTCATATCGATACAGGTGCTGAGAATGTTCCGGAAAAAAAGTTGTCACCAACCGATCCAAAAACTTCCGTTGCACCCCCATGCCTTCGTCAAAAAGACGATCCATCTGGGGAGTTTGCCAAAAAACACTCACCCACTCTGAAAGGGCCACCTGCGGGCTCACCGCATGGTTGATCTTTACAATCCGTCGCTCTTCACCAGATGCCGTCAAAGACTGAACCCCTGTCCCAACATGGACATCCTCATGGTTCACGTTCATTGTAACAGAAACAGACCAATTCTGGGAGCCACTTCCTACCCTCGCAAAATCTTGCGGCTTCGCACGTCGTAATCCTTTTCCTGGCATAAGAAGAGAAAGCGCCTCTAAAATATTTGTTTTACCAGCTCCATTTTGACCCGTTAGGACAACGGAGCGACGATCCGTCTCTAAACAAAAGGCATCATATCCTCGAAAATTTTGAAGCATGAGATTTTTGATCCAACAAGAAGCGGTTTCTTGCATACAAAGAGCCCCCAAAGAAACGGACGGAGAAAGCCTCACAGACGCATGGGCATCAACACATAAAGCGTGTTCTCTTCTGCCCCCCCTTTGATAATGGTGGGAGAGTTTTCGTCAGACAACCAAAACACCATATTCTCACCAGATACCTGCTGAGCCACATCCAAAAGGTAACGCGCATTAAAGCCCATAATGAGACGTTTCCCATTATAAGTGGCATCTAGCTCTTCTGTTCCCATACCTTGGTCAGCACTGGACGCCGAAATAATAATCTTCTGAGGCTCCAGGGTAATCTTCACCCCCCGAGACTTCTCGCTGGTAATGGTGGATACTCGATCCACCGCCTCCGCAAACTTTTTACAGTTCACAGTCAACATGTGAGGGTTGGAGCTTGGAATGACTTTTTCATAGTCGGGGAACGTCCCATCAATCAAGCGGGAGGCCAACAAAATACGCCCCACTGAAAAAGTAATTTGCGTCAAGGACAGGGCAACCCCCACATCCAAATCCACGCCTTCCAGAAGCTTCGAAAGCTCTAAAATGGCTTTACGGGGCACAATCACATCGGGCATACCGGCCGCGCCCTCTGGCTCCAAAACATCCGCAAGTGCTAAACGATGCCCATCGGTAGATACTGCCCGCAACACCAGATCTCCCTCATGAGTACAGGTATGCAAATAAATTCCATTTAAATAGTAGCGGGTTTCTTCAGTCGAAATGGCAAAACGTGTATGATTAATAAGATCTCTGAGCTCTGCCGTCTTCAGCTTGAAGTGATGAGGCAAATCAGAGGTCTTCAAATTGGTAAAATCTTTGGCGGACAAAACCGGTAAATTAAATTTTGATTTGCCACACCTGATAACAAGCTGAGAGTTTTCCACTTTCTCCGAAAGCTCAATTTCAGAGCCTTCCGGTAACTTTCGAACCACATCGTAAAAGGTATGGGCAGAAACTGTGGTCGCCCCACCCTTTTCTACGGTGGCCGGCAAGGATTCCACAATGGATACATCCAGGTCTGTGGCCGTAATGACCAACTTATCGTCTTCCGCTTTCAGCAATACATTCGATAAAATAGGCGACACCGCCCGACGCTCCACAATCCCTTGAGCGTGAGACAAGGCCTTCAACAAAAGAGATTTTTCCACCACCAGCTTCATACAGATACCTTTCCAGACGATCCTCTTTAAGATGCGTCAATTATAAGCCCCCCCTCCCTTTTAAGCAAGGGTTTTGAGCCTGGAATTTAGGGTCTCCGGCTTTCCTTTTTTTTCTAAGGAAAAGCAACAAAAATGTGGTTGACGCCTCCCTCTCACAAGATATAATTAATACAATTGATATAATTAGGGTAATTATGATGATTCGCGAAATATCTGCCATGGACTTTAGAAAAAATTTTGGAGAGCTTTTAAATGAGGTTAAGTACCGTCATGATTCTCTCCTCATCAACAAAGCGGGGAAACCTATTGCAGCCATTATTGATGTAGAGCTCTTTGAGAAAATAAAACGATTTAGAAAATTATTTGATCAGCTTACACGTGAGCTCGAGGAGTCCTACAAAGGATCTTCCGCAACGGTGGCAGAAAGTGAGATAAAAGAAGCTCTTAAAAATTCCCGGAAAAAATAAGTGCGTGTTGTTCTTGATACAAACATCTGGATTTCTGGCCTTCTTCTTCCCAATAGCAAGGCAGGCCATATATTGAAATTATGGAAAGAAGAAAAAATCTCCCTCATAACTTCAAATATTATTCTGAAAGAAATTGAGCGCGTTTTAACTTATCCCAAAATAAAAAAACGGATTAAGTGGACTGAAGAAGAGATTCAAACTTACATAGTCCTTCTTTCTTTTTTCACAGAAGTCGTTGACGTAACCGTTATTTCTGTCCCCCTTGAAAAAGATCCGACAGACTCTTGGATTTTAGAAACCCTTTTAAAAAGCAAAGCAGATTATCTTGTCACGGGGGACAAAGTTTTGTTAGACCTTGCAAACAAGTTTCCTATTCTTTGCCTTGAAGAATTTTCTCAAAAGATTGAAGTGCCTCTCCTTCATTATCACCCTGAAGAAGCCTGAATTTATGCCACAAGGTTCTTTCCAAACTCGGACTTGGAATGCATCCAAACGCTTCAGCTAGACGAGAATTTTTACGAAGAGTGGGGGCAAGGAGCGCATCGTACGGCAACTACGCGGGTGACGAAATGACAACGTCAATGGCTTAAAGACTAATAACAAAAACAGGCCTAGAGTTTTGAGTCAGAACTAGGAATGAGGAACGACGCGTAGGTGCAACTACGCGAGTGACGAAATGACGACGTCAATGGCT
>CAZEUR010000002.1:6873-9529 GCA_964515175.1 uncultured Holosporaceae bacterium | reverse complement strand
AGGAACGACGCGTAGGTGCAACTACGCGAGTGACGAAATGACGACGTCAATGGCTTAAAGACTAATAACAAAAACAGGCCTAGAGTTTTGAGTCAGAACTAGGAATGAGGAACGACGCGTAGGTGCAACTACGCGAGTGACGAAATGACGACGTCAATGGCTCAAAAGACTAGGCCTGTGCTGCAAGCCAGGATTGGAACATGAGAACACCCCACAAATCATATTGATTATGGGCGCGTCCTTGTAGATGGCTCTGCCAAGCCGCCTTTATGGGATCCCCATTCAGAATCCCTTGGCGATTTATCAGCTCGGACGAAAGGAGATCTTCGGCCCATTCTTTTAGATCTGTCTTTAGCCAGGTGCCTAAGGGAATTCCAAATCCTTGTTTGGGTCGATCAAAGTAAGGTTTGGGCACGTATTTAAACAAAATACGCCGCAAAATATATTTCGTTTGGCCCTCATGGATTTTATAGTGCCCGGGAATCCGTTGCCAGGCAAACTCCACCAATCGATGATCCAGCAAGGGTTCTCTGGCTTCTAAGCTCACGGCCATGCTGGCCCGATCCACTTTTGTAAGGATATCATCGGGCAAATACGTCATCATATCGGCCCATTGCATTTTTTCGGTAAATGTGAGGGATGACTCTCCAAAATAGGGGTCCAGTGTTGGGTCTTGTAACGTCCCCATCCCTTTGATTAAAACTGCGGGATCTGACCAATGGGAAACCAACTGCCTATAAAAATCTTCGGGGGATTCAGACTTGAGAACTTTGCCAAATTTATCGAGCTTGTTTCCCGCATCCGAGTAAGCGGTTGTTTTCGTCAACAGCTTCCCTAAGAAAGGGGATAGGGCACTCACGCTCTGCCCCATGCCTTTCCGCACAGACAAGGGCCAATCCTGAAGTCGCGCCCACAGCGTTTCTGCAATTTTATATCGGTTGTACCCTCCAAAAAGCTCATCTCCCCCATCCCCTGAAAGAGCGACTGTTACCTGATTTTTGGCTAATTTACATACCAAATAGGTGGGGATCTGAGAAGCATCCGCAAAGGGTTCATCGCACCAATCAGGAATTGTGGGGATAACCTTTTGGCAATCTTTGGGAGTTACATAAAATTCTTGATGATCCGTGCCCAAATGTGTGGCGATTCGCCGCGCATAGGGCGCTTCATTATAAGCCTCTTCTGTAAATCCAATGGAAAAGGTTTTAATGGGGCGTTCAGATGTCCCTTGCATAAGCGCCGCCACCAGGGAGCTATCGGCTCCCCCTGACAAAAAACATCCCAAAGGCACGTCCGAAATCATCCGCTTTTGAACTGAATCCTTTAAAAGATCCTCTAAATCTTTTTCCAAATCTTCCAAAGATTCCGAGTCTCGAGGTCTTGTTTTCAAAACCTCGGACAGCTGCCAATAAGGCGTGATATCAATCTTGCCTGCCCTATCTACCCTTAAAATATGACCCGGTTTTAATTTGTGGAAATCTTCAAAAATTGTGTGGGGCGCTGGAATGTAATTGTATCGGAAATAGAGCCCCAAAGCTTGCTTATCCAAAGACGGCGCAAAGGCCGGATGCCCCCGAAAACTTTTAAGCTGGGACCCAAAAAAGAAAATTCCCTTATGAAGACCCCAATAGAGGGGCTTCACCCCCAGGCGATCCCGCACCAGAAATAAAGATTTTTCGCGAGTGTCCCATAGAGCAAACGCAAACATGCCCAAAAACTTTTGCACAGCCTCTTGGAGGCCATACTCCTCAATGGCCGCCAACATCACTTCCGTATCAGAAGTTCCTTTGAATGTTGCGCCTTTTTGGATTAGATCTTCTCGAAGTTCTGGGAAATTATACACTTCCCCCACATAGGTCATCACATACCGACCAGATCCTGAGATCATGGGCTGATGTCCTGTGGGGGTGAGGTCAATAATAGCGAGCCTGCGGTGCGCAAGTGCAATCCCTTGAGTCTTGTCTACCCAAACGCCTTGGCCATCGGGCCCTCGAGACTCTAGGAAAACAGCCATACGTTCAGCAAGACCCCTCAGCTGACTCTCTTCAGAGCGCCCCTTTAAGTCCCAAAATCCCGTCATTCCGCACATAATTGCCTCGCAAAGGATTCATACCTGGTACGGGAATCTGTGGCAAGGGGAAAGTGACCTCATACCTTTTTCGTCATCCAGAGCCCCGTGATACGGGGCAGCAATTCTCAATTTAGAAAAAATAGGAGAGACCTCTCCTCAAAAAAACTGTGTCATCCAGAGCCCCGAAGGGGCGTGGAATCCCGCTTTCTTTTGATCAAATCATCCTTGCAATTATGGTGCGCAACTCCAGATTTACAAGGATAGTTTATCCCAATAAAAAAGGGCCGGTTTCCCGACCCTTTTTGCTAGTTTATATTCTAGTGTACAGAAACTCTGATGTTTCAATTCCGACTAATTATCATTAGACTCAACACTATCGGAGCTCCATTCATTCATTCTTTCCTTAATAAGCTCTAGTCTACCTTTTAACTTCATCATTTTGGCATCAATCACAGCTTGCTGATCCACAGCTTGCTGATCCACAGCTTGCTCATCTACATTCGCAGCATGAAGTTGACTTGCCAGATGGTGGATCTGAGACTCAAGACTGGTCTGCTCCCTCTCCAGTGCCAAACGCTTCCGCTT
>CAZEUR010000002.1:0-6773 GCA_964515175.1 uncultured Holosporaceae bacterium | reverse complement strand
TTCAGCAAGTTCTTTACGCTTTTCAGCAAGTTCTTTACGATTGTTTTCTGCTTTTTTCTGAGCATTGGTCAGCTTTTCAGCAAGTTCTTTACGCTTTTCAGCAAGTTCTTTACGATTGTTTTCTGCTTTTATCTGAGCATTGGTCAGCTTATTAGCTAGCAAAAAACTTCTACGTTCTTTCGCTTGCTCTTGCTCTCTCATGCGCCGTACAGCTTCATCACTAAGTTCATGGCTCAACATTTCATTTTTGTTCTTAAGATCACTCAGTCCCTCCGCAGCCGCTCTTGCGAGTTGTTCATCACGTTGCTGCTTTCCCGCCTTGATCTTTCTCGCAAACTCTACGGCTCGTTGGACTTTCTCACGGCGTGCCGTTATAACTGCTAAGGCTCTGCGGCCACCTTCCAACTGATGCGCCGTAGGTCCAAGCAAACCATAATCAACTCCCGCCAATCCTGGATGATCGTTCAGGTACGCGACTCTGTCAGCCGCAGACATATCAAAAAAATCCCTAACCTGTCCGTTTGTCCATCTGTTGGGTCCTTCACCGAGCCCATTTAATTGAGACATAAAGTCCCCTCGACCCGCCAGAGCGTTCCCCTCAGCATCAACCAAGACCTTACCCCTCGCCCCTGTTACCAAAGCTGCATCAGCGCCCCACGCCATTAATACTAAAACTGAAAAAACTTTTAACTTCATTTTACTGCCTCCAAAACCTGTTTATTTTTTTTCTTCTCTATTAACACCATATCTGATGGAATTTGAGACTGTCAACATTTTTATTTAAATTTCCCATTCTTGCTTTTTATAAGGACTTCACTATAATCTATGTCAGAAGTTAACGAACAAAGGAGACTTTAAATATGTCAAATTCTCGTCATAAAATAATTGATCAATACACCACATCCACCTCAATCGATCAGGGGTTGCGGTCTTATATGCTGAAAGTATACGCTTATATGTTTGTAGGCCTTAGCATCACAGGGGCGCTCGCCTTTTTGGTGACTCAAAGCCCTGAGCTGCAAAATGTTTTGTTCACTCAAAATGCAGCCGGTCAATGGGGAGCCAGCGGGGTAACTTTACTTTTATCCCTCGCTCAGATTGGTCTTGTGCTTTTCTTGTCCTTTCGGATTCAAAACCTTATGGCATCCACCGCACAGCTAATCTTTTGGGGGTATTCAGCTCTCATGGGGCTGAGCCTGTCCTCGCTGTTCCTTCTTTATACGGGGGCCAGCACCGCACGGGTGTTCCTCATTACGTCCGCCACCTTTGGAACCATGAGCCTTTATGGGTATGTGACAAAAAAGGATCTTTCTGGCCTTGGGTCATTCCTATTTATGGCCCTCATTGGGATTGTCATTGCGTCCTTAGCAAACCTCTTCTTTAAAAGCTCTGCCATGGAGTTTGTCATCTCTGTTCTTGGGGTGCTCGTGTTTACGGGACTTACCGCCTATGACACTCAGCGGGTGAAAGAGATTTATTGGGAACATGATTCCAGCGAGGTGCGCTCTAAAAAAGCGATCATGGGAGCGCTGGCCTTGTACCTGGACTTCATTAACTTGTTTGTCTTGTTGATGCGTTTCTTAGGCGATCGTAGGTAAGTAGACGCGACGTCTAAGATGTCGGCTATAATAGGTGTTTTATGGGCTCGGCCTCGTAAACCGGGCAACCATTTCCATGTGTGGCGTCCATAGAAACTGATCCACCAAATGAATGCTGGTTGGCACGAATCCCCCTTTGCTCAAAATCCTTGCGTCCCGCGCAAAGCTTTGGGCGTTGCACGATACCATAATTACCTGGCGAACATTGGATTCCACCAAGCTTTTCACTTGGGCTGGGGCCCCAGCCCGCGGCGGATCCAATACCACCACATCATAAGAATCGAGTTCCTTCGGCGTTAAGGGATACACAAAAAGATCCCGCTGAATCCCTTGCAACTTATGAGCGCATGGATTTTTTGATTGGCTATAATTTAAATAATGGATGGCTTTTTTATTGCTTTCATAAGCATCCACTGCCCCATGGGCTGCAAGGGGAACGCTGAAGGTCCCAAGGCCGCAAAAAAGGTCCGCTATGCGTTTTGAAGAAGGGGCAAGATTTTGCAAAACATGCGCCACCAACAAATTTTCCGCCTCCTTGCTTGTTTGAAGAAAAGGGTTCGGGGGAATTCTGACTCTATGCCCCGAAAACTCCACAAAAGGTTCCTCTCTTTGAAAGAGGAGCTCCTCCCCCATCATCATTCGGATAATCCCATTGTCTTGTCCAAATTCCGTGAATCTTTGGTATATTTCTGGTGTTAACGTTTTCCCCTGCTTGAAATCAATAACCAGATCAATTCCGTTATCTGCCCGTGTTAAAAATAAATTCACCTCCTCCATGGACAGCAGTACAAGCCCCAAAACATCTCTCAGAGGATTCATAAGGGCATCTAACTCAGGAAGCAACAAAGGACAAGCATCAATATCCAAAACTTTATGGCTTCGTCGCTGGTGGTAGCCCAACAAAACTTTTCCCTTCACTTTCTGGGCCTTAAAATTAATCCGTCGCCGTAAATGGGGAGGCAAAATAACAGGATCCTCCACGGACACATCGACTCCATTCTGACGCAGAGCCTCAATAACCTGATTTTTCTTAAACTGAGCATAAAATTCAGGGGTCATGTGCTGAAGCTGACATCCTCCGCAAGTACCAAAATAGGGACAGGGGGGCGCTTGACGATGGGCGCTCGCCTCCACTATCTCCAAAAGCTCTGCATGCGTCGCCTCATGACCCGCAAGAACCTCCACGCGTACCTTTTCTTCTGGCAGTGTGAAAGATGTTAAAACCGTACGGCCCGAGACATCCAAAGAGACGCCTTCTCCTTTAGAATTCAGCTGTGTAATTGTTAAAATTTGTTCCATACGACTTTCTTATAGGAATTTAGACGAAATATCTAGATTTTATAGAAGAAGCCAACCTTAACCATACTCGTGGTGGGCTTTTTGGTAACATGAAGGGCATTTGTTTTTTGCGAAATACGGGTTCCCCGCTCGTATCGAACGGACGATCGAATCATGAAATTTGGCGTCACAAAAGCATCAACGCCAATTTCTGGCGAGAAGGACCACGCATTAAAAGAAGTCTTAAGGGAAGAGGACCTGTATTCATAATGAGTGCGCGACATGCCCAAACTTAGATAAGATAGAAAATTATCCTGAAGAACTTTTCCTATCCTTAAAGCCCCTCCAAATCCTTGATGCTTTTCAAGGCATCCACTGGTTTGCTTGCGGTTGAAATGCATGGTGTCCACTTCTGCTTCAAGCCCCAGGTAGAGAGAGTTAATAACTTCCCCTCCTCCCACTACCCCTCCCACGAGAGGCATAAATCCTCTAAAACTTCCCCCATTCGCACTCACTCTGCTATATCCATAAGCCAAAGACATCCCCCCGTAGAAACCTTTAAAATTTCCTACAAAAGAACGATCGGCCGCGATCAACAGTCCTGGGGAAAGCACAAAAAAAAGCAAAAGAAAAGGTACGCGTTTCATATAAACCTCTCCCCGAGTATAGCAAGTAATTGTTCAAAGATAAAGTTAATGGTAGACTGCACAGATTCTCATAAAAACAGACTATTTGTATATGGGTCAGTAAAGAAAGCGTAACATGAAAAAATATCTCTACATTCTCAGTTTCTGGGTTTTATTCCCTGTGGTGGTTTGCGCTACCCAACTCCGAGCTCCTCAAGAAATTTCCTGCTCAACTGATTTACAGCAAGCCCTCAAAACTCTCGGCCGGGGTCGGGAACCGGTCCTGCCCTCCCCAGACTGCCCTTTAGACCGCAAACTGGTCTTTTGGCTGTGGTACCAAGACTATGGGTATAATTTTTTTGAAGGGGTTGAATTTCTAAAAGCTAACCCTCATTGGCCCTGTTTACGAAAAATTCGAACTCAAATAGAGCTATCCGTTAACAACCGAATTCCAAAAAAAGACATCATTGCTTATTTTGAAGAGTATCCCCCTCTCACATCAGAGGGCGCTTTATCTTACGCAGAAGCTTTATGGGCCCATGAATCCCCTTCCCGATCCCTCCCCAAAATTAAAAAGATTTGGCATGACACAAATTTTACCGCAGCGGATGAGAAAAGATTTTATGGATTATTTAAAAATTATTTTGCGCCCATAGACAATCAGAAACGCCTCTCTCGCCTGATGATGGAGGGAAATTTTTATGGTCTTGAACGCATGCGGTCCCACGTCTCAAAACCCTCGAAAACGGCCATTGACTACGTCTTAGGACTTCTCGGCAATAAGAAAAAATTCAAAGTAAAATGGAAGGATCTGCCCGCTTCCTATCAAACTCACCCCGGCATTTTGATTCAACGCCTCAAATGGCTTCTCAGTCACAAAGAAAAAGAAGAAGCAAAAAATCTTTTCATGGATCTTTTCAATGAGGATATTTTAGAAGATTATCCCGAACAACTTGCACAATATCGCGCCTACTTTGCGCGGAGTGCTTTTAAAGAAGGGAATCCAGATCTCGCCTACGCACTGCTCACAAAAAATAAAATCTCTCCCAATGGAAAAATGGATATGGTGAATTTTGTGGAGGGTGAGTTTTTAGCAGGATGGCTTGCCTTACGCCGCCTCAATCGTCCAATGGAAGCCAAAGAAATTTTTGAGCCCCTGTATCAACAAGTCAAAACGCCCATCAGCCGCTCTAAAATAGCCTACTGGTTAGGGGAAACAGAAAGCGCTCTAGGGCACTCCGAACAAGCAGAAGAGTGGTACAAAAAAAGCGCTGAGTGGCCCCACGTCTTTTATGGTCAGCTTTCCTTGAAAAAACTGAATAAAGATCTCGACATTTCTTTGGTGGATGTGCCAGAGAAAATCCGGCCAACGCCTCAAGAGGCCGAACTTATGGATGCCTTAAAACAACTAACCTCCTTTGGATTCAACAACCAGAGGGAAGCCTTGCTCCTTCACCTCGCCCGCACCGGCTCTCCTGAGCTCGCCCCCACTTTAGTAGAGCTTACTCATGAGGCAAACATGCCTCAACTCGCCGTCTTCGTGGCAAAAATCGTCGGAAAAAACGCCGCTGTTTTAACTCATAAAGCTTATCCAACGCTCGAATTTTCCCATGAGATTTTGGATCTCCCTCATCTGTCGGAAGCCCTGCTTCACAGCGTTATTCGACAAGAAAGTAATTTCAATTGCCGATCTGTGAGTAATAAAGGAGCCCAAGGTTTTATGCAGCTCATGTTCGCCACCGCTAAAGAGCTTGCCAAAAAACTCAAACTACCGTTCCATAAAAAACACTATGTCCAAAAACCTGAAGTAAATCTTATTTTGGGATCTCATCATCTGTCTCAGGCTCTCCGAGAATTTAATGGCAATATTGTTTTAACGCTGGCTGGATACAATGCCGGAAAAAGCCGGGCCCTTGAATGGATTAAAACCTTCGGAGATCCCCGCCATAAAGTTGTGGATGTTGTTGATTGGATAGAAAGCATTCCCTTCGAAGAAACACGTGGATATATTCAAAGAATTCTTGAATCCATCCCCATTTACGAAGCGCGTTTGAAGAATAAATAGGCCACGTTTTTTATATTATACACTAAAAAAACAAAGTTAGTTTAACTAACAATAAACAAGAATGTTCACAGAACCCAAGTCCTTCATCCAGAATAGCCTCAACATGGACAGAGTCTGTAGGTGATGGCGAAAAATAATCACAATAAAATCTTCTCTTCAGAAGCCGGAGCCGCTTTCCGATTTAACAATGGGCTCTCCTTAGATTTCGACTACACTAATGAAGATTGCTAAAAAATTTAGATGTTTACTCCAAATAGCTTTATTTACTTATTTTCAAAAAATATTATATAATAAACAATAAATAGTGTTTTGTTTGTCGATTTAATCGACTTAACTTAAAAGCAAAAAACAGAGATCAGGGGGCGGAGGATAATAAAAGCGCTTAACCTTTTAAAAACCATTTTTTCCGGAACTATTCTATTTCTGGAAATACTTTTCCTTACATTTTTTTCAGTTGAAAGTTTTTCCTCTACCACCCTCCCTCAAGGTGAACATCTAGCCGTTGGGAGTGCCGATTTTAGCCGCTCTGAACAAAAAGGCATTCACACCCTTGATGTAACACCCCATCAACAAAATACTCATATTTTGTGGGATTCCTTTGATGTGGGATCAAAGGCTGCCGTTGATTTTCACCATGGTAACGCAAACTATGTAACCATCAATGAAGTGGTGGGCTCAAAACTTTCAGAAGTCGCCGGTAGAATCCGTGTCGATCAAGGGCAGCTCTACATCTTAAACCCCCAAGGGATCGTTTATCATGATGGGGCCACCATTGAGGGGTCCGTGATTATGGGAACAAACTCCTTAAATCGGGATGCTTTTTATGAAAATGGACAAGTCCTCTTAAATGCACCCGACACCTCCGGACCTGTTTTAATCAATGGAAATTTAACTATAAAAGAAGCAGGTCTCTTGGGTATTGTGGCCCCTTACTTTTCCAACAGAGGTCATATAACAGGAGAGCTTCATGTGGCCGCAGGAAAAGAGATCCGGGTAAACTTTGGGGATAAGCGGTTAAGCTTTACCATAAATGGAAAATTAAAAGAGGCCTTCATCCACACAAACAAAGAAAGCTCCATTGAGGGTAGAGCCGTTACCATGACGGTCGGTACAGCAGAGAAGGTTTTGGATGAAACAATCCGCATTGATGGGCATATAAAAGCCCAAGAATTAACGGAAGAAGGAGGCCGTATTATCCTCAAAGGA
>CAZEUR010000001.1:27943-71972 GCA_964515175.1 uncultured Holosporaceae bacterium | reverse complement strand
TCACTTCGTTTCCACTTTTATCTGGCTCAGGTAGAAATGTTCACAGAACCTAATCTTTGTTGTCTTTTTGATTGGAGGGTTAAATGCAACCTCCATACGCGTTGATTTCCCAACGTGGAAAGATTTCATAACCAAGGTCAAAGCCGAACAACAACTCCCCAAGGATAAACCTTTATTTCTTATAATGGGCAGCAGTCTGGAAGATAAAACACGTCATCCAAACCGATCTTTGTTGTATGAAAGAGACGATATTTTCCATATGAGCAACGAGGGGGTCGATTTGAAAATTTTGGGATCAATGCCTCTCTTTCTGCACGCAGATTTTAATGATTCCATGACACTCACGATTCTTTCTCGTTTCCTAAAAGAAAGATTTTCTGCCATTTATTTTGATTGGTCTACCTTTAAGCTCTTTTCTACAAATCGTGTCTCTACCTTAAACAACATGTTGAGAGTGGGAGGACAAGTCTATATTCCAGAACCAGAATCCACACTCTATCCCGATATAAATAAAAGATTAACACTCTTACCTTATGCGAGCCCTGAAGAAACAGTGGAACAGTGGAACATTCGATGGACTGCCTTCAAAAAAGAGTGGTCTAAAGAGGCAATAAAAGAGCTTTTCCAACACTACGATTTTCACATTGAGATTGTTCGCTCCGATGAAATTCATGATCCTATTTTTGAAGAAATTAAACGCAACAAGCACTACATGGAGCACCCTGGCCCCTTCAACGTCTTAATTGCAACAAAGGTGAAAGATTATAGACCTTCTGAAAGTGCGTGATTGACATCTCTGTGATTGCATTCATCCGCTCGCACCGCTTTAATCAAATCTGAAAGACGCGCTTTGGGCCCTAATTTCCAATACTTTTTGGCAATTTCTGGCGCTGGATCATTGGGGATTTTCCCAGACTCTACTTCTTCTAAATATTGGGTATAACTGATAACGGCTTCTTCTTCTAAATACCCCACAAACCGGTGGGCCATTCGGGGCGAGCATATATACAGAATAAGGTAAAAGAAAAAGAAAATTCCCTGGGCAATAATAATTAATAACCGCTCAAACCAGTTGGGCGCCGCAATATGAACAAAGACCATCAAATGCATCCGTTCATTCTCCGCTTCATCGAGAAGAGTTTTAATACGCCCTCCATCATCACGAATGCATCGCAAGCATTTGAGATGGATCAGCATTCCTCCCACCATACCAGGGATTGCCGCCACCGTTTCCAATACAACGGCACGATGGCCATATCTTTTTTTGAAAACTGTGTCGGCAAGAAACCGCAAAAATTTTACCAGCTTAAGAGCCACATGATCTCCCAAATCTTTGGGTTTCACATGGAGCTTCAAATTTGGCCTTTTACTCATAGCCCCTCAAAACTGATAGATTGTTCAAATATTTTCTTCACAAGAGTCAGCAGTGCTAAACGATTAAGCCTCAAGGTAGAATCCTCCACTTGCACAAGGACATTATCAAAAAATTCGCTCAAAGGAGCGTTCAGCCTTGCCAAAACCGTAAATATTTTCTCATAGTCCCGAGACACCAAATCTTTCTCAACACTCTTCAAAACCTCATATAAGGCTATTTCTGGGGCTTCAAAAAGATTCAGATCAATCTTCCCATCACACACATCTGGCGATTGCTTTAAGATATTAGAAACCCTCTTATAAGCCATCAGCAACTGCTGTCCTTTTTCTTCTGCCAAGAAGGCCTGCACTGCCATGAGCTCCTCATGGGCCTGCACAATATTTCCATCCCAACGGTCCCCCAAAACGGCGCCGATAAGATCATGCTCAAAAAGAGGTTTAAAATAAACTTTAAGACGATCTTGAATAAACGCCTGCACCTGTTGCATCGTCTTTTCCTGATCTGCACTCTTAAAGAATCCATACTGGGCATAAGCCGCCATCAAAAGATCTGACAACTTTACATCCAGCTTATTTTCCAGAATAATCCGAATAATCCCAAGAGCCGTCCGCCGCAAGGCATAAGGGTCTTTGGAAGCGGTTGGAAGAATTCCCACGCCAAAAAAACCTACCAGAGTATCCAGCTTATCACTCAGCGCCATCAAAACACTCAAAGGTTCTTTGGAACAAAAATCGTTTGGCCCCATGGGTGCATAGTGCTCTCTTATGGCCTGAGCAATGGGCTTTTTAATTCCCTGTGCTTTCGCATAATAAGCTCCCATAATCCCTTGTAATTCTGGAAATTCCCCCACCATGGCTGTGGCCAAATCTGCTTTTAATAATCCAGCAGCCTCTCGGGCATCCTCTGCTTCTGCCAGGGGAAGGTGAATCAGCAAAGTCGTGGCAAGTCCCTTAAGTCGTTCTCCTTTGTCATAAAGGCTTCCCAATTCTGCATGGAAAATGCGATTCTTGAGATACACATTCCATTTAGACAAAGGCATCTTCACATCCTGATCCCAAAAGAACATAGCATCCCGAAGGCGCGCGCGAAGAACGCGCTCATTACCATCCACAATGTGGGAAGGATCTGGTGTTTCCATATTTGACACCACCAAAAAGAACGGTGCCAAATTTCCATGGGTATCAAGAACCGAAAAATACCGTTGATGCACCTTCATGCTGGTCATCAAAACTTCCGGCGGCAACGTCATAAACTGCTCTTCGATTTTACCCAAAAGAACCCTGGGCCACTCCACAAGGCCGGTCACCTCATTCAAGAGATCTTCATCTTCTTTTAGGTGAAGTTTCTTGGTCCTGAGAATCTGATCTATTTGATGCTTAATTTTCTCTCGGCGTTTTGAGGCATCCACCACCACATAATTCTCTTCTAACTTCTTTTCATAGTCCACAAAGTCTGTCACTTCAATGGTATGGGGGGACAAAAATCTGTGCCCCTGGGTCGTGCTTGTGCTCAAAATATTTGGATCTTCAAGTGATACTTGAATGGTCTTTCCATCAAACACGGCGAGGATATTGCGGATAGGCCGTGCCCAGGTCATAGAGTAAGTCCCCCATCGCATAGTCTTGGGCCAATGAAATTCTTGAATAATTTCTTTGATAATATGAGGCAAAAGATCCGCTATCTTCTCCCCCTTCTTCGCAATCTTCGCAAACAGAAAAACGCCTTTTCCTGGAACTTCTACGTCTTCACATTCTTTCCGAGAAATCCCAGCAGATGCTAAAAACCCTTCAATGGCCGCAGTTGGCGCATCAACACAGGGGCCTTTCCGTTCTTCAATCCTATCTGGTTGTTGCAAAGGTAATCCTTGCACCACCACTGTCAATCGACGGGGCCCAGAAAAAGCACGAACAGACCGATACTCTAAAGAAAGTTTGTTAAGTTTTTCTATCAGCATAGATTTCAAGTGTTCTTGCCCAGAATACTGAAACCTTGCTGGGATTTCTTCAGAGAAAATTTCGAGTAAGAATTCCGCCATTACTCAATCCCCTGATTGTTGAGATCTTTCAAGAAACACCCCTTTGCCAACTCCCGAACGCAGGCAATATAAGAGGGTCTTTCGGTAGCACTAATGACGCCCCGGGCATCCAGCAAGTTAAACAGATGGCTGGCTTTCATACACTGGTCATAGGCGGGCAGCGGCAGGTTATGCTCCAAAAGTCGTGTGCATTCTTTTTCCGCCTCTTGAAAATGCCGCAACAAAAGTCCCGTATCCGCTTGCTCAAAATTATAAACGGACTGTTCCCGTTCATTCTGGTGGAACATATCCCCATAGGTAATGGCCCCTTCTCCGGAAATGCCATTCCAACTGAGGTCAAAGAAGCTTTCCTCTCTTTGAATCACAAGAGCCAGTCGTTCTAAACCATAAGTAAGTTCCACAGATACGGGATTACAGGGAATGCCTCCCATTTGTTGAAAGTACGTGAACTGGCTCACCTCTGCCCCATTGCACCACACTTCCCATCCATTACCGGAAGCCCCCAACGTTGGCCCTTCCCAATCATCTTCCACAAACCGAATATCATTCAAGAGAGGGTCAATTCCAATGGCCTCAAGGCTATTCAGATAAAGCTTCTGAACATTTTCAGGAGATGGTTTCAGAAGAACCTGGAATTGATAGTAATGCCCCGTGCGATTAGGATTTTCCCCATAGCGCCCATCTTTCGGGCGTCGGCAGGGCTGCACAAAGGCCGCGCGCCAAGGTTTAGGGCCCAGCGCCTTCAGGGCTGTGGCGGGATGAAAAGTCCCCGCTCCTATTTCCATATCATAGGGTTGCACAATGGCGCAACCCTGCTTGGCCCAAAAATTTTGAAGATTTAAAATGATCCCCTGAAAACTACGGTTCAATTCTGTCATGGTGCCAATTTAGCACGGATTGGTTTTTGAAAAAAGCCTCTAATTAGCTGCGGGTCGCCGACTCTCGTCAAAAATGCGGATTACCTCTTTCACAATCTCCAACATCTTCTCATCTTGAAGTTTTGGACTCACTTTTCCATCCAACGCTTCAATGCCCAACCACTTTTTATCAAAACCTGCCTCTACCCGCACCTTAGTGTAAGCCTCAATAACCTCCATTGCCGTAACCTTATTCTTCTTCATAAGATCTGTCACAAACGTGAGCCCCATACGGTTCACCAGATTGTTGGCCTCCATAGTCGCAATAATCTCCCGCCTTAACGGATGTTTTTCAATGGCCTCTGGAAACTTTTCTTGGAGTGCTTTTGGAAAATACGAAAACAATGTTTCTTTTAAGGTTGATGAATCCAGTAATTTAGACGCCATAATATGTTTGAACACAAATAACTTTGTACAAGCCAGAAGCAAAGAAATCTCAGGTCGCATCAACCCCTGTTTTTCCTCATGGCGCCTTTCCATAGCATCCGAAGATGGCAATAAAAGAGCCTGCCTGCTCAAAAATCCTTCTTTCTCCAAGACAGTCATCAATCTCTCTTGAGCAGGTAGTGCCTCATATCCTTGCGCCTCAATCATACTGATGGCTTGGGTTTGCAAATAATTATCGCGCAAAACAAGAGCCGCCACTTCGTCGGTCATTTTCTCCAAAATCTTGTTTCTTTCTTCAAAAGAAACATTCACCCCTTGGAACAAGATTTTAATATTTACTTCATGGTCAGAACAATCCACACCTGCCGAATTATCGATGGTATCTCGATTCAACTTGCCACCCTTAGCTGCATACTCTAAACGCCCTAACTGCGTAAAGCCAAGGTTGGCCCCTTCACCCACAACTTTACAACCAAGGTCTGCGCCATTAATCCGCAAAGCATCGTTTGCCCGGTCGCCCACCTCCGCATTGGTCTCCTCTTGCCCTTTAATGAACGTTCCAATCCCTCCAAGCCATAAAAGATCCACGGGATTCTTCAGGATAATTTGAATGAGTTCGTTGGGTGTAATCGTTTCTTGTTTGATATCCAAAAGCCTTTGAATTTCTGAGGTCAATGTGATTGTCTTCGCGGCACGCTCAAAAATCATCCCACCTTTAGAGAGCACTTTCGGATTATAATCTGCCCAGGTGGAACGCGGTAAATGGAACAGCCGTTTCCTCTCTTCATAACTCTTGGCTGGATCAGGTGTTGGGTCCAGGAAAATATGGGCATGGTTAAAGGCCGCCACAAGCTTGATTTGTTCAGATAAGAGCATCCCATTTCCAAACACATCACCTGCCATATCTCCCACACCCGTCACGGTGAACGCCTGAGTTTCAATATCTTGTTCCAACTCTCGGAAATGCCGTTTCACAGACTCCCAAGCACCCCGCGATGTAATCCCCATTTTCTTATGGTCATACCCCTGCGATCCACCGGAAGCAAAGGCGTCTCCCATCCAAAAGTTATACTCTTGGGATAATCCATTAGCGATGTCTGAAAAGGTGGCTGTTCCCTTATCCGCTGCCACCACGAGATAATGATCGTCCCCATCTCGTCTTTTGACATTGAGAGGGGGAACAACCTTGCCCTTCACCAGATTATCTGTAATATCCAATAACCCTGAAATGAGCGTTTTATAGCATCGGATTCCCTCCTGAAGGTGATCCTGATAAGACGCTGCAGAAGTAGATTTCTTTACAATAAATCCACCTTTAGCACCCCGCGGAACAATAACCACATTCTTGATATTCTGGGCCTTCATTAACTCCAAGACTTCCCGGCGATAATCTTCCCGGCGGTCCGACCAGCGAATACCTCCGCGCGCCACACGATCTCCCCGCAAATGAATACCTTCCATCCAGGGGGCATAGACAAACACCTCATATAAAGGTTTCGTGTCTTCCAAATCTCTGAGAAAATCCGATTGAAATTTGAAAGAAACATAGAGTTTGTTTTGGAAATAGTTTGTCCGCAAGGTTGATTGGATGAGATTCAAAAATCCTCTTAAAATCCCCTCATCATTTGAATTAATAACCCTATCAAACTGGGCTTCTAAAGAGATTAAAATTTCTTTTTCTAAAGATTTTAGCGTGTTCTCAGGATCAAACTGAGCCACAAACAAATCTATGAGTAACTTTGTAACAACTGGATAATAAGCAAGACAGTTAGCAATGGCTGACGGGGAATAGTTCCAACGAATCTGGTGCATATACTTGGAATACGCCCGTAATACAGTCACTTCTCGCGTGGTTAATTTGGCCACAAGTACAAGTTGATTCAACGCATCATTCTCAACATGGCCCACCCACGTTTCCCCAAGACAGTTAATCAAATGAGGCTGGATTTTCCCAAGAGATCCTGCAAGATCTCTCACAGGATAAGCGATGAAATGATGAAGCCATACGGGGACATCTTGAGATGCCCCTTGAATCTCGTAGGGTGTTTCCGTCAAAACCTTAAGACCTAGATTTTCGAGGATGGGAAAAATATCCGACAAAACCATCGGTTTCTTGGGATGAAAAAGTTTCAAATTAAGAAGAAATTTACCGTCTTCTTCTGACTGCCCCACTTGGATTTTTAAGGCGCCTTCCTTCAAAGCCTCTTCCACATATCCAATATCGCGTGCCGCTTGCACAGGCGTAAAATCTTCTTGATAAGCAGCACTAAACGCGCCTTCAAAAACCTTGGCCACCAAACGCGCTTGCCGTTGCCCCATCTGTTCGATAAGTGTCTCTTTCAAACGATCTTCCCAGGATAAAGAAAGATGGGCAAGTGTCTTCTCTGTGCTTTTCACATCACATAAAATTGTATCTTCTAATCGCGGCTCTGTGGCAATTGTGTACAGAACCCGTGCCATGGGAAGGTCTGCTCCCATCTGAGTTTGAAAGGAAACAACTTTGCCTTTAAGGCATTGGGCCAAGACATCACCCATCTCAATGCGCAAAAGAGCCGAATACCGATCTCTTGGCACATAAACAAGGCAGGAGACAAAATGCCCCAACGGATCAGACCTGACAAAAAGAGCCAATTTCTGACGTTCTTTTAAATGCAAAATAGCATTCCCCATCTCTGCCAAAAGAGTTACATCCGTTTGGAAAAGCTCCTCCCGTGGGAAGGATTCCAAAATATGAACAAACGCCCTTCCTTCATAGCTATCCATCTGGATGCCCGCTTTTTCTAAAATGAGATCCACTTTGCGACGCAGCAAAGGGATATTTCGGATACTCTTATTATAAACATCCGAAGTAAACAGGCCAAAAAATTGTCGTTCGCCGATTAGATTGTCTTTTTCATCCAGCTTCGCCAATCGGATCACGTCTAAAGGGGCATCCCGATGAACGGTAGATTTCACCATGGTTTTCGTAAAAGAAAGAAACTGATGTTCTCGTTTCATCTTGTAGGCCAGAAGTTCTTCTTCAGTCTCAGAAGTGGCCCCAAAGAAACTATTCTTAAAAGTTTTTAAGATGCCCAATTTATCTGAAATTGTAACTCTGTCAGATCCTGGGTTAAAGTCATACTCTCTATATCCCAAAAATGTGAATGATCCCTCACTCAACCATTTTAGGAAGCATTCAATTTCTTCTTTTTCATCGGTTTTGAAGTGGGCTTTATCACGGATAATATCTTGAATTGCTTCCGTTATTTTTTCTTTCATGGGATGCCAGTCGGCCACGGCTGCGGCCACATCCTTCAAAATGAAGGTCAAATTTTCTTTGAGGCGCTCCATATCTACCGTTTCTAATTGATCATAAAGCTCGATATACAGAGTTGATTTACTTTCAAAAGAGGACCGTATCAACAGATAAATCGTGTGTTTTTGATTTTGCAAGGCGGCACAAACAGAGTCCACTAGGAAAGGGAGTTGATTCGATACAATCTCAAGCACCGTGTGAGGTGAATCCCATCCATGTAATTCTTTTGTGGGATTGTAAATATTGATAACGGGAAGTTTAGAGTTTTGAGCGGCTTGCACCATATTGTGCGCCATATGGGCTAAGTCTTCCGGCGTATAGTTCGCCAAGTCCTCGTAGGGTAGATTTCCATAAAAAACCGGGATAAACGTTTCAAGACGTTTATCTTTGAACTTTTTTGTGGCGTACTGAACTGTTTCCTGAATAAGTTTTTGGGAGGAAACCGTGAGCGACGACGAATGATCCGCTGTCATCAAAGACCTCTGATTTTACCTAATAAAGCGAAAAAATCGAAGCTTGGAGCGGGAGAAGGGATTCGAACCCTCGACCCTAACCTTGGCAAGGTTATGCTCTACCCCTGAGCTACTCCCGCACACTCCGCGCTTACGATTCAGTCGCATGGGAGGGATATTAGGCGTTTTTAGACTTTTTTGCAAGGGGGGTAAGGAAAACAAGATTTTTCATACAGATATCGTGCGTGCTGCTTCCTGTAGACCATCTTTAAAAAGAATCTCTAATTGCGCGTTTGTCAGTTCAAAATCCTGATTGTCTTTAGATCTCCGAATTTCTGCTTCCACATGCGCCCATCCTGGAGAGGTGAGCTTCTGCAGAAAAATCTCTGCAAGTTCCACATTAATTTTTACAAACCCAATGATATTTACAAAATAAGAAATATAGGTCTGACGTCCCACCGGTTGCTGCATAAATAAATTCACTATCCTAACCTGAGAGTCTTTTCTTTTTTCAAAATTTTCGTCAAAAAATGTCTCTAGTACTTTTGCAACATGCCCTTGAAATTCTTCGGGAATACCCAAAAAGTACTTTGTCATCTTAAGAGAGTTTAGGGGCAGCCTATCTGAAGAATATAAATTCACCATCCTTCGGACCCAAGAACGGGATCGATCAGAGCATGTTTGTAATAATTCAAAAAATTTAAAATCTGGTTTAGGAGTAATTGCGGTCATATGCTCATACCAAGGCCTGTCTGCGGCAATCACCTCACAGGCACCTGCTAAAACACGTTCTCGGATTTTTTCTTCATAGGCGTTTGCAAAGGTTTCTGTCCAACTCTGAGAAGATTTGCCTGGAATTGTTTGATCCTTCTCTAAAATGGACCTTGTTACCTCCGTCAAAAGTTTTGGGAAAAACTCTGGCAAGATAACTTCTTGCTTCACTGATCTTGTTACTTTTTTTGGAGAAGAAGCGCCATCTTTCCTCAAATCTAGTTTGTCAGAAAATTGAATAGCACTCTTATAAAGGACTGACTCCACAATTTTGGGGCGCTCTTGGAACCTTATCCAAATTTCGCTTAGTGCCTCAATAAAGCTTTCAAGTGCACGGTCATAATGTGTTTTCGTAAGTTTTCTAAGGTTTGCTGCGAATAGAATTATTCCTGCCTCAACCTTGTCAAATAGGGTATCCGGTATTGTTAAAAAACACTGATGAATAGACTTAGCAGACTCATCATCTCCAATCTTTAACTTTGATAACGCAGAACTTACCTTAGCCTGCCGACGTTCAAATGGATTTTGAGGTGTTGCTTGCTTTGAGGCCCTGCGCCTTGCTACTGGACTACCAACAGGAGAATCAACATCACTCCCCGAAACATCTGTTTCTGAGACAGCTCCTAAAACTCCTAAAGGCAAAAACAATATAAGGATAAGTTTTTTTAACATGCAAGACCTCCTAGATCTTCCGATTCCTTTTATATTATGGAACCTAGTAATTACCTTACTGATCTTTCCGTAAAGCTGCAATCTCTGCATCACGATTTTTCTTATAGACCAAGAAATTCCTGAGCTGATCGCCTTTGAGATTCTTTTGAGATGGCATTTTAATCTTATGCGGGTTCACTTGTTGATTTCTGTAATGCACTTCATAGTGCAAATGCGCCCCTGTGGCGCGCCCTGTGCGCCCCACATATCCTATCACTTGCCCTTGCTTGATATGAATTCCCTTTTTCAATCCTTTAGCATAAGCACTCAGGTGGGCATAAGCCGTGGAATAGTCTTTATTATGTCCAACCAAAATATAGTTTCCATAGCCCCCAAGCCAACCTAACTTCCGAATGAGCCCGTCTCCTGCTGCCAAAATAGGTGTCCCCTGGGGCGCTGCGAAGTCAATACCTTTATGGGTTTTGGTATATCCTAGAATGGGGTGCCTCCGATTCCCAAACCCAGAAGAAAGGCGACCTCCTTTCACGGGTGTTTGGAGCAGCGCCTTTCGCACTCCAGCCCCCTTTTCGTCAAAGTAATCAATCTCATCTGACTTTACCAAATACCGATAAATCTTCTGGGGACCTCCTCGGAGATAGAGGGCTGCGTAAACAACACTGCCCGGATCCACAAATCCTGTCTCTTGATCATATGTTTTTTCTACCAACACTTCGAACTTGTCACCTTGCTGGAGGGATCTCTGAAGATCCACAGAGTAGCTGAAAATCTTAGTTAGTTTATTGATGGTACTGCGCGAAAGACCTTTCTTCAATGCATCTATGTAAAGACTGTCGTGGATAGACCCTCGAACGAATTGCGTTCTCTTTGGCAAGATATCTGGGGCCTTTTCCAAATAAAAATCGCCTTTAGGTTTCCGAAGAATGCTAAACTTTTTACCCGGAGGCACTAAAAATATAACTTTCTGAAGCTTGAGAGTTGGATCCCCTTCTGTTTTGAGGCGCTTCAAAAAGAAGCGCTGTCCCCTCTTTAAAGTGGAGGATTTATAGTATCCTTTAATGGCATTTAAAATAGAGAGAGACTCCATGCTACTCAGTCCATGTCTCTTTAAGAAAGAAATAAAATTCTCATTCTTTTTGACAATAATTTCTGTAATAAATATCTGAGGTTTAGAAGTTTTTGCCCCCGACCCATTTATTTTATCTTGGAAATCTTTAAAGTTAAACTTTTTATCTTCTCCCTTTAGAGAAATTTTTGGTTTTTGAATTTCTAAGGGCCCTTCATTCTGCACGAAATCATAAGCAATCAGAAACAGCCCGATCAAAAGGCAGATAAGTCCAATGATGAGTTCTGTTCTACGAAATTTCATTCGGAGGACCCGGGAAGCCCTTGACTCGTTGAGTATTGAAAGTGAAAGACTTCTCCTGGATAAACCAAAGACCGAATTTTATGAGCCGCTTGAGCCGCTTCCGCAAATCCCGTTAAAATCAGCTTTTGCTTAGAGGGATAGGTGGCCACATCGCCGATGGCAAAAATACCAGACACAGAGGTCTCGCACCCAGCAGAGTCAACGACTATATGGGATTTATCCAAATTGAGGCCCCATTCCGCAATAGGCCCTAAGTTCATGGAAAGTCCAAAAAAGGCCAGGAGCACATCTGCTTGAATGCTTTTCACCGCGCCTTCCATATCCTGGAGATGGACTTCTTCAAGAAGCCCATCAGTCCCTTTAAGTCCATGGAGTTGATAGGGAATTTCCATATCAATCTTACCCTCTGCTGCAAATTCTTCCAGTTTCCCTACATTCTCAGGAGCTGCTCGAAACTTAGAGCGCCGATGAACAACGATAACACGCTCTGCAATGGGTACTAGGTTGAGCGCCCAGTCAACAGCTGAGTCCCCCCCACCTGCAATAACCACCCGTTTTCCTCGAAACTGTTCTGGATTTTTAACAAAATAAAACACGCTTTTATTTTCATAAGCTTCAATATTTTCAAGGGGAGGCCTGTGAGGTCCAAAAGCGCCCACTCCAGCCGCAATAATGATCGCTTTAGCCGTTAAAGTTATCCCTGCCGTTGTGCGCACTTCCCAGGCATTTTCCTTTTTTTCAACATGAGTTACCTGCTGGTTCATATGATAAGTGGGAGAAAAAGGAGCAGCTTGTTCCTTTAAATTTTCAATAAGCGCCCCCGCCAAAATTTTGGGATGAGCTGGAATATCATAAATGGGTTTTTCAGGATAAAGGGCCACACATTGCCCGCCAGCCTCAGCAAGCGCGTCTACCACATGAACTTTAAGCTTCATCATACCACATTCAAATATGGCAAAAAGTCCTACGGGGCCTGCCCCAATAATAACGACGTCTGTTGTATAATGAGTCATGGGATCCTTTAGTTTTCCTTCGCCTCAAAAGATGGTATATATAAGAAGTTAAAATGATCAAAACTTTAAAAACATATCCACTTTTGTCTCAGGAAGATACCAAAACTTTAGCCAGAGGGCTAGCCAAAATTACACAAAAGGGCGATATTTTCTTACTTGAAGGTGATTTAGGTGCTGGAAAAACTACCTTTGCACGATTTTTTATTCGTTCTTTTTTAGGCGATGAGGCTCAAATTCCAAGCCCCACCTTTACCCTGGCTCAAACCTATGTGACACCACAATTTCTAATTTGGCACTTTGATCTTTATCGCATTGAAGACGAAGATGAACTTCAAGAGCTTGGACTGGAAGAAGCTCTATCCTCAGGTGTTAGCTTGATCGAGTGGCCAGAAAGATTAGGCAGCCAGAAACCAACCCGATGCATTACTTTTAAATTTGAAATGAATGGAGATACACGACAAGTGACCTTAGAAACTTTTGGGTACTGGGAGACACAATTTGACAGTCTCTTCTAATTCAAGATACACCGAGTTTTTAGAAAAACATGGATGGAAAGAAAAAGAAATTTCCTTCCTTGCAGGCGATGCATCCCATAGACGCTACTATCGTGTAAGATCTTCGGACGACCATGTTCTGCTAATGGATGCTCCCCCTCCCATGGAAAGCATGGAAAATTTTATTGGGATCGATAAACTTCTATGGAACATGGGGTTTTCTGTGCCTGAAATCTTGGTAACGGATGTGGATCAAGGGCTTGCTCTTATAGAAGACTTTGGAGATTGTACCTACACCCGCATTCTTGAAGATAAAACAAAATATGACCTCCTTTATGAGGTGGCCGTCGATGTCCTCATTGCTCTTCACAAAAAATTTGATGCCTCTCTCCACACAGATGTTCAGCCCTATACGTTGGGAGAATATATGCGAGAAGCAAACCTATTTGTAGAGTGGTATTATCCTAAAATCTTTAAACATGATCTTTCTGAGGCTGGTCTCAAAGACTGGGATCACTGCTGGAAGGATGCTCTGAGCGTTGTTTTGAATTCCCCAAAAACTTTAGTGCTTCGAGATTACCACATTGATAACCTCGTCTGGCTCAAAAACCGCAAAGGAATTCAACGCTGTGGGCTTTTGGATTTTCAAGATGCTTTGATAGGATCCCCCACCTATGATCTCGTATCTCTTTTAGAAGATGCACGCCACGACGTCCCGAAAGGGATTCAAAATAAAATGATCGCAAGATATCTTGACGCATTTCCAAAACTTGGTCATGATGACTTCTTTAAAGAATATTACACAGTGGGGGCTCAAAGAAGCACAAAAATTATCGGGATATTTAGCCGTCTTGCCTTTAGAGACGGTAAGCGTAAGTATCTTTCCTGCATCCCCAGATTATGGAAGTGGCTCGAGAGTGATTTGGCCCATCCCCACTTAAAAAGTGTAAAAGAATGGTTTGACTATTATGTCCCGCAAGGGAAGAGGGAGGTTCCTCATGAAAATTGAAACAGGAATGGTTTTAGCTGCAGGAAAGGGAGAAAGACTTCGCCCTTTAACGGATGCTTGTCCCAAACCCTTGATTGTGGTGGGTGGTCGGTCCATGATCGATCGCATCATCGATGAGCTGGAAAAAACTCAAGTAAAAAAGGTTGTGGTCAATGTCTGTTACCATGGAGATATGATTATGTCTCATCTGGAGAATAGGCCCAAACCTAAAATCGTTTTTTCTGAAGAAATCGAGCGTCTCGAAACAGGAGGAGGCGTCCTCAACGCGCTTCCTGAATTAGGGAAAAATCCTTTTTTTGTCATGAATGGGGATATCCTTTGGGCAGATACGAAAAACGCACAAGTCCTAGAGATTCTTAAAAAAACTTGGAATGATAAAATGGATGCCCTCCTTCTCATGGTGCCAGTTAAAAACGTTCAGGGATATAGTGGAAATGGGGATTTTAAGATGGATTCTAAAGGCCATCTGGAACGTTCTCTTCCAGATAAAAAGGCCCCTTACGTTCACGTAGGTGTACAGATTTTACACCCTCGCTTATTTGAGGGGGAGGAGATCGAACCCTTTTCTCTGAATAAGCTCTATAATAAGGCACAGGAAAAAGGAACACTCTATGGCGTTGAGCATAAAGGCCTCTGGTTCCACGTGGGAACCCCCGAAGCCCTTGTTGAAACCCGCGCCTGGTTTGCAGAGCATCAAGCGACTGCGTAACAAGCTTATCTCTTTTTCTGTAAAGATGGACTATAAGCGTATTTGTTCTCCGCAGGAGTCCGTCCAGCGCTATCTATAGTGGCCAAATACTCTGGATCATACCTATTCACCAAAGGCATCAAAGGGTTGGGTTTAGGATTAGGCTTTTCATATCGCTCTAAAGAATTTTCTGTAAGGGAAGCTTTCTTTTCTGGCAGCCTCAACTCATCCTTTTTTAAAAGCTCTTCTTGAAAATCCTTGTCTGCATTTTCCAGAGCCTCTGGCGAAAGAAATGTCTCTGTGTCTCCCAGACTTTGAACTTCAGAATACCCGTGGGGGCCTAAAAGCAAAGCGCTTATTATAATAACCTTCTTCATAATGGTTCATTATACGCTCCGTTCCTCTTCTTTCAACCCCATTTCACCTAGAAGAGCCCCCTTAAGCTTCTCCTCCAACTCCTGCCCCAACTGATATTCCGACACACCCAGAGGATTTTTAAGCCCATCTAATGAGAACTTAACCGTTATATTTTTCTTATCTCGACACAGAATAATCCCCATTGTCGGATTATCATCCTTGTGGCGCAAAGTGTGATCTACCAGATTCAGGTAAAAATTCATTTTGCCCACATGCTCTGGCAAAAACTTGCCCGTCTTTAACTCCAAAACCACGTAAGCTCTCAGCTTCAGGTGATAGAATAGAAGATCCAGATAATAATCCTCTCCCTCAAGTTCAATGTGGTATTGGCTGCCCACAAAAGAGAATCCTTTTCCCAGCTCCAAAAGAAAGTCTCGGATATTTTCGATGAGAGCTTTCTCAAGATTCTTTTCATGGACCTTTTCTGTAATATTAAGGAACTCAAAATTATACGGACTTTTCACAATTTCATGGGCCAGATCTGACTCTGGTGCCGGCAATGTATCCTTAAAGTTCGTGATCGCCTTCCCTTGTCTCCCATAAAGATCCGTCTCAATCTGATGCACCAAAACATTCCTTGACCACCCATTTTCAATAGTTTTCTGGATGTACCAACTTCTTTGTATAGGTTCTTTTATTTTGTGCAATAGAACAACTATATGACCCCACGGCAATTGGTGCACAAGCTGTGCACCAATTTCAAGAAAAGGGTGGGTTTCAAAGAATAACCGCATTCTTTTAAGATTGCTGGCAGATAACCCCCTCATCTCCGGAAACTCTTTCCTCAAATCTTGTGACACTTGCTCAATAACCTTCGCGCCTCACCCTTCCTTTTCCTGCATATCGACAATATGCCGGCCAATCTTCCAATAAAGTAAAATCAGTTCCTTATTAACCGCCAAGTTTGCCTTGATCCTAGCATTCACAATCTCTTTCTTTAAAGTTTCAATGCAAGTTTTATAAGATGTATCGATAATCATGATAATAGCCCTCCCAAATTGAAAGAACTATATCAGAGGTAATATGTGTTTTGTAAGGCCCCAGAAATTGGTGCAGAGCTTGTGCACTAATTCCTCCAACAAGCTTAGCCCATTCCCAGAAAAGGTCTAGTACGAGCGAAACAAGGGTCGAGGCTGACGACGTGTACATAGACGTACATAAGGAAGCTGAGAACCCGCGGTTTCGCGACGTAATAGGCGTTTTCTGGGAATGGCCCCATTGACATCGCACCGTGTTTTGACTATATCTGGTGAGACATTGGGGGATAGTTTAGTGGTAGAACCCTCGACTCTGACTCGAGCAGCCAAGGTTCGAATCCTTGTCCCCCAGCCACTTTAAATTTTGAAGGAGATCTGCATGTATTCGAAAGTAAGAACGTTTCTGGACACATCAACACCTACAGCTTACATGGCCAAAGTTCTAAGCGGAAGTTTGTTGCTTGCCATTGCCTCCCAGATCTCCATTCCTTTTTACCCTGTTCCCATGACCCTACAGTCAGACACAATTGCCTGCCTTGCACTTCTCTGTAGCCCCTCCGTTGCAGTGGGTATCATGGTGGCCTTTGTTTTAGAAGTAGCTTTTGGCCTTCCGTTCCTAGCGGGCTTCTCTGGTGGAATGTCCTGTTTGGCGGGCACAACGGCCGGATATGTTTTTGCCTTTCTCCCCATGGCCTGGACCATCAGCTTTCTGTCTCAAGGGGCGCCAACTCTTGCCCGAAAAATCTTAGCCTGTGGCGCTGGGTTTACTGTTTTATTCCTCTGTGGTGTTACGTGGCTTAGTACTTTCATTGGGCTCGACAATGCTTTAAAATTTGGTCTTTATCCTTTCCTCTTAAAGATCCCTTTCAGCATGGCTCTCGCGATTCTCGTCAGCACGCTTATAAAAACAAAAAACCGTTAAGGAAGGCAAGACAATAGGCTTATTCTTTGTTATATATAGGCAAGGACGATCAGTTGGTGAGCTTAGGATAAGATGAATAAAGATTTTCTTGCAAAAATGTTGTTGGTAGTCGCACTCGGAGGTCTTCTTTCTGGATGTAAGACAGATAAAGACGAAAAGTACGAAGAAAAGCCCGTCCAAGAGCTTTATCAAAAAGCCACAGAAAATATTAAAAACAGTAATTTTAAACAAGCTGCGAAAGATTTCGAAGAAGTCATTCGTCAACACCCCTACTCCGCTTATGCGACCCGTGCCCAACTCATGTCTGCTTACGCTTATTATCGGGCCCAAAAATATGAAGATGCCATCGTCAGTGCCGATGCTTTCGTCCAACTACATCCTGGCAACAAAGATGTTCCCTATGCCTATTATTTGAAAGGCCTCTGTTTTTATAACCAGATCTCTAGCGTTGAAAGAGACCAAAAGATGACAGAGCATGCCTTTAACACATTCCAAGAATTGGTAAAAAGATTTCCTTTAAGCCCCTATGCCAAGGATGCTAAACTGAAGTTGGATCTCACTTCAGAGTTCTTAGCAGGAGGATTTATGGATATTGGACGTTTTTATCAAATACAGTATTTACCCATTGCTGCGGTGAACCGTTTCAGGCAGGTCATCACAAAATATGAAACCACTTCCCATGTGCCGGAAGCCCTCTACCGACTTATTGAAACTTATTTGCAACTAGGAATTGAAAAAGAGGCGCAAGCTGCAGCTGTGGTCCTCGGGCATAACTTCCCAGGAAGCAGTTGGTATAAACTCGGGTATGATCTTTTGGCCTCTAAGAATTTACTTCCAAAGAACAAATCCGAAATCAAAATAAGAAAAGCATGGGAGCAGCCAGCAAATGCTGCACAGTCTAACCATCCATAATGTGGTGGTCATCGACCACCTCCATTTGGATTTTGGGTCTGGATTTTCTGTTCTAACAGGAGAGACTGGCGCTGGGAAATCTATTCTTCTGCAAGCTTTAAGCCTCGTTTTGGGGGAACGCGCTCCCTCTGGATTTGTTCGCTCTCCAGACAAAGAGGCCTCCATTACAGCTGTCTTTCATTTAGAGCCAAAGTCCCTCCTTATTTCCACACTTCAAGACCAAGGATGGACTCTAGAAGATACCCTCATTATCCGACGCCTTCTAACAGCTGATGGCAAAAGTCGAGCCTTTATGAATGATCAACCTGTGACTCTTGGATTCCTAAAAACCATTTCCAGCCAGTTGGTGGAGATTCATGGACAGTTTGACCATCTACTCGAAGTCTCCACCCATCAAGAAACACTTGATACCTATGGCCAGCTTCAGGCACCTTTGGCAACCACAGCACACGCTTTTCGGGCCTGGAAAGGCTCTACCCAAAAATTAGAAATCCTTAAAAAGGCTTTAAAAGATTCGGAAGATCGCCAAGAATTTTTAGATTTTGCCATTGAGGAATTAGAGAAACTCAGTCCACAACCCCAAGAAGAGGAAGCTCTGTTGGAAAAAAGACAACTTCTCATGAACTTTGAAAAACTCACCAGCACCCTTCGAACGATCCGACAAGCATTAACAGAACCTCTGCCCGTAGATTCAGCTCTTCGCGCCGCCTACCGCCCTTTAATGAAATTAACTCAAAATCGAGAGACATTTCAAAAACTAGAAACCGCCCTTGAAAATGCCATCAATGCCTCTCAGGAAATGATGGGGGAACTGAATCAACTAGAGTATGACCTAGAGAAACAAGCCCCTGATAGCCTAGAGGACCTAGAAGTCCGCCTCTCTTCTCTCCGATCCATGGCCCGCAAGCATGGAAAAACACCAGAGGAGCTCCCCAGTCTTTTGGAACACTTTGAGCAAGAAAAACGTCTTTTAAAAAAAAGTGGCGAAGAAATAGCTCTCCTTGAAACAGAAGTTGTCCTCCATAAAAATTCCTATGAGGAAGCAGCTAAATCTTTACGAGAACAACGAGAAGAAAGCGCTCTTACCCTATCAAAAAAAGTTCAAGAACAGCTCCTCCCCCTTAAGCTTCCCCACGCAACCTTTGAGATTCATTTCCAAGATCTCCCAGAGTCTCAATGGACCGCACAAGGAAAAGAGCGCCTTGAGTTTTGGGTGTCCACCAACTTAGGAATTGTTCCAGGACCCTTAAAAAGTGTGGCCTCCGGCGGTGAGCTCTCTCGAATCATGCTTGCCCTCAAAGTTATCTTGAAGGAACAAAACCGGGTTCCAACCCTCATTTTTGACGAAATAGATACAGGCCTCGGAGGTGCCGTGGCATCCGCCATGGGAGAGAGGCTTAAAACTCTTTCTCAAAACACTCAGCTCTTTGCCATTACCCATTCTCCCCAGCTAGCGGCCCATGCCCACCATCATTGGCATGTGGAAAAAACTCAAGTGGAGGGAATAACTCAAACAAAAGTAATTCCCCTTTTCTTGCCTGAAAACCGCCTCGAGGAAATTGCTCGCATGTTGTCGGGCAAACATATCACCACAGAAGCACGGGCTGCCGCTTTTGAGCTCATAAAAGGAGCCCAGGATGCTTAACAAGATTCCCGTTAACAAATTAACAGAGGAAGAAGCCATTTTAGAACTTGCTCATCTCTCACAAGAGCTCGCATATCATGATCGCCTCTACCACGAAAAAGATGCGCCCCAGATCACTGATGAAGATTACGATGACCTGGTGCTCCGCAACAAACAGATTGAGGCACGATTCCCTCACCTAAAAAGAAAAGATAGCATTTCTGAGCGTGTGGGAAGCACACCTCTCGGCACCTTCAAAAAAGTAATTCATTTAAAACCTATGCTCTCCCTAGATAATGCTTTTACAGCAGAAGATGTGGGGGCTTTCTTAACCCGTTGCAGGAAGCTACTTTACAAAGAGTCCTTGGAATTCATAGCCGAGCCCAAGATCGACGGTCTATCCGCAGCCCTAACCTACGAAGATGGGGTCCTGGTCCGTGCCGGAACCCGAGGCAATGGAGAGGTGGGCGAAGATATTACAAAAAACGTGAAGACCATCCGCAACATTCCTCATCAGTTAGCAGGCTCCCACTTCCCAAAAACAATAGAGGTGCGTGGAGAAATTTATCTTCCTAAAAAAGCTTTCTTCACACTAAATGAGACCCGTGAAAAAGAAGGTCTACCTCTTTTCGCAAATCCTCGCAATGCAGCTGCTGGCTCTGTACGGCAACTAGATGCCTCTATCACAGCCTCACGGCCGCTTCATTTTTTTGCCTACGCCGCAGTGGCCGCAGTGAGCGAGAAAGAAGTAACTTCCACGCAAGAAGCTCTTCTGACTCTCTTAAAAATTTGGGGATTTGAAGTAAACCCTCTTATCCAGAAATGCCTAAATGAAAAAGATCTTTTGTCTTTTTATGAAAAGATTAACGAGATTCGGTCATCTCTTGACTATGACATCGATGGTGTGGTTTATAAGATTAACTCTTTCAAGGATCAAGAAGCGCTGGGATTCATTGCTCGATCTCCTCGCTGGGCGCTCGCCCATAAATTTCCGGCCCAACAAGCCATCACCACACTAAACAATATTCTCATTCAAGTAGGTCGCACAGGTGTTCTGACACCGGTGGCTGATCTTGCTCCCATAAATGTGGGGGGTGTTGTGGTTTCCCGCGCCACCCTCCATAATGAAGAAGAAATTGCCCGCAAAGATATCCGCATAGGGGATAAAGTTCTGATCCAACGGGCGGGAGATGTGATTCCCCAAATCATAAAATCTTTAGGTGTCGACGGAAAGAAACGATCAGACCCCTTTCACTTCCCCAAAAAATGTCCTGTATGCAACAGTCATGTGGTGAAAGAAGCAGAAGAAGTAGCCTGGCGCTGCAGCGGAGGTCTTGTGTGTCATGCCCAAATTCTTGAGAAATTAAGGCATTTTGTCTCAAAACATGCTTTTAATATTGAAGGGCTGGGTCACAAACGCATTGACTATTTCTGGGAACAAAAGCTGATCGAAACACCAGCTGATATTTTTACTTTAGAACATCGAGACAACCATAGCCAAACACCTCTCAAAACCCAAGAGGGCTGGGGAGAGCAATCTGTAAAAAACCTCTTTGAAGCCATTCGTGGGCGACGTCAAATTCCTCTAGACCGGTTCATCTATGCGCTCGGCATCCGCCACGTAGGTCAAGTAACTGCCCATATCCTCGGAGCACACTACGAAACCTTTGATCATTGGTGGGAAGAAATGCAAAAAGAAACATCTTATGAAACTTTGGTGACATTAGAAGGCATTGGAGAGGTAGTGGCAACGTCTCTCAAGAATTTCGCAGAAGAACCCAATAATATTCATCAAATAGAGAAGTTAATTCCCAATTTAGACATCTTGCCTGTGAAGGCAAAAAAAAGATCTTCTCATCCGTTAGCAGGAAAAACTATCGTGTTTACAGGAACTCTTCAGCATATGGCCCGAGACGAAGCTCAAGCTAAAGCCCGAGAACTTGGCGCAAAAGTCACCAACGCAGTCTCTTCCCAAACGGATTATGTTGTAGCAGGAGAGTCTCCCGGAAGCAAAGCGAAAAAAGCCAAAGACCTTGGCATCGAAATTCTTACAGAATCCGAATGGGAACAGTTTCTTTCATAATCTACTTTGATTTACCAACACAATCCATCAGCTCTTCTAACGTCAGGGAAAAAGGAATCTTTAGAAGGTCAAGCTTGTCTTTCACAACATTGTACACAGGAGTTTTTTGAGCTTGATCAAGACAGTCTATGCACATTCTCCGCACCAAATCTTCAGAGTAAGTGTCGTAAGTGCTGTACCTAAAAAGATTACTTTCAACCAAATGCTCTTTTATCAATTTTACGGAACGATGATTTTTTCCAAGCCGTTTCTGCGCATAAAAACAATCCCCCAGAGTTCTATAGTACTGATTCTTCAGGGAATTATAAAAGAGCTCCAGTTCAGGCCCCACAGGTTTTGAATTAAAGCTTGGCAAGGAAAATTCTTTGATTGAGTCTCTCTGGAAATACAAAGGATCCCAAGACACAGCTCTATTTATTTTGCAGTAAAGACATCTCTGGATTTCTGAAGAGTTACACCGGAATCCAGGACCTGCTAGCTTGATAATTTCATGGGTGTGAATGGGGGGGCTGCTTGTAAGAATCATAGCCTTCCTTATTTTTTAGGGTTCTAAAAGCTTCATACTTCCTTATAAAGTTATCAAAAAATTTGATTCCGTCATTTTCTCTCCATCTCTGAAGAAATGCTTTGCAAGCATTCTCATACTGGGGTAAGTCCTCTTCAAAAGAGGAGACAAGAATATCTCCATAGCAAATACCCTCTTTATCCTGAGTCCTGGTCTCTTACCTTTCGTACCCCATAACACCTTAAAAAGTGCTTCCGTATTTTCCCTTCCAATTTCAAGAGCCAATGTATCCACATTGCAATACACCACATGATATTTCTGAGGAGCCCTATCATACGCCCCCAAAGCCCCGATAAGCCGGTAAACGTCACTTGGAATGGCAGGGTTTCCTTGAGTTGCGTTCAGAAAAAGAAGGTCAATTGTGTCTTTAAACTCTGGATACTTCGCCTGAAGTCTCCTTGAAATTTCCCCTATATTTTTTCTGAAGTTTTGCAAGCCACCTGTTCGTCCTCCTTGTTTTTTCATCCGTCACAAACCGAAAAATTAAGTTCTTTGAACTTGTTTCAAGAAGATAGGTAAGGTATTTTTGAAATTTATCAGCCAGTTCTTTGGATCCTCCAATATATTCCACAGGATTCTTTTCAGAGATATGATCCCATTCGATGCCGCTTGTCCAAAAAATTTGGTTTCATTTACTCTATCTTTTGGAGCTAATTCTTGGGCGATAAAAGTTCTTTGTTTATAATAACTAACATCACTATTTGAACTAAAAAAAATAACGTTAGAAATAAAACTTATAAAATAATTATAATTATTAATTTTTTTTATTTCTTTCTTTCAAAGAATTAATCATTTTTATATATTTTAATTCATTTATGATTTTTGTATATATCTGTTGTCTTATAAGGAAATTTTAACGTAAATTTTTATTGAAGTGTAAAAAAAGATGGATTTTCCCCTTATTTTTTAAAGATTTTTGTAGATATTTTTATTTTTTGTAGTAAGATCCGCCCATTAACAGATTTAAATTTAAGGAGAACTAAGAATGAACAAAGCTGAACTTATCAGACACGTTGCAAGTGCATCCGATCTTTCCAATGGAGAAAGCGAGAAGGCCGTTAATGCTGTTTTTGATGCCATCATCAAGACATTGAAAGAAGGAAAAGAAGCTCGTTTCGTAGGCTTCGGTACTTTTGGTGTATCCCATCGTAAGGCTCGCACAGGTCGCAACCCTAGAACTGGGGAAAAAATTCAGATCTCTGCATCCAAGAACGTTCGTTTCCGCGCTGGAAAAGAAGTTAAAAGCTCTATCAACTAAGAGCTTGCCCTCTTCCCCTTCTTTGGCCAACGGTCAAGGAAGGGGGGGCAGGTTTTAAACTCCTAAGAAAACTCTACATTTCCCTTGCAATCTCGCCTAACTTCCGCTATTCTCACCCCTGTTTGGACGACTGAAGGCGGCGCTTATCCAGTGCCGGGCATGCCTCAGCGTCATTGTTTTATGTACCAAAGGAGATAGAAATGCCCAAGATGAAGACCAATAGCAGCGCTAAAAAGCGTTTTAAAATCACTGCATCCGGAAAAGTTTGCAGCACCACTGCCGGAAAAAACCACTTCCGTCGCAACAAAACCCAACGCATGATTCGCAATTCGCGCGGCACCCAGATCCTCAAAGACTGTGACGCGAAGCTTGTCGTGAAAATGTTACCGTACGCGTAAGGAGATAGGAAAATGGCAAGAGTCAAAAAGGGCATGACCGCCCATGCAAGGCATAAAAAGGTCATCGATCAGGCAAAAGGATTCAGAGGGCGTTCCAAGAACTGTTTTCGTATCGCCGTTGAGCGTTTGGAAAAAAGTTTGCAGTACGCTTACCGCGACCGTCGCAAGCGCAAGATTCAATTCCGTGCTTTGTGGATTCAGCGCATCAATGCTGCCGTTCGGATTCATGGAATGACTTATTCTCAATTCATCAATGGATTGAAGAAGGCAGAAATTGAAATGGACCGAAAGGTACTCTCTGATCTCGCCATTCGCGAGAAAGAGGCTTTCAAGGCTATAGTTGATCAAGCGAAGGCTGCCTTAAATTAGACTGAAAGTTATTTAGAGAATCGCGGTCTTCTGGAAATCAGCAGCCGCGATTTTTTATTGGGGAGATTGCTCACATGAAGAAAAAAGCAAAAAACATAGGCGAATTCCATTACACGGGCACCGAAGAACTAGAAAACATGGAATACATGGTCAACTATAACCGCTCCATCGCAAATTTAATTTTAAAATTTTTGAAAGACCCAAAAAAAATTGTGGATTTTGGAGCAGGTATTGGAACTATTGCCAAGATTATTCGAAAAAAACATAAAAATATCCTTTGTGTAGAGATAGATCCTCGCCAAAAACAGCTGTTAGAATCCGATGGATTTTCTACCGCAATCTCCCTTGATAAAGCGCCTAACAACTCTATTACATCCCTGTACTCCAGCAATGTTTTAGAACATATTGAGGATGACTATGGCATTGTGAAAGAAATTTATAAAAAAATGGCTCCTGATGGACAGGTAGTTTTCTACGTCCCCGCCCTTCAAAGCCTTTATACATCTATGGATGCGCGTGTGGGTCACTTCAGGCGATATGACGCCAAAAGACTCCGGGATGTATTCCAATCTGGCGGATTCACTGTAGAAAAGATTTTTTATAGGGATTGTATCGGCGTCCCCGTAACTTTCCTCTTCAAGATGATTGGCAGCAAAGATGGAGCGACAAACCGGTCCCACCTGATTTTATATGATCGCCTTCTTTTTCCCATCAGTCATTTTTTAGATTTTTTCTTCCAGCATTTATTTGGTAAAAACCTGGTCCTGGTCGCCCGGAAAAATCCGACAACTATTCATTAGGGCTTGCCTTCTGTGCCCATTTCCGTTAATAAATACCCCATGAAACAAGCCATTATATTTCCAGGGCAAGGATCCCAAAGCGTTGGTATGGGTCGAGAGATTGCGGCCTGCTTTCCTGAAGCTAAAGCCGTTTTCGAGGAAGTGGATGACACGCTGTCTCAAAAGCTCTCTACGCTTATGTTTGAAGGACCCCTTGAAGATCTAACCCTCACAGAAAATGCCCAGCCTGCTCTTATGGCTGTGAGCACGGCCCTTGTCCGCGTATTAGAAAAAGGCAATATTCCCATTCATACATTTTCTTATGCGGCTGGCCATTCTTTAGGAGAATATTCTGCCCTGTGCGCCACAAATGCCTTCACTCTCGCGGATACAGCACGACTTTTACGAGCCCGCGGATTGGCTATGAAAAACGCTGTACCCAGCGGGAAAGGCATCATGATGGCCATCCTTGGTAGCGACCTTGAAACGGTTGAAAAACTCTGCGAAGAAGCATCCCAGTTCGGCATCTGTACTATCGCCAATGATAATTGTCCAGGGCAGATCGTGATCAGTGGAGAAATCATCGCTCTCGAACAAGTGCCTGCCCTTGGTGAAAAATATGGTGCTCGGAAATGCATCTCTTTAAATGTGAGCGGCCCTTTCCATAGTATTCTCATGGAACCTGCGGCCATTTCCATGAGAATAAATTTACAAGCAACCCCCATGAAAGATTCCATAATCCCTATTCTCCCTAACGTAACCGCCTCCCCTGAAACCCATCAAGATATTTTAAAAAATCTTCTAGTGCGACAAATTACCGGCCAAGTACGCTGGCGAGAAACACTTCTAAAGTTACAAAGCTTGGATGTTAAACGAATTATAGAGGTGGGGTCCGGCACAGTTCTTTCAGGCCTTGTGAAGCGCACATGTCCCGAGATTGAGACATTTTCAATTCACACACCTCAAGAACTTGATAATTTTGTCAATAAAGTTTCTACATAAAAAGGAAAAGATATGTTTAGTTTGAATGAAAGAAAAATACTTGTCACTGGCGCTTCAGGATCCATCGGTCGTGCCATTGCTTTTGCGTATCACAAGCAAGGGGCCGCCGTCGCCCTCAGTGGCCGTCAGACAGAAAAACTGGAGGCAGTTGCTCACGAGATGGGAAATGTTCGGGTTCATATTGTCCCTTGCGATCTCTCAAATGACGAAGAAGTAAGCACCTTAATTCCCCGAACAATAGAGGCTCTGGGCGGAATCGATACTCTTGTCAACAATGCGGGAATCACTCGGGATGGGCTCACCTTCACCATGAAACTCCCTGATTGGCAAGAAGTCCTTCGCGTGAACCTCGAGGTCGCTTTTCGTCTTTCTCAGGCAGCTCTTAAACCCATGTTAAAAGAAAGGTTTGGCCGTCTTATTAATATCGCTTCAGTAGTTGGTGTTACTGGAAACCCTGGACAACCTAACTATTGTGCAGCGAAAGCAGGCCTCATCGGATTTTCGAAAGCCCTCGCCAAGGAAGTGGCCAGCCGCAACATTACGGTAAATTGTATTGCTCCCGGATTTATTGAATCTCCCATGACCACATCTCTTACAGAAGAACAGCAATCCAAAATTTCAGCCACCATTCCCACAGGGAAAATGGGAACCCCCGAAGACATCGCAGCAGCGGCTGTTTATCTCGCAAGCAAAGAGGCCTCTTATGTGACCGGGCAAACCGTCCATGTGAATGGTGGTATGGTGATGATTTAGAAAAATCTACTATACAAAAAATATTTGTGATACCATTTTAGTAAGATCGAAATAAATAAAATAATTTCTGATCAAGGGGTGGTTTTCATGAAGTTTCTCACAAATATAAAATTCTTATTTCTCACAGGATTCTTATTCAACAGCTCTTTTTGTAGCAGCACTGATGGAGATGGAATCTTTAGATCCCTGTCTCCTCGCCCTACTATTTTGAAAAAATCCCCCCCCTCTGAACAACGCTTTGCCGAATCTTCTCCAAAAAATCGAAGAATGAGCAGTCAGTGGGCCGGATGGAATGCTGACATGGATGAAGAGTGGACTGTTACAAAAGATGTTTTAACTACAAATTTAAATGATGCTCAACAAGAAGAGATCAGGGAATTTATCCAAACAGCGAGGAATCCAAAAGCCTTAAAAGAAAGAAAAGATCTTTTGAAAATTCTTGTTTTAGGACCCCTAGAAAAGAGAGCCACTCCTTCTGCAGAAAAAACCCGTCTTCAGAGCAAAGCAATTGTTCTAAGGCTTACTTCTCCAGAAGACAGACTTTCTTTAATTCGTGCTCTTCAAAAAAAATCAAAGGAAAATGCTACAGAGTCTCTTCAGCAGGCTCAGGACCTTCTAAACCAAAACACGACCGTCGAAGACAGAGCCTTCATCGCCCGCTCTTTTGTTTCCTTTGAAGACCCTCGTCAAGGAGAGGAATTTTCTGAAGATCTAAAAACACTCAGAAAATCTAAAAGATTTAATGGAAGAATGATTTTTCATGCATCGCAAGCGTGGAGAGAGGATCGATTAGAGCTTTTGCGATCATGGGGAAGCCTCATGTCGTTTGAAGAGCTCCGACAGGCAAAGGACCGAGTCGTTGAAAATTTCTTACGTCTCCCTTCTGCCACAAGAAAAGCTTTTGTAAAGCTTCTACCAAATGGACTTTTTCCCAGCCATCACAAAGTGAGAGGCGTCCATAAAATCTTGGAGACAAACGATAACTTAGACAGCAAAGTCCAAAAAATTGAAGACCTTTCTGTCCTTCAGGAACGGACGCCCGAACAATACAATCACCTTATTCTTACCCTCGGCAGAAAGGCTCCTCCCACGCTCTCTTCTGATGAAGAAACCTCAAGCAGCGAAGATGAACTATTAGACGACTCAAGAGGAGGCGTGCGGAAAAAACTTGTAAAAAGATATATTCCATACACTCCCACTGAAGGTGAAGAAAGCGGACAGTTTTCTGAACCTGACGGAGAACAATAAAATGCGTCTCAATCCCATCTGGACTCTTTTGTCTCTCTTTCCTTCTCTTGTTCTGTCTGCCGTCATGATAGATGACCTAAGGCAATCTCAAGCTTTCTCGCGCCCCTTTGTTGGAAACGAACCTCTGCACGCGCCATCAAACCCTCCCACAAGAGCAACTCTCTCCAAAGAAATGGAAGAGAGGGTTAGAACAACACTGGAAAGCGGCCTCGTCAAAATAGATGAAAACGAAACAGCTTATATCGAAAATGCCTCACAAAAGGCCCAAGCCCTCTGTTTTTCTCTTTATGATCCAACCGCAGCGGTAGACAAACCCGAAGAGGTCTCTCTTCAAGTCGTACTTTCATCAAGATTCATGGCCAAGGCTCAGACTACTCTGGCAACCATGGAGAGTGAATCAACCGCATTCACAGAGGAGCTATCACTTCTTTCGTCTAAATCGGCATCTTTTGGAAAATCGTTGGCTTCCATAGAGAAGGATCTAGGGGTCTTATCCAGAGCCATTCAATCAGAAAAAGAAAAAGCCATCGCAGGAGATCCAAAAAAACCAGCAAATTTAGCTGCTGCAAAACACCTTAAAACAAAAATGGAGGCGCTTGGGAAACAAAAAGAACAATTGGAAAAAGAAAGGAGGTCTCTTGACGCACGAAGATGCTTCCTTGAAGAGCAAAAAGAGAGAAAAGAACTAGAAATTTTTGTTCATAGAGAATTAATTAAACTCAGGGAAAAACGAGACAGTCTTTCCCAAGCCATTAGACAAGAGGAACTTCAACTCCATGCTGATCCAGTTAAACTGGCCTCTTTAAATAAAGAAAAAGATACCCTTGACCAGGATGGATGGGAGGCAATTTTGGCTGGAACAACTCTAAAAATGTTGGAACAAGAAGGCATACATCTGGGCAAAAATATTGCAGCAGAACATAAAAATCCCTCTTTAGATTCAGATGCTTTAAAACAACTTGTAGAAAGAAGAAAAACCCTCGGAAAAGCCATTGAAAAATTTGCAGCCATCAGAGAGAAGAAGAGGCGCGTTCAGAGAGTCCTTGCTCTGATTAAAGACAAACTAACACCCGCAGAAATCCAATTTTTAATATTAGGAGAGAAGGCTGTTGTAACAAGCGGTAGTTTTTTTCGAGAACGAATAGCCATCCTGGAACGATTAGCCGCTCTCCCTCCAAAAATCCGACAAGCTCTCCTGCAACAAGCCCAACGTTTCATTGAAGTCAAAATGTCTGCGAACGATCGTCTCAATATCGCAAAAGCTTTTGTTGATTTTGGAAAAACTGAGGATGGAGAAAATTTTTCAAGAGATCTGACCCTTCATAAAACTGGCCCCATAACGCCAAGATTTATCAAAAGCGCTGCCAATGCTTGGAGAGAGGGCCGACAGAAGTTTCTCGACTCTTTGAGAAGAGTTCGATCCATGCCTTTCAAACCCTCCAATGAATTCGCAAATTATGTCCTAGAGTTGCCTGAAGATACACGAGAAAAATTTTTGGGCCTATTTTCCAAATCTCCCTCCGCAGAAGAAATTGATGTTCTCTACTATCTTACAGAAATAGACCGTCGTCACGACTCACATGATTTTGAAGACCCTATTGAAAAAATGGCAAAACTCAAGAGACTTGACCCTAAGAGATATGAAGATGAATTAGAAAGAATCCTCTTTTACTACAATCAAAACCCTGAGACTTGCATAAACCGCGCCCTAGAAGAAAAGAAAGAGAGAGAAAAACAAACTTTACGTAAAGTTATTGTAGACAAACTAATAGAAGAGACACTCCGAAACGCGATTAGAGAGGATGTGGAAAGAGAATTAGACATTAAAAATATGAGACAAGCACGCCTTAGAAAAATTGCAGAATCAAAAAGCTCGGATTCCCGTGAATTAACAGTAGCCTTTGAACGACAGCTTGCCTCCCAAGTATCAAGATTAACCAACCAACGCTTTGCAAAAGAATCAAAAGCTTTAACATCCCAACAAAAACAAGAGTTAATCGGTATTCTAGAGTTTGAAATCGAAGATCGTCTTAAGACAGAGCTTGAAAATGTTCAGCTCCTACAGATACCTCCTCTTCTAATGCCCTTTGAAGTAGAAGATTTAGAGGATGATGTATTTACAGAAAAGAAGGCCGGATTTAAAACAAAAAAACAATCAGCACCTCCTCCTTCTCCTCAATCCCCCCAAGCAGATCCAGAATCCGGATATGACACTTCTGACCACGACTCTTCTGAAACCGAAGCTTAAAAACACTTGCATTCTTGGGAAAAAAGCATTATATAGATCTCAGTTTGTTGAATATTACTTCTTGCCGGCCTTTGTTGTCGGTAATTATTTTAGCCATAGGGAGTAAAAAATGTCGTTTTACGAAGTTGTTTTTATCGCGCGTCAGGATCTAGCTGTATCTCAGGTAGAGTCTTTGACAGAAACTTATACGAAACTCATCAAAGATTTGGATGGTGAAGTTCGGGACTCAGAATATTGGGGCCTTAAATACCTCGCTTATCCTATTCGCAAGAATCGCCGTGGGCATTATGTGATGCTTCGCATGAAGGCGCCTGGAAAAGCTATTGAAGAAATTCGCCGTCAAATGCGGATTAACGAAGATGTCCTCAGGAACCTCATTGTAAAAGTTGACGCCCTAGAAGAAGGTCCTTCCGCTATGATGCGCCAAGCAAAATACAAAGAGCGTGACAGAGACTATAAAGACCGGGACTATAATGACGCTGGATTTGCCCCTACTGGGATCGAGCAAGATCTTGCTATCTCCGATGAAGTTATTGCATAAGGAATTTTTATCATGATTCAAGCTGAAACCAGACCTAACGTAAGAAAATCTTTCCTTCGCAGTGGAGGCGCTGAGAAATCAGTCTCTACTGAAAAAGAAGGAGCTGCAAAGCTTTCTTTCCGCCAGCGTCGTACGTGCCCATTTAGTGGCCCTGATGCAATTCCTGTGGATTACAAAGATGTGCGTACCCTTTCTCGTTTCCTCACGGAACGGGGACGGATTATGCCCCGTCGCATCACTTATGTGGGAACCAAAGCTCAACGAGAACTGGCCATTGCCATTAAGCGGGCTCGTTACTTAGCTCTTATGCCCTACGTTGTTAATTAATAATTAATCAAAGGAAGACGAATTATGAAGATCGTTTTATTGGAAAGAATTGAAAAGCTCGGAAAGCTCGGAGATGTGGTTACCGTAAAGAACGGCTATGCCCGTAACTACCTGATCCCTCAAAAAAAAGCTCTCCGTGCCACAAATGAAAACATTAGTGTTTTTGAAAACCAACGGGCTGAGTATGAGGCTCAAAGTCGCGATCTTCAAACAAAAGCAGAAGGTCTCGCAAAGAAGTTAGAGAACGTGAAGTTAACCATTGTTCGCCAAGCCAGCGAAAGCGGTATTCTTTATGGATCAGTAAGCTCTCGGGATATTGCAAAAGAATTAGAAGCGCACCATGGTATTTCTCTTACCCATACCCAAGTGCGCATGGCACACCCTTTCAAGACATCTGGCGTTCATGAAGTAACATTGCAATTGCACCCAGAAGTCTCTTTGAAGATCATTGCAAGCATTGCCCCCTCTTTAGAGGAAGCAAAGCGTCTTCTTCAAAAACCTGCAGGGAAATCTGAGGCTGAAAAGAAGCATCACGAAGATTTAGCAACAGCAGAAGCGATTGTTGAAGACTCTCTGGACTCCACAGAGGTAGCTCCTGAGAGGCAAGCTAAAGCTCCAAAGGCAACAAAAGCTAAAAAAGAAGAATCTGCAGAATAGTTTTCTGCCGTCACCACGATGAGCGCTATCAGCGTGACGTGGTGGCCCAGCTTTTTTAGGCTTGATTCCTACGTCACTCCGTTCCTCTGCATGATGGTTTTGTGATACGATGGGCCTTATATCTACTTAGCTGGACTTTTAAAAAATGACAAAGAAATCCAACACGCCTCCGCCCCGCATTGAAGCTGTCCGCTTAAAAAAGAAAAAAGGACGCAAACTTTCTTCCAAACTGTGGCTAGAGCGTCAACTTAACGATCCCTATGTGGTGCAAGCCCGAAAACTTGGATACAGGTCCCGGGCTGCCTTCAAGCTTAAAGAGCTCAACGAAGAACTTAAATTCCTCAAGAAAAAATGTCGAGTAGTAGATCTAGGTGCCGCCCCCGGGGGATGGACTCAGGTGATCCTAGAAGAAGTAGATACCACGCATCCAACCTCTCAAGTCATTGCCTTGGATATTCTCTCCATGGAAGAAATTCCCGGGGCTCTGGTGCTTCAAATGGATTTTAGTCTGCCGGAAGCTCCCGACCTTCTAAAACAGCACCTGAAAGGCCCCGTAGATGTGGTCTTAAGCGACATGGCTCCTTCTTCCACAGGACACAGACAAACAGACCATCTGCGCATTATTGCGCTCACAGAAATGGCCCTCGAATTTGCTCTCCAGGTACTTGCTCCCAGCGGCACCTTCATCGCCAAAGTATGGCAGGGCGGCACCACGGGAGAACTCCTCCACCTCCTAAAAGAATCCTTTGACCACGTCAGTCACATCAAACCCCCTGCCAGCCGCAAAGAGTCCGCAGAAGTCTACGTGGTAGCCCGGGGCTTTAAAGAAAAAAAACAAAAGTTTATTGAATAAATATTTTAATTCTTATAAGATTCGTGGAATTAATTATTAGGAGTTTTTCATAAATAAATGTTTTATATTTGTTTTTATTTTCGGATTTTTTCTACAAGCCGCTGAATCTGCCCCCTTCTCAGAAGTTGATGTTCGGTTTGACATGCCACGAAAGTCTGTGAAAAAAGTTACTTGCCAGATTGACTTCTTCGACCAACACGGAAAGGCCCTCACAAAACATAGTCTAAATCTTTTCAACAAAGATGGAGCATTAATCCCCTTCTTTCAAGAATCTATCCCTTTATTTCTACCCCCACACTCTATACAAACAGCTCAGCAGGTAAAAAAAGGAACTACCATCTCTATGCGGTCAATTTCTATGCTCCATGAGGCCACCAAAACGTCTTTTCTTACAGAGGTTAGCGTAGAAGTAAATATGCAGGTAGATGCTTCTTCCCACCTCGTGAGGCAGGCTCGTTTCCCTCTTTGCGATCAGATCTTCGTTCGCTTATCTCAATCAGACTCCATCAATATTCTACCTGGCAGAACAAGGCAGCGCCCGAATTCTTGCCCGCCTTCCTGAGAGAAATCGCTACTCCTCCCCATCCTCCGTCATCTGTTAGTTGGCGGGATTAACATGTGACGAACCCCTACAGAATAGGATTGCAAATAAATAAATTTTCTATTACATAACTGAAAGTAATTCTAAAAACATGGAAAGGCATAATAATGAAAGAAATTTTAAGACAGAATAAGACACGACTTTTGAGAAATGGATTTATTGCAGCAGTCGCCTGCACATTTATTGCGAATGTAGCAGCTAGCGCTGCTGTGCTTGATGACGCCACCCTACGCCACACCTCCATCCGCACTACTACTAGCACCAGCCGCGTTGAATGGGAAACCACAAAGGCACAGTATGAAAGCGGAGCCACCACCGTTGTTGGTTTTACAGGAATGCCCTATCATATAGATGCAACAAAGGTTGAAGAAATAGTGAATAAAGCTCGGACAAAAGCCGAAGAAACTGGCATTTCTTTTGATCGCAACGCAGAAATTTCTAAAGTAATAGCAAGTGATCTATCTGTTAGAACTAAACTTCAGCAACCAGATCAACCTCTTCCTTCTGCCCCGCATTTAATGGCTTTAGGAGGGGATGCCAACACATTGGGATGCGACCCTAAACGTAATCTTATCACTAATGCGAGAAACTTGCGTCCTCTCGATCCTCGGCGGGCTGCCAGCCACGACTTTGAAGGAGTAAACTGGGATGAAGAAGTGGGAGACAGGGTGCCTCAGGCAATTGCAGACTTAATGGCAAATCACCCCGCAATTTATACTTCTTATGTTTTGCCGCGCATTGGAATGAGCCCTATATCTTATGGTGCAGATACTTCTAAATGGAATGAAGAGCGTGAACAGTTTTTTAAAGACGTAGATCAAAAGGCAAAAGCTTATTTTGACTCTCAAGCAATTAACCCTTGTTACGAGGCAGAAGAGTATGAATTCCATCCTTTTGCAACACAAAATGATCCTACAGGAGGTGAAGGGGCCGCGCAGTATCTGAAAAACAAAGGACTGACCTATAGGCATTTGTTAACTACAAATCCTTTTACGGATGAAGCAGTAACAACGGAAGTAGACTCAAGAGTCAACATTCCTTTCACCTCAAATCCCTATGCCCCACAGATAGTTGTGAGTGGGAATTCTTTCTATTTCAGACCCGGCAGAAATGCTGCTATTGATATGGAATTGGTAGTTACAGATGAAGAGGGTGTCAGATGGTTCTCTCGCATGGAACGCAAAAGCAACCAACTAGGCCCTGATGGCAAGCCTGCAAGGTATCCTTTGCTAGAAGACGGATCTCCGTTCGAGTTGGCCTATATTGGGGGAATGGTGCAAAAGTACGAAATGGCGCCAACCACTGCTATAGAAGAACAATTCACAGAAGGAGGAATTCTTTTAAATATGCCAAAAATCCTTGCGGAAAAATTCCCCGGCGAAGCTGTGTTGCCAGCTTATGGAAAAGGGATTGTAGCAAAAGAAGGCCGTCAAACAAGCACTTCAGAAACTGAGAGCTTACTCTACCGAATTGAGTTTAAGGGATGGAAAGATCTGGTTACTTCAACAGTCATAGGAGATATTGTTGACGTTGATGAGTCTACTCGGTTCGTGTTCGTACGAGAAGATCTTCTAGCAGCTCGAGTGGCAGCCGCTGTTGGATTAGCAGAGCCAGTTCTCGCTTCGGGAGAAAAAATGCCGCGTTCTAAGTTCTTTGCAAGTCATGGAGATATGGCTAAAGCTACTTTCTCAGCAGAAGGCAGAGATCTAGCTAACATCACGATTGCTCCAACCTGGCAAGAAGGTCACCTTTCTCCTGTTCAAATTAAAACTATGGTGGAAGCCGGCAACTAAAAATATTTAGTTGATTTTAAGAAGGGGTCTTGCTGCAAAGCAAGGCCCTTTTTATTTTGGAAAAATTAGAAGAATAGAAAAGCCCATCTAAATTAATTACAGAATCCTGAGCAGAAGAGCTTCCTAAAGTGCCCCATTACGATCTGTGCTATAGGCTACTTCTCGCCATCCCCCATAAACTTCTTCATCTTTTTGAAAAAGTTAAAGGAGTCTGGTTGGTTTTTATTAGACGTAATTGCCTTATCAAAATCTTTCAAAAGTTCTTGTTGGGATTTAGATAGATTTTTTGGAATCTCAACGCGCACTTCCACATACATATCGCCGCGCGACGACCTCCGATAAATATTCATGCCTTTATCCTTCAGGCGGAATTTATCACCTGGCTGAGTCCCTGCGGGAATTTTTAGCGTGACTTGTTTGCCTTCAATGGTAGGCAAATCAATGGATCCTCCCATGGTCGCCATAATCATGGAAATAGGCACTTTACACAAAAGATCCGCTCCTTGCCGCACAAAGAGCTCATGAGGTTTAATATGCACGAACGCATATAAATCACCGGCTGAGGCCCCATACATGCCGGCATTCCCCTCGCCTTTGAGTCGAATTTGAACGCCTTCTTCAACACCAGGTGGAACCGTAATGTCCAGAGTTTTTGTAACCTTAACCTGGCCCCGGCCATGACATGAAGAGCAAGGATCTTTAATGATTTTTCCGTGTCCATTACACGTAGGGCATGTGCGCTCCATCATAAAGAACCCTTGTTGGGTGCGAATATGTCCCGTGCCTTTACAGGCCGTGCAAGTTACAGGATGAGTACCTTTGGCGGCTCCTGATCCCTTACAGGTAGAGCAGGCATCCATTTTGGTAATGCGGATCTGTTTGGTGGTTCCTTGGAAAGCTTCCTCAAGGGTAATTTCTAAATTGCAGCGAAGATTTTCCCCTTCAAAAGACTGGGGTTCCCGTTGCCCTCCAGCCCCTGTAAAGACACTTTCAAAGATATCAGAGAAACCACCAAAACCACCTTGAGAGAAATCAAATCCTCCAAATCCTCCGGCCCCACCAAAGCCGCCCCCCGGTCCCGCGCCACCGGCACCTCCCGAGAAAGCTGCATGGCCATACTGATCGTAAGCTGCCCGTTTTTGGTCGTCACTCAAAACCTCATAGGCTTGAGCCACTTCCTTGAATTTCTCCTCGGTGGCTTTGTCCCCTTTATTACGATCGGGGTGATACTCCATGGCTTTCTTGCGATAAGCAGACTTAATCTCCTGAGCAGAAGCCCCTTTGCTCACCCCTAAAATTTCGTAATAATCTCGTGCCATAGGCTCTCTTTATTTGTCTTCTTTATCTTTATTGTCTTTATCATCAACCTCTTCGAAGTCAGCGTCCATGATCTTAGAGTCATCTTCTTTCTCTGTTGCAGAAGAGTCTCCAGAGGCTGCACTCTTTTCTTGCATATCTTTGTACATGGCTTCGCCCAACTTCATGGCCGATTGCACCAAAGCATCGGTCTTTGCCTTAATATCTTCCGCATCTTCCCCTTGAAGAGAAGACTTCAAAGCTTCTAACCCCTCTTCAATCGCTGATTTTTCTGTCGCAGAAATCTTATCACCATGCTCCTTCAGCTGCTTCTCTGTTGAGTGTAAGAGGCTCTCCCCTTGGTTTCTAGCTTCCACCAACTCACGAGCTTTTTTATCCGCTTCTGCATTTTCTTCCGCATCTTTCACCATTTTTTCAATGTCCTGATCAGAAAGACCTCCAGATGCCTGAATCTGGATCTGCTGCTCTTTTCCGGTAGCCTTATCTTTTGCAGACACGTTAACAATCCCATTGGCATCAATGTCAAAGGTTACTTCGATCTGCGGCATGCCACGTGGCGCCGAGGGAATGTTTTCCAGATTAAACTGGCCCAGCATCTTGTTATGTGCCGCCATTTCCCGCTCCCCCTGGAACACCCGGATAGTCACCGCTGTCTGGTTATCTTCTGCTGTTGAAAAGATCTGGCTTTTTTTGGTCGGAATAGTCGTGTTTCGCTCAATAAGCTTCGTAAAAACGCCCCCTAAAGTCTCAATTCCCAAAGACAAAGGTGTCACGTCCAAAAGCAACACATCCTTCACGTCGCCTTGCAGAACTCCTCCCTGAATAGCAGCACCCATGGCCACCACCTCATCGGGATTTACACCGCGATGAGGTTCTTTTCCAAAGAATTCCTTTACCTTTTCAATCACACGGGGCATACGAGTCATTCCCCCCACCAAAATAACTTCTTCAATATCAGATGCCTTAAGACCTGCATCTTTTAAAGCTTTCTTACATGGTTCCATAGTGCGGTCAATAAGATCTGCCACCAAAGACTCCAATTTTGACCGAGTCAGTTTAATATTCAAATGCTTAGGGCCAGAGGCATCCGCCGTAATGAAGGGCAGATTAATATCTGTTTGCACACTACTGGAAAGCTCAATCTTGGCTTTTTCCGCTGCTTCCTTGAGACGCTGCAGGGCCATATTGTCCTTACGAAGATCAATACCTGTTTCCTTCGTAAATTCCTCCGCAAGATAGTCCAAAATCCGGTTATCAAAGTCTTCCCCCCCTAAGAAGGTATCTCCATTGGTAGATTTGACTTCAAAGACCCCTTCTCCGATTTCCAAAACGGACACATCAAAAGTTCCTCCACCGAGGTCATAAACCGCAACAGTGCCAGCTTTTTTCTTATCAAATCCGTAAGCCAAAGCCGCTGCCGTAGGTTCATTAATAATTCGCAGCACATCAAGGCCTGCAATTTTACCTGCATCTTTTGTAGCCTGGCGCTGAGCATCGTTGAAGTACGCGGGCACTGTAATGACCGCTTTTGTCACCGTGGTTCCCAAGAAAGCTTCCGCCGTTTCTTTCATCTTCTGCAAAATAAAAGCACTAATTTGGCTCGGGCTATATTTTTCACCACGAGCTTCCACCCATGCGTCTCCATTTTTGCCTTCTACAATCTTGTAAGGCACTAGTTCCTTATCTTTTTTTGTTAGAGGATCATCATATCGACGTCCAATGAGACGTTTAATAGCAAAGAAAGTGTCTTCTGGGTTCGTCACCGCCTGACGCTTAGCGGCCTGTCCCACAAGTTTTTCACCATCCTTTGTAAAAGCAACCATGGAAGGTGTTGTACGCATCCCTTCCGCATTCTCAATAACCCGCGGGGTCTTACCCTCCATCACGGACACACAAGAGTTTGTCGTTCCTAAGTCGATTCCAATTACTTTGCTCATATTCATCACCCTATGTTCGTTAAAATCAGGTTTTTCCATACCTAATTAGTATATAGCAACTATTTTAGCACTCTTCAATAGAGTCTGCTAATTTTTTTGCAGATACTTAATGTTATACGGCAGAAAAGGCCAAGAAGAAAATGTTTTTTACGTGCTATCTGACACAATTTTCCATCCAGAGGGAAGCCCAAGGGGGACTGCCAAAAGGATCAAGTTTCGTCTTTTTACAAATCCAAATGAACTTAAAAAAATATGAATGGGCGACAAGTAAGCAGAAATTTCTCTCTACTGCGCATCCTCAAACAAAATCTCATCCGCAAAAAACTTGTCGCGTGGACCGGCTAATAAGTCCTGGCAACTTATCCAAGTTATCTTTTGGAAAGTTTATATCAGGTTTTGGTTGGCTTCACAATAACGCCACCCACCTGATCTGCCATAGATTCAAGTGCCGGCAGATAAGCCTCATCCCCTCGATACAATACTTTTTTCACTCCGCACCGAAAGGCCCCCATCACATGCCCCGGGGCACTGCAATCCAAAATAAAATCAAAGGATTTATGGGGATAATGAAATCGTGCCTGGTCTTCTAAGGCTTTAAAAAAAGGAACGCCCAAATAGTCACAAGCATTTGGCGGAGAAATCAGCTCCAAAAGCTCGTCAGAGGTCTCTAAGACATCCTTCACCTCTTGCCACGTTGACATGATAACCCGACGCGTCAATTCTAGTGCCCAAGCATTCTCTTTAGCAATGTAACATCATCTCTCAAGCTTGGATCTTCCGAGCTTAAAGCTTCCACCGTTTTCACCGCGTGAATCACCGTCGTGTGATCCCGCCCCCCAAACTTACGCCCAATTTCTGGCAACGATTTAGAGGTAAGCTGCTTACAAAGGTACATGGCAATCTGCCGTGGACGAGCTACCACACGGGCTCGTTTTGTGGAATGCATATCCCCAATCCGAATATTATAATGCTCTGCCACATGCCGTTGAATCTCTTCAATGGTCACATGCTTCTCATTGGCCCGAAGAAGATCTCGCAACACGTCTTGGGTGGTCTCAAGGGAGATCTCCCCCCCCACCAGTGTGGCATGCGCCAAGATGCGATTCAATGCTCCTTCCAATTCACGAATATTAGAGGTTACTTTGTGGGCTAGAAACTCTAAAATTTCTTTTGGAATAGGAATGGGCAAATGCTCTGCCTTTGACTGTAAAATCCCGAGGCGTAATTCATACGTACTTGGATGAATATCTGCCACCAAGCCCCACCCCAAACGGGACCGCATGCGCTCCTCAATACCCTGAAGGTCGGACGGAGATTTATCAGCGGACAAAATAATCTGGCGTTTCTGATCTACAAGAGAGTTAAACGTGTGAAAAAATTCTTCCTGCGTGGAATCCTTTCCACTAATAAACTGTACATCATCAATCATCAAGACATCCACAGATCGTAATTGCTCGCGGAAAGAGATGATGGTTTTCAATCGCAACGCCCGAATAAACTGGTACATGAATTTTTCGGCTGACATATAGATCACCCGACGTTTTGGATGCTCCTTATGAAGATACCAAGCCACTGCATGCATGAGGTGCGTTTTTCCAAGGCCTACGCCTCCATACAAAAAGAGAGGATTAAAATAAACTTGGTCCGATTCCGCCACCCGACGTGCTGCCGCATAGGCCAGCTCATTAGGTTTTCCTACTACAAAATTCTCGAAGGTAAACCGAGGATCAAGGCCGCTAGTGACGTTTTCCAGAAGATATTTATTAGGACTGTCGTCTATTTTTAACTCTTCCGATACAGGTGCCCCTGATTCTTCAATAGTTTTTGCGATAATTTCGATGGTGTGAACCCGAGGGTCTTCTTGTGTCCAGATTTCAGAAAGTTTCTTAAGGTATCGGCTCGTGATCCAGTCTCGGATAAAGCGAGAAGGAACGGAGAGAATAATTTTGCCCCCCAGATCTTCTTCAAAGCTTAAAAACTTAAGCCATCCTTTATAGACAGTCTCTCCAAATGCTTCCGGAAGAGAAGATTGAATACGGCCCCAAATTTGCTGTTTTTCCGTCATTTATCAATCCATTAAGCGCGAAGGGACCCTTCTCTAACGGGGCCTTTAAAAAATTACGAAGGTACAGTAAGGGGCAGCAGACTTATAAGCTCTTAACCCGCGCAGAAAGACGAGATATCTTCCGAGCCGCCGTATTCACATGAATAATGCCCTTCTGAGCTGTCTTCATAACTTCTGGCTGCGCCAATTTCAAAGCTTCTTGAGCCTTACCCTTATCTTTTAGCTTAAGGGCATCCTCAACCTTTTTCAAACTGTTTCTCATCCGACTAACAACCACACGATTTTGAGCCGTACGAACTTTTGTTTGACGAATGCGCTTCTCAGCGGATGCATGATTTGCCATGATAAAAAACCTTATAAAACAATAATGTTACGAAAAATAACCGGAACTCGACCATCTGTCAAGGATATTTTACAACAATTGACTTTGAAAGTAAAATCAGAGACAAAGTCTTATGAGTAAAACTTTCCCTTATAGACCTGATATTGATGGGTTACGTGCGGTTGCAGTCCTTTCCGTCCTGGGATTTCATGCCTTTCCAAAATGGATGAGCGGTGGATTTATTGGGGTCGATATATTCTTTGTGATTTCTGGTTTTCTCATCACAAGAATCCTTTTAGACCAAATGAGCGAAAACACCTTTAGTTTCAAAGATTTTTATATCCGAAGAATACACAGACTCTTCCCAGCCCTGATTGTTCTTTTAATAGGATGCCTTCTCTTGGGAGGGGTCGTTTTGTTTCCTGACGAGCATGGTTCCCTTGGAAACAGCACTGCCTATTCGTCGGCCTTTTTAGCTAACTGGAAGCTGTACAAAGATGTTGGTTATTTTGACGCAGCCTCTAGCCTAAAACCTCTATTGAACTTGTGGTCCTTAGGTATAGAGGAACAATTCTATTTTGTTTTTCCTGTTGTGATTTTCATCCTCCAAAAAACCCGTTACCTCTTATTTTTTTTATTGGCAAGTTTCTTATTTTCTTTTGGATTCAATATCATCAGCCTATCTCATAGGAGCACAGAATTTTGTTTTTACCTTCTTCCCACTCGATTTTGGGAATTCATTGTGGGGGCAGGAGTTGCCTATATCTATGTTTTTCACGAGGCTAAATTAAAAAAAATTCCTCCTTTATCCCGCCTTCTTTTTTCATTCGGAGGCACTATTTGTATCTTAGCCTCCATTGTTTTTCTGGATGATAAAATGAAATTCCCGGGTTGGTGGACCCTCCTGCCAACAGGTGGAGCAGTGCTTCTTATTTTAGCCGGCCCCCTAGCCTGGATAAACAAAAATATATTGTCACAAAAATTGCCCATATTCATTGGGCTGATCAGCTATCCTCTTTATTTATGGCATTGGCCCCTCCTCTCTTTCGCAACAATTGTTGAAGGAAAAGAACCCTCCCTGTGGATCAAAACCATCGCAATTTTTTTAAGCGTCGTTTTTGCAATTCTAACTTATAGGCTTATTGAAAAACCTCTTAGAAAAAAAAGAGGATGGACAACAGCATTTCTTATTGTGGCTATGGTTTTAATAGGAGGCACTGGAAAAATAATTGCCAAACAAATAATATCTTTTTCCCCAGAAAACAAGGAAATTCTCCCCATAACCTCTGCCATGGACGATTGGCAATACCCACCTCATGGTTTTAAGAGTCTTGATAAAGATGGTGTTGCACTTTTAAAGCCAGGCAAAACTTCAGACACCGTTCTCTTTATGGGAGATAGCAATATGCAACAATATGCCTCAAGAATCGGGCATCTCATTGACGAAAATAAAACCTCCAAGTCTGCTATTTTCATAACAGGAGGGGGCTGCCCACCCATTCCAAATATTTATAGCGAAATGCATCCCAAGTGTGAGACCGTCTTAGAGAGTGCCATAAACTTTTCAAACCAGAAAAATATCAAAACAGTCGCCATCTGCGCTCATTGGAATGGCTACACAGGAGCTCCTTATTACTACAAAAAAAATAACGATAAACTTTCTCTTGGAAAACAAACTCTCGGAGAAAAAGCAGCATATTTAGGACTAAAGTATATGATTCAATCTATGATCAGAAATAATAAAAAAGTTTATTTAATCCTAAACATGCCCTCAGGAGGAGAGTTCTGTCCAAAAAATATGATTAAGAGGAGTTACTTCGGCAACCATAAAAAGAGGGTTCTTGAGATTCAAAAAGACCTCATTTCTCAAAGAGTAAAAGATACTCACTCTATATTAAAAAGAATTGGAAAAGAAACAGGCGCCACCGTCATAGATCCTGTAGAATTTCTTTGCCCTTCTAAAACATGCCTGAATATCGATAAAAAAGGACAGCCCCTCTATAAGGACGTATGTCATTTAAGAGCCTCTTACGTCAAAGAGCAGGCCACATTCCTCGACCAGATCATGGATTAGAGAGCTCTTGCTCCCTGCTGAAACAGTTTAAAGAAAACATAGACCCCAAAACAAAAAATTCCCGCCCCTGAAATGCGGTTCACGTATTTGAAAATGGCCATATTGGATCGCGTATGAACAAAGTGCACAAAAGACGTCAGAATAAGCCACCATGTCATAGCCCCTGTAATAACGCCCAAAACTAGCTGCCAGATTTGGCAGTTCACTAGGGGCGTATCAAAAACCCCATAGGTTGTGAACATCCCCACAAACAGAAGCGTCGTCATAGGAGACGCAAAGGTTAAAAAAAGCGTGCTTGTGAAAGAGGTTAGAGCGCTTTTCTTTTGTTGGGTTTTGTCTTTGGTAGAAGGAATGGGACTCCGAAAGATTTTAACCCCCAAATAAACAAGGATAAGCCCCCCAAGTCCGTAGAACCAAATGGCATAATCGCTAATAAACTTTTGGATCAAATTAGAGCTGATGGACGCCAGCCAACTATAAAATCCATCGGCCAATGATATCCCGGCCCCCGCTGCAACACCACATAAAAGACCGTAAGCCAATGTTTGTCGGATACAGAAAATGGCCATGGGCCCAATGGGCGCTGCCACAGAAAACCCAACAAGAAAACCTTTAATAAAATAATAGGGCAATGCGGCGTCCATGATAGTCTCCTTTGATTTGGTTGTATTCTAGAGAGATTTTAGAGGCGACACAAGAGGGATTAAATAAAGCTAATCTCCTGTATCTTATAGCCTTTATCCCCCCGAGGAGTGTGGACTTCAACAACCGTATCTTTGGATTTCCCGATAAGGGCTCGGGCCAAAGGAGAGGTTATAGAAAGCAATCCTTTCTTAATATCCGCTTCATCGACGCCTACAATTTGATACTTTAAGACTTCTTCCGTATCTTCATCCCGAATGATGACGGTGGCTCCAAACTTTACGGAATCCCCAGAGAGTTTGGTAAAGTCTATGACCTCTGCCCGACTCACTTTATCCTCTAGGTCGTTAATACGGCCTTCAATAAAAGATTGGCGCTCACGCGCTGCATGATATTCGGCATTTTCAGACAAGTCCCCGTGGGCACGGGCCTCCTCTATTGCTTTAATAATAGAAGGTCGTTCAATGAACTTTAATTGTTTTAATTCTTCCTCTAATCTTTTAAATCCTGAGGCTGTTAAGGGAACTCTTTCCATAATACTGTCCTTTCTGAGACCAACAACTGTACTCTAAGTCGTCCCCAAAAATCAAGTTTTAAATAATCTATATTTTCCACCGATTGTGAAGCCACAACCACTGTTCTGGGTTTTTTTTGATCCATCTCTCAATGATTTCATTAAGGGCTTTAGTGGTTTTTTCAGGGGTTGATTTCAATGATAAGGGATCATGAAAAGTCACCCGAAAACGGGCCCCCTTCAAGCGTTCAACATGAACTGGCACAAGTGGTGCCTTGTATTTAGCTGCAAGTTTCGAAGGCCCCACAGCAGTAAACGCCTCTTTTCCAAAACAAGGAATGAGCTCCCCTTCTGATA
>CAZEUR010000001.1:0-27933 GCA_964515175.1 uncultured Holosporaceae bacterium | reverse complement strand
CACCAAAATTCCCACATGCCCCCCTTGCTGAAGCAATTTCAGAAGCTCTTTGGATCCAGAGGGTCCTTTCAAAATTAAGCGCACTAAAGCATTCCGACGCACATATTCCAAAAACCATCGCAAAATCCAATTATTGGGGGGTCTGGAAATAAGGGCAATAGCCAATCCATGATCCGTCACTGTCAAATGGGGAAGTTCCCAATTAGCCAAATGAGCAGAAATAAAAATCCCAGGGCGTCCATCATCCCGGAGTTGATCAATAAGATCCCCATTCACCACCTTAACCCGCGTCAAAGAGGTGGCTATAGTATCCATATGAGGAAACTCTCCTACCACCCGTCCCAGATTCTCCCAAACCCCACGAAGAATCTTTTCTCTCTCTTCAGGCTTTTTCCGAGGGAATGCCAAGGCCAAATTCTTACGCCCTAAATTACTGACCCTCAGATGGGGGCCCACAAATCGCGCGAGGGCTCCCATTCCATCGGATGCCCAGTCCGTGGGCATTGTCTTTAAAATATAATAGATGATGATGACAGGCAGAGCCTGTAGGGGATCAAAGATCAGACGTCTAATCCAATGGGTCATGTACTCTTTCTTTCAAAAACTCTTCCAGTGCTGCCTTAGACTCCCATTGTACCTCCACCGGAAAAGAAATCACAAGCTTCCTTTGGGATGGGGTCAGGCGCACCCAATCTTTTTCAGTAGTCAAAAGCTGGGCATCCAAATCTTCCGCTTTTTTCAAAAGCTGTTTGAATTCCCCTTCTGTATAGGGATGGTGATCAGCAAAAGACTGTATCCCCGCCACGTTCACCTTTGCTCGTTTCAAGCTATCAAAGAATTTATCCGGTACTCCAATGCCGGAAAAAGCAAAATACGCCTGTTTAGAACACAGAGACCTCGTGGGAACAAGAACTGCTTTGAAAACAGGTTTGCGAGATTTATTCAAAACACTCGAATTTTCTCCCATCAATACAAAGGCATCCGCTCGTTCCATCCCAACCCTCAGAAACTCCCGCAAAGGACCACTTGGAAAGACGTATCTATTCCCAAACCCATGAGTCCCATCTACTACAACCAGATTCAAATCTTTAGAAAGCCAGGGATTTTGGAATCCATCATCCATCAAAATCAGTTGAATACCCGCCTTCACCATAGCCTGCGCCCCTTGGGCCCGATCTCGGGACACCCACGTGGGCGCCCCCTTGGCCAGCAGAAGCGCTTCGTCTCCCACCTCTGTAGCCCCATGGGAAGCACCAACCTTCATGGGACCCTCTAAATTCCCCCCATACCCGCGCGTCAGAATGCCCACTTTTATTTTTTTATGTTGGAAAAATTGAGCCAAAGATAAAACAACGGGCGTTTTACCAGCACCTCCTAAAGTCAAGTTTCCCACACAAATAACGGGCACATTTACCTTGAGAGGAGATGTTAGCTTTAGTCTTAAGAAGACAATGGTTCCGTAAATCCATCCCACAGGCATTAAGAGGAAAGATAAAAGAGAAAATCGCTTCAACCAAAATTTAGGAGGACTCATCATGAAAGAAAGGACAACCTCTTTTTAACCTCTTTAAAGATAGGGCCCAGAATATCAGCACCACCGAGAGTCTTTTCTATCCGATCAGAAAATTCTCTGCATTTTTTAGGACTTTCCAACAAGATTTTTACCTGATTTTCCAATTCTTCTCCATCCTTCACTTGAATTGCTGCCTTATTTTTGAGCATGAATTCTGCCATATCTTGATTGTTTTCCATATATGTCCCAAACAAAGGGATGTCGCCAAATCTGGCGGGCTCCAAAATATTATGCCCTCCCACATTGGGGAACAGGGACCCTCCCATAAAAACAATCGGTCCTAAACTATAAAAAATCCCCATTTCACCTAAGGTGTCCACCACATAAACCGAAGTTTTTGACGTCAATGGCTTTTTCTCAGATCTCCTCACAAAGTTTAAATGAAGCTGTTCCAAAACAGGAAAAATTTCTGGCAACCTTGAGGCGTGACGTGGCACCAAAATAAGCAAAAGATCCTTAAATTCTTCTCGAAGTCTCGCATGCACCTTAAGAATGACTTCTTCCTCCTTGTCGTGGGTATTGGAAGCAATCCATAAGGCGCGCCCCTGGATTTCCTTTTGCAGCTTTTTTAAATCTGGAGCAGATACAGGAAGCCGCTCTCCCACAAACTTCAAATTGCCTAAAAATTTTACATTAGATTTCGTAAAATATTTAAAACGATGTTCGTCCATCTCAGTCTGGGGGAAAATCAAGGCAAAAGACCTCAGAAGTTCTTTGAAAAAACTGCCTGCCCACTTCCACCGCTTAAAACTATTCTCCGAAAGACGCCCGTTGAGAAGAAAAACCGGTCGCCCTCTCTGAGCTTGCATCAAGAGGTTTGGCCATAAATCAGATTCTGTAAAAAACACCGCAGAGGGCGTCCAATACTTCAAAAATCGTTTCACAAAAAGAGGATGGTCGAGGGGCACATATTGATGGATGCACCCCTCTGGCAACCGTCGGGCCATAAGCTCCGCAGCACCCTTAGTGCCTGTTGTTGCCAAAAATTGTAGATCTGGATACTTTTTCCGAAACCCCTCCAAGACAGGTAAAAAACTTAAGGATTCCCCAATGCTTGCCCCATGAAACCACAAAAGATCACCCTTGGGACGCTTCTTATGCGTCAGTCCAAATCGCTCCTGAAACCGAGTGTTGTCTTCTTTGCGGATCAGGCACCGGTATCGTACCCACACCACTAAAAAAGGATAGATAAGCCAACTTAGAAAATAGTACAAACAATAGATCATTTATTTCTTCTGTCTAAAACACTTTCTGCTTTTGCACAAACGGTTTCAAGTTCTTTTTCCAATTTTGTTTTGGTGGCTTCTAAATGTTTTTTATCCGTTGGATATTCAATAGGTGTTCCCCACATAAGCACACCTCGACTAAAGGGCAGAGGTAACAAAAACCGATCCCAAGTCTTAAAAAATTTCTTACGAGATGTCGTGAAAGTCACCGGCATCAGATCTGCCTTGGAGAGGTAAGACAACATAACAGTTCCATCGCTGACTTTATGAACCGGTCCACGTGGCCCGTCGGGTGTAATACCCAAAGTGTCTCCCCGTCGGCTATGACGCACCATCCCTAAAAGCGCTTCTGTGCCGCCGCGCTCCGTGGAACCTGCAATGGTTAAAATCCCAAAATGCCCCACTGTCTTGCTGATAAGACGCCCATCCTTATGGGCCGAAATCAACATATAGAAAGGATTTTTTTTGTCTGCCCACGCGTAGGGCAACATCAGAAGGCGCGCATGCCAAAAGCAGGTAATAAAGGGTTTCTTTTCTCCGAGATATGCCAAAGGTGTTTCAAAATTAACGTAATCCCATCGACTTGTATGAAACACAAATCGAATATAGAGAGAGGCAATGAACGCCAGAAAATCCTGTGCCCATTCTTGCTTTAAAAGCTTTTTAAGCATTTTCTTCTTTCACAAGTTGCCACTGACAGAGCTGCGCGTAGACGCCCGCCTTTTTCACCAGCTGATCATGGGTTCCCTGTTCCACAATTTTTCCCTCTTCCAAGACCACAATATTATCTGCATTTCGGACCGTAGACAGTCGGTGAGCCACAATTAAACAAGTACGCCCTTTCATCAGACGATCAAGAGCCTTTTGCACCTCATGCTCAGATCTTGTGTCGAGAGAAGACGTTGCTTCATCCAACAACAACAAAGGAGCATTTTTGAGAAGCGCCCGCGCAATCGACAAACGTTGTCGCTGACCGCCGGAAAGTTTCACGCCGGACTCTCCCACAACCGTATCGTATCCTTTTGGAAGCTTAAGAATAAAAGCATGCGCCGCGGCATCTTTGGCAGCCTTTATGATATCCTCATCAGAGGCTTCCGGTCGCCCATATAAAATATTGGCCCGTATCGAGTCGTCAAACAGTGTCACTTCTTGGCTCACCAACGCCATGGAATTTCGAAGAGCTGTTAAAGAAACCTCTTGTATATTAACGCCATCAATCAGAATGGCCCCCTTCTCAATATCATAAAAACGGGGGATAAGATTCATCAAGGTGGATTTACCCGATCCGCTAGGCCCCACAAGCGCAATCCGTTTGCCAGTTGGAATCTCAAAACTAACTTCTTTCAAAACTTTTTTTCCTGTTTCGTATTGAAAATCTACATTTTTAAAAGAAACTTCCCCTTTCTTGATGGGGATTATTCTGGCGTCTGGCATATCTTGAATATGGGGCGCGCCATCCAAAATGGTAAAGATCCGTGTAGCAGCAGCCAAACCCTCTTGAAGGTTTGCATTTAAGTTAGCAAGCCTCTTCATTGGCTCATAGGCCAACAATAAAGCCGCAATAAAGGAGAAAAAGGCCCCCGCCGTATTTTTTCCCTGAATGACTTCATATCCCCCATAAGAAATGACAACCACAATGGCAACCCCGCCCAGCGTCTCCATAATGGGCGAGGAAAGAGATTTGATTCGATTTGATTTAAGAGAGAGCTTGAGCAAAGACTCAATAACTTTTTTTGCCCGACTAATTTCATGCGTTTCCATATTATAGGCTTTCACAAGGCGTGCCCCCTGAAAGACCTCCTTCAAAAAGGAAAGAAAAGCCCCCGTCTCTTGCTGGGTATGAGTAGAGATCTTCCTCATTCGCTTTCCAATCCTCACAATGGGAATCACCGCCACTGGAAACACAAAAAAGGTGATAGAGGATAGAACCCAGTCTTGATAAAACATGACAGAAACCAAGAAGATAAGAGTGATGAGGTCTTTGCCAAGACTGGTAATCGTATTGGAAACAACCCCCTTCATCAAATTCACGTCATTGGTACAGCGCGACATGAGGGTACCTGAAGAGTTCGCATGGAAAAATTGCAAGTCGGCTCGGATAAGGTGGGAAAATAAATCTGTCTGGATATTGGCAATAATTCTCTGCCCAATATAGTTCATAGTGAGCGATTCCCCATAAGACGCAAGGCCTTTTATCAGAAAAAGACCCAGGACTCCAAGAGACACCACCTGAAGCATATGAACATTTTCTGATTTGAATACATCATCAATGATAGGCTCCATGAGTTTCGCAAGACCCGCCGTCGCGGCGCCCGATAAAATCATGAACAAAACAGCCAGAAGAATCTTGAGGGAGTATCCTTTGATGTAGGTTGCCCAAACACGACGGAACAGGTTCCAGGTGGACGTATTTTCTAGAGGAATGGGGGATATGGAAGACAAAGGATTTTATTTATTCCGATAACTTTCTAAAGAAATCAGAATACCTTTTTTTGGCTTCCTCTCATCTTTTTCTGATGTGGTTTTTTCTTCAGAAACTTTAGGCTCTTCTACTTTCACGGGCTCAGCAACAGGTGCCACCACAAGCTCTGGTTTTTTCCAATCCATCTTCGCAACTTTAGAGGGGATTTGCGGATTAAATTCCAGCTCAAAATTCACGGACGGATCACTCACATGAACCAAAGATTTAAAAGGAACACTCAAAGATTCCAACGCCTCCCCAAAGCTAACGTCCACCATAAAGTGATCTTTTTCCACTTTTAGGTTCCAAAATTCATGCTGCAAAACAATTGTAATTTCATCGGGGTATTCTTGGCGGATATAGTCTGGTAATTCAACACCAGGGTACTCCGTCAGAAAGGTTATATAAAAATGATGGTCTGCTTGAAGACCCTCTTTGCTCACTTGTGTTAGCGCTTCTTTCACAACGGACAGCAACGCATTATCCAACAATCTTTCGTAGTTCAAATAAGCCATATTTATCACCTATAGTTAAATAAAGTGGGGGCTTCTGTTGCCCGGCGCCCCCGAACCGCGCTTACCTTTTAGGCAGCGAGTGCGACCTTCCGACGGACGTTGCGATTAGCAGCAACACGTGGATTACGGCCTTTACTGTTTGCACTTATAACAATAGTTCGATAACGGTGATACCATGCCGGGCAAAAAGAATACCTTTATTACGCGCGTCGATGCTGAGTCACCCCCCTAAAATCCTGAAAATCCAGGACCTCGTCATAAATGGTGGAGGTGCCGGGTACCGCCCCCGGGTCCGCTTCGCCTATTCCATAGACCGTTTATTGCCATAGATGACTCACGCCATCCCCTACAATATAGAGATTTTCTGTTCACTTTTAAAGGGGGTTCCCTTTATTTCTTTTAAACTCCCTAAAATCCAGTCTCAAGGCTCCTCAACGCCTCTCTTCATCTTATAGATTGTATCCTTAAAAAAATTAATTTAGAATTAAGTGAAATTATAAAAAAATAGCGGAGGATTTCATGAAAAAGTTGGCCAACATTACCTTGCTCACAGGCTTTTTAGTTGCCCTTGGGATGCATTCCTTTGCTGTCATAGATCCAGCTGAAGTATCTCCTCAAAGATCTGCCGTCAAATCAAAACTCTCTCTGCCAGATCCATTTGCCGATGAGGCAAGTACAGATCCTGTTTCCGCGGCTCCTGCAGCCAAACCCTCTGCGCCTTCGATTCACATAGCCTCTGCACCTAATACCCAAACGCCACGTACTCAGCAGACTATAAAACGCGTAACAGATCGTTTGGCTGATGAGTTTGGTCTTGTCTCCTCAAACCCCACCGAAAGATTTGAGATGGCACACACTGAACAAAAGACTTCCAGTGACCTTGTTGCTACAACAGCAGCAGAAACTGCTCTCATAAAAACCTCCTCAGTCAAATCCACTAAATCAGGGGCTACCCATCCTGATGCGGCAGCGGAGATACGGGAAGCCCCAATTACTCGACGTAAATCTGGTTTCTTGGGCTGTTTTTCTTTTTTGAAAACTAAGTCAACTCGTACAACTAAGGGGGGATCTCCCACTCTTTCAGATGATGACTCGAAACTCCCCTCAACCCACTCGGCTGCTGCCGAGATAGACGACGATGTGCCGACGAACCAAACTCTTCCTCTTCCATCCAAATCAGGTTATGCAGACGTATCATCTGATCCAGAGGAAGAAGAAGTTACCAATACACGCCTTCAGCCAGTATCAATTGGTCCAAAAACTGACCCAGCAGAAGCAGATGATGCCGACGAAACAGGCCCAACCGTCGCTCCAGACTCCGCAATTGTTGCCGCAGCACTTGAAGCAGCAGTCTCCCAAGACGTAATCCTTCCCCCCTCAGATGGGAGCCCTTCCGATCACGAAGTCGCTGCGGTCGCTCGGCCCAAAAAGAAAACCTTCTCCTGGCTACGCTCTTGCTGGCCAAAACTGAAAAGAGGAACAGCTGTCATTAAAGAGGATCTGAAAGACACTTTCATCGACGTTGCCCCTTATCTTGAAAATGCTCTCAAACTTGTAGCAGCAAGCCTCCCCAACCCTGTTATGCAAAGTGTTATTAACACTCTAGCCCTTTTAATACAAGATGCCTCCTCAGCTATTACCCAAGATGGCGCTACTATTAGGATGCAAAGAAGAGGAGGGAATGAAATAACCTTTACTTCTCCTCCTCTTCTGCATGCGCACAGTTTTGTCAATGATGGGAACTTGACTCCTGAATCAAAAATGCTCATCTCCATTATTTTGGATCGTATGACCTCGGGTCGTGCCTATATAGATCAGATCACATTCATCAATATGATTGTGGCCGCGGATAATACTTCACCAGAAGTCGTACGGTTTAATTCGTCTTCAGGAAATGTTGCTCTCTACCCCAATGCCAATGTCACTGAAACTCAACCCAGCCTGTTATCTGTTCCCATTCTAGATTTGCTCAAGGATTTCTCTCTTAGGGAAGAGACTTCCAATATTTTATTAGAATATGTGGCAACAACAGAAGATCGCGCTGTGACGGAAAAGGTTTTGGGAAGACGATTGGCATTCAATTTTCTTCCTGCACCCAGCTCTTGGGTTCGCACGGCATTCCAAAATCTTGTGGAGAGCAAATCTCCCTTTGTTTTAGATTCTGCCCTCAGCATTGATAGTGGGGTCGACGACGCCACACGTCAAGAGTTGGAAAACGAAGCTCAGCTAAAAAGTTCTAGACCAGAAGACCTTGTACGGGTGCCTCTTTCTAGAAAGAATTAGAACTTAGAGGCCAACGAGGGCGGGGATCAAAATCCAGAGAGCTTATTTTTCCAAGACGGAAATATTCAACCCCTGCCCAAGCCACCATGGCACCGTTATCCGTACAGAGAGAAGGAGGGGGCACAAAAAACTCCACGCTTTTTTCCAAGGCCTCTTTTTCAAGATAGCTCCGAATTTTTTGATTGGAGGCGACTCCTCCCGCGATTACAAATCTTTTAAGGCCTGGGTGTTCTTCAAGAACTTGCCGCACGCGCGTCCCCAAAATCTCCATGACGGCCTGCTGAAAGGACGCGGCTATATCGTATCGATCTTGATCCGTTATAATAGAAATTTTTTCCAAGGCATAGCGAACGGCGGTCTTAAGACCAGAGAATGAAAAATTCAGTGTTTTTTGATTGAGCAAAGGCCGGGGAAAATCGAATCGAGCAGAATTTCCCAAAAGGGCAGCCTTTTCAATTTCGGGACCTCCTGGATAGGGAAGTCCCAACATACGCGCCACCTTATCAAAACTTTCACCCACCGCATCATCAAGGGTTGTTCCCAGTTCAGTGTAATCGCCCACTCCATTGACCTGCAAAAGCTGACAATGGCCTCCAGACACAAGAAGCAACAGATAAGGAAAATCCACCGTATGCGTGAGGCGTGCTGTTAAAGCATGGGCCTCCAGATGATTCACCGCAATAAAAGGTTTTTGATAAAACAGGGCTATCGCTTTCGCCATCATGGATCCTACAATAACCCCCCCGATTAACCCCGGCCCACAGGTGGCCGCAATCCCATCTACCTGATCTAAAGAAAAGTTTGAAACCCGAAGAGTTTCTTGAATGATGGAAGGCAGAGAATCTAAATGGGCCCGCGCACCTACTTCCGGCACAACGCCTCCAAATTTTTGATGCGTGGCAATTTGCGAAAACAAGACATTTGCCAGGATCTCTTGTTTGTCCGTCACAATGGCGGCGGCCGTCTCATCACAGCTGGTTTCTATTCCAAGAATAATCATGAATTCCCTGAGTATATCTAGACAAAACTATATTCGTCTTTTATAACTCACCCATGTCATTCATGAAAGAACAAAAAACAGAGATACTCCTCGGAGGGCTAACAATCCTAATGGGTTCTTTTTATCTTTTCTTATTTTCAAACACGCCTCTACTTCAACCAGACTCCTCCAGTTACATAAAATTTTCCCCCATTCGTCCTATTGGATACCCTCTGTTTTTATGGACTATTAAAACGTTGACGGGATCCTACAAAATTGTGCCCTTCTTTCAGCTATCTTTTTACTTTGCAGCTACTTTTTATGGTGCTCTAAACTTTTACAAACTTTCTAAATCTCTCCTTTTAACGGTAGGGCTCCTTCTTGGTATTTCTTTAAATATTGGTTTCATTAAACTATTTTCTTCCCTTCTTACAGATGTTCTGGGGGGTGGGTTTCTGCTTTTATTTTTGGGAACTCTTTTTTCTTTTATTCATCAGGCACAGCTCAAAAAAATTTACGTCATCTGGAGCCTCTTAGGGGCTGCCTGCCTCATTCGACCTGTGTTCTATTGTTTAATAGGTGTCATGCCTCTCCTCTATTTTATGAATTGGCCCTTTTTTCGGGAAAATCTTTTGCGAAGAAGCCTTTTTCCATTAAGCGTTTTTTTACTAATCTTGAGCCTTGGAAGCTTGGGGCAATATATGAATCATGGTTTCTTTAAAAGCGAGTCTTTTTTGGGAAATAACCTCGTTGGGAAAATAGGCCTAATTGTAGATCCATCTATCCCTTCCAAAACTCCTCTCCTCATGCATACATTTGGAGAAAAATCTGCAACGATTCAGAAAATTTTGAACAAAGCACCCACCCTCCATTTTCGATATCTTTTATCAGTTCCCTACTATGATACCGTCCGATTTTCTCTTCTTCCGACGTTTCTTCCCTCTTTGGAAAATCAGGAAGACGTAGACTCTTTTTCAAAGAGTTTAGCCTTTGAAGTCATTAAGGCAAGGCCCGGTGAGTACGCAAAAGATGTCCTCATGAACTATTGTGCCCTATGGCAGCTTTGGGATTTCTACTCTTTTGAGGAGAGAAAAGAACTTGAGACCCTTCTTTACACTTTCTCCTCTGAGGAGCCTCTAAAGGCCATGTATGGTAGATCTTCCATAAGAGCTGAAGCAAACCAAAAGTTTGGCAATCCTCTCATCGTAAAAAGTGTACGTGGAGTTCTGGCTGTGGTCTTTATCTTATCTCTCTTATTTCCCCTTTCTTTCTTAGTCCTCTGGATCAAGAGACAGTCATTTTCCCCAATGACTCTGGGAGGAGCTCTCACTGGAGTCACCCTACAAAGCGGATATATCCTAACGTCTCTCCTTCAGGCAGGCATCGCTCGCTATGCATTGCTTTTTTGGCCTTGTGTAATCACTCTCCTTGCAGTATCCTTAAAGCTGCTATTGGATAGTCTTAAGTTCAAATAAAATGAAGCCTCCTCATCTCGCCATTTTAATTCCCTGCTTCAATGAAGAAATAACAATTTCTAAAGTTATTATTTCTTTCCGGCATGTTTTTCCAAAAGCATCCATTTACGTATACGACAATAATTCCTACGACCAAACAGTGGCCGTTTCCAGAAAAGCAGGGGCCATCGTAGGGCATGAAGAACGTCAAGGAAAAGGAAATGTTGTGCGCCGCATGTTCCGAGATATCGATGCTGATATTTATCTCATGGTGGATGGAGATGACACCTATGATGCAACCTTTGCTCCTCAGATGGTCACTCTCCTACAGCAGAAAAATTTAGATATGGTGGTGGGGGCCCGACAGGCAAAAAGTGGGGCCTACCCCATGGGGCATAGTTTTGGCAATAAATTATTTAATATCATTTTAAAGCTCATCTTTAAAAGTCACTTTAAAGACATTTTTTCGGGTTACCGGGTTTTCTCCAAAAAATTTGTCAAATCCTTCCCAGCTCTGACCACTGGATTTGATGTTGAAACAGAGCTCAGTGTTCATGCTCTTGACATGAATCTTCCTACCGCTGAAATGGACACCCCCTATGGAGAACGTCCCCATGGCTCAGAAAGCAAGCTTAATACATACCAAGATGGCATTCGTATTCTGTGGAGAATTTTTATTCTGTTTAAAGAGGTTCGTCCTTTTGTTTTCTTTGGACTTTTTACCCTTCTCTGCCTTTTTTTGGCAGGCTATTTAGGATACCCCCTGATAAAAACCTATCTCGAAACAGGACTCGTTCCCCGCCTTCCCACAGCCGTCCTCACAGCAAGTCTTGTTGTTATTTCTTTTCTTAGTTTAACTTGTGGAATAGTATTGGAAAGCCTAAAAAGATCAAGAATGGAATTTAAAAGGATATTTTACTTAAATGTTAAATAAAAGATTTTTATCAATAATTTTAATTATATCATCTGCATTTTTACTATCTATTGCAAATTATGCAAAAGACTATTCGACGACCTTGACCCTTAAAAATGGAAGCATTGTAGACCTAGTGCCTTTCACGGAAGGCCCAAAGGTTTTAGAGTCTATGAAAAAAGTGATGCAAGATCCGGATACCGCAAGCACCATGCGAGATCTCAAACCCTGGCCTGACAACATCGTTGCCAGTACCTATGCCTATTATGTAGCCAGTTGGAAAACCTTCGACGACTTGGTTAAAATTGGAGAAAAACCTACGAGCCTTGCTTTAGGATTCCTTATCTATAATAAAAGGAAGGAGATTCTTGGAATAGGAGGAATTCAACGATCCACAAGAGATGGCGATTTTGGGGAAGTCTTCTTTTGTCTGTTGCCTCCCTATCGAAAACAAGGCGTTGGAACAGCGCTCGCCACTTATTTGATAGATTTTTATCAAAAATATTATAAAAGCAAAACGCTCGAAGCCATTGTAATTCCCACCAATAAGCCCTCCATCGGCCTCCTCACAAAAATGGGATTCAAACCTCTGCTTGAAAACAACAAACCTGTCTACAAAATCTTTCCCGCTTACCCTCACGTGACATATCAGGTGTATCGATATATGTCGAAGACCCCTTCATAGAATCTATAAACTGCACACAGCGACCATGAGCAAGCTCAGCTTCAGCACAAAGGGGTGGAAATCACCCGCCCATCGTAGGAATGCGAGTTTCTTTATAGTGCAAGGACCTACGGAAATCTCTTAAGATTCACTGAGAGCTTACTCTTTAGTCTCCTCTCAAGATTTCCCCATTTTCTTTATTTCCTGTATAATGGCCCACATGCATAGATTTTTGAACATTTTTTTAATTCTTCTGTTTATGGGCACCTCCCCTGCCTCCGCAACCCTTGCCCCAGGCACCGTTATTCGGGATGCAGAAATTGAAGACATTCTTCACAGCTATTTAGATCCTATTTTTAGGAAAGCGGGTCTCAACCCAAAAGACCTTCGTCTTGTTATCATTGTGGATCGAACCATTAACGCGTCAGCCACCTTTAATCACACCATGGTCCTCAACACAGGCTTTTTACTGGCCACCGAAAATCTTCATCAGGTTTTAGGCGTGCTCGCCCACGAGACAGGACACATTGCAGAACGCCACCTTGTGCGCCTGGTGGATGCCCATTCTGATGCCACAAAGCATAGCATCTTGGCCGCTGCTGCAGGGGTTGCTTTGGGCGTTCTATCGGGACGCCCAGATGTGGGCGCAGCCGTTGCCATGGGAGGCGGTATTTCTAGTACCTATGCTTTTCTGAGCCACAGTCGAACGGAGGAAACCGCCGCAGACCTCGCTGCTGTCCGATATCTTAATGAACTTTGCTGGGCTGCAGAAGGACTTCAGCATTTCTTAGAAAAACTATTGTCTCAAGAACTGTTAAGCTCTTCCATGCAAGATCCTTATGTTCGAAGCCACCCTTTAACCCGAGATCGCGTGGAAGCCATCCGGCATTGGATTGGGCACTCGTGCCAAAAACCTTTACCTAAAAAGATGTTAGATGACTATAAAATTATGACCACAAAACTTGCCGCATTCTTAGATAACCCAGCTATTGGATTTCAAAAGTTTAATGGATCCACAGAACTTGATCGCTATGCCCAAAGCATTCTCTCTTATCGCCAAAAGGACTTCCAAAAAGCCCTCAATCTATTGGAGGTGTTATTGGAAGAACACCCCAGCAATCCGTTTTATTGGGAATTGAAAGGACAAATGCTTTACGAAAGCGGTAAAGTAAAAGAGTCTATCGGCCCCTACCGGAAAGCAAATGCCCTTAAACCCAACAATCCCCTCCTCATGTTCAGTTTGGCCCAGTCTCTTGTGGGAATGGAAGATAAAAACTTTCTCAAAGAAGCGCGAGGTCTTTTGGAAAAAGCCTCAGCCCTTGATACAGAAAGTGTCTCCATCTGGTACTTCCTCTCCATCGTTTATGGACGTCTTGGGGATATGGGGAATATGGCCCTTTGTCTCGCAGAACGAGAAATTATTTTGCAAAACTGGAAAGAGGCTCATCAGCAGGTATTAAGAGCTTTGAACTTTTTAAAGAAAGGGACAAAGACTTATATGCGGGCCATGGATTTAAAAAACATCACGTCTCGAGAATCTAACCCTGCCACAAAAACGGATCAATTCTTATGATAATCGAAAAATTTTTATATGATTTGGGGGTCGACGAAAAACTCTCAGAAAACCCCGTGAATCGCTTTGAAAAAGCCACAGCTCCTCTTACTCAATCCGCGCCCAGTCTATCCATGCCTGCCACCTTGGAAGACCTCAAGCTTTCTCTCCAAAATTTCGAGGGATGTGACCTAAAAAAGACTGCCATGAATCTCGTCTTTGGAGATGGAAGCCCGAGTGCCTCGGTTATGCTCGTGGGAGAAGCTCCTGGCGCTGAAGAAGATCGGCAAGGAAAACCTTTTGTGGGACTCAGCGGTCAACTCTTAACCCGAATTTTTGAGTCCATTGGGCTCAATCGGGAGAAAGACCTCTACATTAGCAATGTCATTAATTGGCGACCCCCGGGAAATCGCCAACCAACACCTCAAGAAATTACTGCCTGTCTTCCTTTTATAAAACGTCACATTGAACTCGTGAATCCAAAGATTTTGATTTTAGTGGGAGGGACTGCCACAAAAGCCCTTTTGTCGGACAAAGAAGGTATCACCAAGATCCGGGGGAAATGGTTTGAATATATGTCCCCAGGACTCAAATCTCCTATCCAAATGACTGCCATTTACCATCCATCTTATTTGCTACGCAGCCCTTCTCGGAAAAAAGATGTCTGGATGGATGTGTTAATGATTAAAGATACTTTAAAAACTCTCAAATAAAAAAGGCTCTCTGGTAAAGAGAGCCTTTTTAAGATATAGCCAACTTTAAAATATCGACTATAAGATTAAAACTTATTCAGCGGCAGGAGCTGCAGCGTCAGTTGCTGCGGCATCACCAGCTCCAGCATCAGCTGCAGGGGCTGCAGCCTCTTCAGCTGCTGTTGCAGCTGCTGTATCTTCTGCCTTCTTCTCACAGTTAGCGAGAACGCATAGCAAAGCCAAAGCGATCAATGAGTATGTCTTTTTCAATTTTAATCTCCTTAAATTATTAACAAAATTACTATCCTCTAGCTCTACCATAAATGGTGATTTGATGCTAGAGAAAATTAAGGAAAAAATGCTGATTTTCGCAGAAATTTCTTACTCTCTCAAAGAGCTCCGAATCCGTTTCGGACTAAAAACACCCGTTTTGTAAGCAATGCCTAGATAAACAAGAGCCCCTATCAAAAAAATGAGAGGTAGAATGAAGACGGAACCAAGGCTCAGCCCCCTCAAAAATTCCTCAAGCTGGGGGACGCCCCACGCCAAATACAAGACAAGGGCTCCATAGGGAATAATCAGATCTCGCAAAAATTTTAGAATAGATTTTGTGAATCCTAAAAGATTTTTTTTCCTCAAAATATACCCTAGAATAAAGGCTTGAGCCCAGGCAGAAATGCTGGTAGCCAACGCAAGTCCCACATATTCTAAAGAATTAATCAGCAAAAGGTTTAAAGTCACATTCAACACAACGCTCGCGGCCCCAACAATAGTGGGGGTTTTTGTATCTCCACTGGAAAAGAACGTAGTCGTAAAAAGTTTGATCAAAATATATGCTGGCAACCCAGACGCTAGGGCCTGAACCGTGCGAGCGGTTGGTGCAATATTCTCCACTGTGAACTCTCCATGTCCATAGAGAACTTCCACCAAAAAGTGAGCCAAAACAATAAGAGCAGTGGTGGCGGGAATAGCAGCCAGCATAGAAGTCTCAATAGCCAACGTCTGCACTTCAAGTGCTTGAGCCCGATTGTTTTTTCGCAAATGTTTCGCAAGCGTTGGCAACAGCACCGTACTCATAGCAATTCCAATCACACTTAAAGGAAGCTGAGCCAAACGATCCGCATAATTCATATAAGAAATGCCCCCCACCTTCAAATAAGAGGCCATGGTAATATCCAAAAACAAATTGATCTGAACCACACTTGATCCGAGGGCTGCGGGCAGGAGAATTTTTAAAAACTTCTTCACATTAGGAGTAATACGAGGAATTTTCGGCACAATTCGGATCTTAGAGATCTGACACGGAATGAACACCCACAAAAGCTGGGCCGCCCCACACCATAAAATTCCCATGGCAAGCGCATATCCAGGAGAAAGAGCTGTGGGACTCAGATAAACCAAAGCCGCAATAATAAATAGGTTGCCAATGACAGGCGATGAAGAGGTTGCAATAAACCGCTCAAAGGAGTTTAAAATGCCGCTAAAAAAGGCTGTTAAGGAAATGAAAAAAAGAAAGGGAAAAGTTATTTTCGAAAATTGAACAGTCAGCTCCAATCTTTCTGGTGTCTGCGCAAGTCCCCGAAAAAAGAGAGGAATCAGCTCTGGCAAAAACATCTCAATACCCACTACCAAACCTAGGAGGACCAAAAATAAAAGGGAAAATACATTTTGCGCAAACTCTAACGCTTCTTTAGACCCTTCACTTGCCAAAAGGCCCGAGAACATTGGTACGAAAGACGCATTAAAAGCACCTTCCGCTAAAATTCTCCGAAACAAACTGGGAATTTTAATGGCAATACCTAAAGCGTCGCTCACCACATTGACGCCGATGTAATGGGCCTGCAAAGATTCCCTCAAGAATCCCGTAAGACGGCTCAGAACTGTAAACCCTCCAACTGAAAGAACAGATCCAATAAGTTTCATTTTTCCATTTTTCATGTGAGCTTACACCAAAGGGGGGCGTGGTCCGAGGGTTTTAGCCCTTTCCGATAATTCCGATCAATCCCCACATCTTTAAGTTCTAACGCTGCCAAGGGAGAGAGAAGCAGGTGATCAATCCGTAGTCCCCAGTTTCGGTGGAAGGCTCCTTGACGATAGTCCCACCAAGTATACCAGTCTTGATTCTGGGCCGTATCCTCGGGGTGAAGTTTTCTAACTCCATCCACGAGCCCCGACTCCAGAAGCCCTTGAAAATGCGCGCGCTCAGGAGTGCTCGTTAAAATATTCTCGTGCCAGGCTTCTGGACTATACACATCAGCGTCTGTTGGGGCCACATTATAGTCTCCCCCCATCACCAGCTTTTCGGGATGCATCAGAAGCGTCTTCACATGATCTCGGAGGCGATCAAAGAATTGCATCTTGTAGGCATATTTCTGAGTACCTGGGGCTTCTCCATTAGGCACATAAAGGCTCACCACCCTCACATCTCTCGTAAACGCTTCCAGGTACCGTGCTTGGGGATCCGGGTCTCCTGGTAAATTATAAATAGGATCTTCAAGGGGGAATTTGGAAAGAATCGCAACACCATTATAGGTTTTTTGCCCATGAACTAAGACATTATATCCCATGTCTTCCACGGCCTCTCGAGGAAACTTTTCAGCAATACATTTAATTTCTTGAAGCAAGACCACGTCAGGACGCGTCTCTTCGATCCATTCCCGAAAACGCTCAAACCTGGCAGAGATAGAGTTTACATTCCAGGTGGCAATTTTCATGAAACATTACACCGAAAAAGAGCTACCACACCCGCAAGAACTTTGGGCGTTTGGATTATTGAGTGTAAAGTAGGACCCCATAAGCTCTTCTACGTAATCAAGCTGGGCCTCTTTTATAAAACCAAAAGAAAGAGGATCGATCACAACTTTCGCACCTCTCTTTTCAAAAATCAAATCATCAGGGGCAACTTTATCCTCTAAATCAAAGGAGTACTGAAATCCAGAACAGCCGCCGGCTCGGATGGTGATCCGCAGCATTTTGCCGACAGTCTTCTCCTTTGACACTAGCGTTTGGATCTGCCGCGCTGCCGTCTCAGATATAGAAAAGTGGGATTGAATACCTTGCGTCATAGGAATTCCTTAAGCTATTTTAGGAAATGTGTCAATGATTTGGGCAAGAAAGCTCCCTCTGTCATCATTGAGAGCCCGACCACGGGACGTGGAATCCTGCTTTCTGAAATTAAAATAATTTGATACAATGTTAATGGTATTAACAGAGGTAAATACTATTTCTGTATTTGATAAAAATATATTAGATAATAAGTCTATTGTCATTATAGGATTTGGCACCATTGCCACATCCTTACTACCGCTTCTCTTCAGGCACCTAAATGCAAAAAATGTAACTGTCCTATCCGACAAAATCCATAATTTTGGTTTATATCCCGAACATCCAGGCAATTATCAGCAAGAACTGCTCTCCAAAAAAAATTACAAACATATCTTAAAAAAATATTTAAAACCGGGAGATATTCTCATCAATCTGGCCTACCGTGTAGGAACATTGGACCTCCTTAACCTCTGCAAAGAACTCGACTGCCATTATTTAGATACCTGCTACGACATTTGGCCAGGGCCTAATGTGGAATCTTTAACGCTCCGGGAAAGTGTCCTAAAAAAACGAGACTTTTTTAAAGGCTCTAAAACCGCGGTGCTCTGCCACGGCGCAAATCCTGGCATGATCACCCATTTTGCCAAAAAAGCTATTCAGGATCTGGCCTTTGCCCACCTACCCCAACAATTTTCTATTCTCAAAACCAGAAACGATTGGGTGAGAGCGGTAAAAGAACTTCATGTGGCCACTATCCACATCGCTGAAAAGGATACTCAAAAGCCTAAGAAGATTCCCAAGGCCTTTATTAATACATGGTCCATTCAAGCCTTTGTGGAAGAATCCCAGGAAAGAGTGGGCTTTGCCTGGGGTACATTGGAAGAGAACTTTCCCTCCTCTATCAAGAAAAAAATCCACACAAAGGGCCACTGTCGTTCCCTTGAAATGGATACTTCCAGCGGCCTTGTCAAAACCAAAAGCTGGGTCCCAAGCGTGGGTGCCTATGAAGGGTTCCCCATTCCCCATACGGAACCCTTTTCCATTGCGGAGTTTTTTACAGAAAAAGATCAGAAGGGAAAAATTATCTACCAGCCCACCGTTCTCTTCGTGTACCACCCTTGCGATGCGGCTTGCAAATCCATGATCCAGGCTTCCAAAAACAACTGGGAAATTCCAAAAGATTGCCACATTTTGGGGGATGATATTGTATCCGGTCAAGATGAATTGGGAGCTTTAATCCTGCGCACGAATACAAACGAAATCTATTGGTTTGGATCTTCCCTCTCCATTGAAGAGGTCCGAAAAATTATTCCCCACAATAGTAATGCCACCTCCTTGCAAGTGGTAGCGGGGGTCATCTCTGGCCTCATCTGGATGCTCGAAAATCCAAACCAAGGAGTGGTAGAACCAGAAGATATGGATTTTGAGAGAGTGTTAGAGATTGCAGCTCCGTACTTAGGAAAAGTCTATGGATGGAAATCAAAAGTTCCTGAAAATTCACCCAAAGATTGGTGGCAGTTTAAGAGGTTGTTTTTGAGATAAAGGATATGCTGTGATTTTTCTGTCATAGGGAATAATATGCTGTCCTAGATAAATAATATAGAGATGATCTAGATTTAGGCTTTCTACAGAAATGTACTGAGATTTTTGAGGGGTTGGCTTTTCTGTATATTTGAACTCAAATCCAATTCTTTTTCTTTTAATATTTACAAAAAGGTCCAGTTCGGCACCTCCCTGAGTGCCCCAAAAATAAACCTTATCTCCCAAAAAAATGATGTGTTTCGATGATCTGCTCAAGGGCAAAACCTTCCCAGATAGCCCCCAATCTTGGATAATACAAAAGTCCTTTCTGGTTATAAATGTTGAGAATAGACATAATAATTCCAGAATCTCTAATGTATATTTTGGGAGTTTTAATATGTCTTTTGCTGATGTTTTCATGCCAAGGCTGCAAAAGCCGGATCATAAAAGTACCTTCCAAAATCTCCAGATAATGTCGCACTGTATGTGCAGAAAGACCCAAACTCTTTCCAATCTCTGTCAGATTGATCATTTGACCATGCCAATGAGCGATCATCATCCAAAATCGTCGCAAGGTTGTCGCTGAAATGCGGAGGCCCAGATTAGAAATATCTTGCTCCAAAAATGTTCGAATATAGTTTTCACGCCAATTAAAGCTATCTTCATCTTCAGGTGCCAGAAAAGATTTAGGAAATCCTCCCCGATAAAGTAATTTTTGCACATCTCCAACTTCTGTCAGATCGAAAGGCATAACCTCGATATGTCCTATGCGTCCAGCCAGAGTTTCGGAAGAATGTTTCACAAGATCAACAGATGCACTTCCTAGAATCAAAAACCGTAGTTCCTTGTGGTCTACCAAATGACGTAAAGCGGGACACAAACTTGGCATTCTTTGTATTTCATCAATAATGATAAGACCCTTAAAGGACTCAAGTGTCAACAAAGGATTCCTTAAGAGCTCAAAATCGTTAGGGTTTTCAAGATCAAGATAATGGAAAGGGATATTATTAGCCTCACAATAAAGCTGCGCCAATGTGGTTTTTCCGCTTTGACGGGGACCCAACAAAGCACAAACTTGATGAATTTTAAACTGACGCTCTATTTATTGAATGTAAAAATGACGTTGGATCATATCCATTTATCCTGACAATCGTGAATTCTACCCTCATGATACCTTGGATTATTTCTTTTTTCTACTCAAAAGTGTATCATTTTGCATTATGAATCAGCATCTTATAAGATGTACAGGATGTGGGGGGTCTTTTCCACAAAGGGGCCAACTTCCCATAACACATCCTTATATTGGGTCAACGACTGAATGTTGGCAATCTTATGGAAAAGTACTGGCCAAAGAATTCAACGATGAAGCCTATTTTAAAGTCCATCGGATTACGGTGGACACTTACGCTGCCCAACACGTAGGGGATCAAACAGACAGACGGGCTCGCCAATCGGCTAATCTTCATCTCATAGCCCTTTATTTGATGTTTGAGAAAGAAGCCTCTCAAAAGGAAATCCTAAAATTCCTCGACAAAACAACTCATATTAAACGAGATTGGCAAGCCATACCTCAGAAGGAAAATCCAAACTGGATGACCATCAAAGACGTCCAAAAAGCTTCAGATTCAAAATCTCACGAAGTCTTGGTAAAAAAGTGGGGTGAAAGCGTATGGCAAGAATACAAAGATCTTCATGAAAACCTCATCCACCGTTACCACTCTCTCATTTAAAAAATTAATACATAGTATTATTTAAAGTATAAAGTATTTTTATTTTAAATCAGAAGAAGATTTTTCAATCTGCCTAAATATTAAGCAAAAAGAAGGAGGAGGGCTAAGGGTCCCCTTTGAGGAGCAATTTTGAAGTTTTACTCCCAAGGTTATCCACAGGTTCTGGGGATGAACTTGAAAGTCTGAAGACTGAAAAAATTTTATAAAAAAGAAACGCCAGAGGTATCAGACAAATAATCCAAAGCTCCCTGCAACATGAAGCTGGCCGCCACTTTATCAACGATCACCCCCCGCTTAGCTCGAGATAAATCCCCCTCTAAGAACAGTTGTGTAACGGCCTTTGTGGTACATCGTTCATCCCACAAAACAACAGGAATTTCACACATGTCGCCAAAACGACGCACAAAAGCACGGGTGATCTTACATCGATCCCCTTCAGACCCATTCATATGGTAAGGCATTCCCATAATGATACCCCCCACATTGAACTCTTCCATAAGATTGATGAGCTCATTTGCATCCTTCACAAAAGTCGTGCGGCGAATGGTTTTGAGGGCAGTCGCAATTTTACGCCGGGTATCGGAAAGAGCAATCCCCAACGTCTTATCCCCCAAATCAACGCCGATGAGGGGTTGGGAAGGCTTTAGAGCCTCTCTTAATGCATCTATTCCCATAAGTGCCATGACTTACTCTTGTTTTCCCAAAATCTTCTGCAACAAAGTCTCAAAAGTTTTTTTCAAAACCAAATCCACCTCCTCCATAGGAACATGAATCCCTAGATCTTGCAAGGAAGTTACGCCATAAGCCTCCAGCCCACAGGGATTGATATGACCGTAATGGGAAAGATCTGGCTTCACGTTAAGGGAAATCCCATGGGAGGTTACCCACTTCTGTGTCCTCACGCCAAGTGCCCCAATTTTCTGATCTCTCACCCAAACACCAATACGTCCCGAATGTCTCACACCCTCTAATCTAAAATGACGCAAGGTCTCAATCATCCACTCTTCCAAAAAATATACATAAAGCTTTATGTCTCGACGATACTGGGTCAAATCTAAAATAACATAGGCCACTCTTTGTCCGGGTCCATGATAAGTAATGCGGCCGCCTCTGGATGCTTCATAGACAGGAAAGGGGGGATTCAAAAGATCTCGAGGTTGCGTGCCAACCCCTTTCGTATACAAGGGGGGATACTCCAAAAACCACACAAACCCCGGATGTGTTCCTCCTTGAACCTGCACGACACGTTCCGCCATAGAACGAAGAGACTCTTCATAGGCTAGAAGCCCTGGGGATGTACGATATTCTATAATCATCGAAGCACTGTATCATAAAAAAGATCCAGAGGGGAAAAACCCCTCTGGATTGAGTTTGGAGGTATAACATGAAGTCCGGACATTGCGTCCAGACTCCTTATATATAGCGGGTTTATTACAAATTTCAAGGGATTTGTTCTATTTTTGTTAAAAACATTAGTTTTTTTACTAATTTTCTTCCATTTATAAGAGAAAATAAAAAGAAAAAGATTTCATTTGTCTCGGGACGAAAACCAAACTATGATGGACCTCATAGCAAGTACGATTTAAGTTGGCTATAAGAAAAAACCTCTGGAAAAAAAGATCCAGAGGGGGGAAACCCGTCCTCTGGATTAAGTTTGGAGGTATAACATGAAACCTGGACATTGCGTCCAGATGCTTCTGATATAAGAACTTTGTTTTTTATTTCAAGGGGTGGACGCAATTTTTTTAAAATTCTATAGCTAGAAGGATCAGCTATATGAAATCTCGCATTTATCTCTATTCTGGTCCCGGCGCTGCTGCAGAATCTCTTGCTCAAACAGCCGTTTCTCTTCAAGACCTAGCCCCTGTTCCGTACTCTGTTCACAAAATTGGATTTCGAGAACTTAAAACGGGTGCTTGGGCACAAGACACTGCCCTCCTTGTCATGCCGGGAGGCGCAGATATTCCGTATACAAAATACTTATCCGGGGAGGGAACCTCAAAAATAAGAAGTTATGTAGAACAAGGGGGAAATTACCTCGGTATTTGTGCAGGCGCTTATTTTGCGTCTGCACAAATTACTTTTGAGGCAGGCACCCCCCTTGAGGTCCGCGGCACTCGGGAACTTAAATTTTTTCCAGGGATCGCCGAAGGTCCCATCCTCGCCCCTTATGATTATCATTCAAACTCAGGAGCGCGCCTCGCAGAGCTTCGGCTAAAAGATTCAACAGAATTTGTGTTTTCTCATTTCAACGGAGGGTGCCATTTTGTGGAAGCCCAAAATATCCCCGGTATCATCGTCCATGCCACCTACGGAGACACAGAGAAAGCGGCCATTATCGAAATAAAAATTGGCAAGGGCACGGCCATATTATCCGGCGTGCATCCAGAATTCTCCCCTCACCTCATGAACCGGAAAGACCCTTATCTAAGGCCCATTGCGGAAAAACTGGCACTCCATGAAGAGGAACGAAGGGATTTGATGAAGGGAATACTTGGAAAACTAGGTATTCCCGTGTAGAGTTTAATCATGAAAATCTTACTATGTGGAGATGTTATGGGACGGTCGGGGCGAGAAGCCATCCAGAAATACGTTCCCTTGCTCCGAGAAAAATGGAATCTTGACCTCGTGGTCGTAAACGGTGAGAACGCAGCCCGTGGATTCGGAATTAGTGAATCTAATTGCAAAGAATTCTATGAGGCCGGCGTAGATGTCATCACCACAGGCAATCACATTTGGGATCAGAAAGAAATCATTTCCTATATTGAAACCGATCCCCATCTCTTGCGCCCACTGAATTATCCCGAAAAAACACCGGGACAAGGACTTGTGGTTCTTTCAACCCCTGAGGGTAGAAAAGTCGTCGTCGTAAACCTCATGGGACGCCTCTTTATGGATCCCTTGGATGATCCTTTTGCCGCTCTTGAAAAAGTTCTGAGCACCCATAAACTGGGCGTAAATGTAGCTGCCATCCTCGTGGATTTTCACGCAGAGACAACGTCCGAAAAAATGGCAGCGGCGCACATGGCCGATGGTCGTATCACAGCGCTCGTTGGGACCCATACCCATGTCCCCACCGCCGACACCATGATTTTTCCAGGCGGCACGGCCTATCAATCAGATTTAGGCATGACGGGTGATTATGATTCTGTTATCGGCTTAAAAAAAGAAGGCCCCATCCAACGGTTCACTCGAAAGTTTTCAACAGAAAAGTGGAGCCCGGCAGAAGGCGAAGCCTCCCTCTGTGGCATTTATATTGAGAGTGACGACACGACCGGAAAAGCTCTTGTGGTAAAGCCTGTGCGACTAGGCGGCATATTGTCACAGACGGAAATGTAAAATTCACTTTTCAAACTGGAAATTTACATAAAGGTTATCGTTAGCACGAGGAGTGCTCTTTGCACGACGTGGTGGCCCAGCTTCTTCTGAGGTTCTAGACAGGAAATTTTCAATTTTATTTGATTTTTATTTTGTTTCTTGTAAGATCCGGGAAATTATAGCTGGAGCACCGTGCATGAAAAAACTTTTATTAAATTCTACTTTGTTAATTCTAATGTCTATGGCAGCCTGTCAAGGCGCCTCCAGCGGAGATCCCGAAGCCCCATCGCGGGGACAAAAACGACCTTGTACTTCAACTTCCGACTCCATGGATGATCTGAGTTTCCATCTATATCGTCAGACAGAGGGAGTTGGATACCTTCAGCGCCAAATGGCCCTACCTCTTAGTGGGCATGCCATTCCCCTTAATGAGTGTTTAGGGGTTCCCGTTGGAACTTATGGATTGGATGATCTCCCAAATAAAAAATTCCATGAGGATACTCTAGATTCTGCTCCAAGTATCGGCCTAACAGACAAGGCTCCCCTCTTGCCAAAAGAAGGCCCTCCTCTTTTAGACGCTGCAGACTCCGTAAGATTTAATTTTAAAGCAGGCCCAGTCAACCCTAACCCAATCAAAGGAAAAAAAAGATCACCGGAAGAAGAAATAAATACAAATCCCTCCCCTTGTCGGATTTCTCATAAAAAAGTATGATGTTCTCCACTGTTTAAGGTAAGGAGTCACTATGGCGGGTCATTCGCAATTTAAAAACATCATGCACCGAAAGGGTGCGCAAGACGCTAAAAAAGCTAAAATTTTCACAAAGCTCATTCGAGAGCTCACGGTTGCGGCCAAGCAAGGGGGCGATCCAGCAACCAATGCGCGTTTGCGTGCTGCGGTTATTGCCGCTCGGATCGCCAATATGCCCAAAGACACTCAAGATCGCGCCATTGCCCGCGGTATGGGCGCGGGAGATGCCGACAACTTCGAAGAAATTCGCTATGAAGGGTATGGTCCGGGTGGCGTTGCTGTTGTGGTGGAAGCCTTAACGGACAACCGCAACAGAACAGCCCCCGAAGTTAGATCTTCTTTCACAAAATATGGTGGCAATTTAGGAGAAACCAATAGCGTCAGCTTTCAATTCGACCATGTGGGCCTCATCGAATATCCTCTCGCCGCTGTCACTTCCGATCGTCTCCTTGAGATTGCTCTCGAAGGCGGTGCAGACGATATTCAGCAAGAAGGAGACATTCACCAAGTCTTCTGCCAAATCCCTGACTTCCACAAGGTGCGTGAAGAACTATCCAAACACTTAGGAGACCCCCTCTCCGCCAAAATCATTTGGAAACCTCTGAACCTTATCACGGTGGATGAACAAACGGCCTCATCTGTGTTAAAATTGCTAGAGGTGTTGGAAGACAACGATGATGTGCAAGCAGTGTTCTCAAACGTTGATATTCCTTTGGAGATTTTGGAAAAACTAAGTGGATAAAGTGCGCATCCTGGGAATTGATCCAGGACTCAGAATCACAGGATGGGGGATCATCGAGATCAAAGGATCTCGTTTATCCCATGTGGCCCATGGTACCGTCTGTTCCGATTCAGAAAGCCTTATGGGAGAGCGTCTCAACCAACTTTACCAAGGTCTTTTAAAAGTGATAGACTTATACAAGCCTGATGAAGCGGCCATAGAAGAGGTCTTTATGAACACAAATCCTTTGTCCACCTTAAAGCTCGGCATGGCCCGAGGGGTCGCCATGTTGGCGCCGGCTGGACAAGGTTTAAAAGTTTCTGAATATGGGGCTAATAAGGTGAAAAAATCTGTGGTAGGAAGTGGGCACGCCTCCAAAGAGCAAATAGCTGCCATGATCAAAATTTTGCTTCCCGGATGCGCAGCCACCCAAGATGCGGCTGATGCCTTGAGTGTCGCCATTTGCCACAGCCATCACCGCACCTTCCAAGAAATTGAGGCCAGATCATGATCTCAAAACTCCGAGGTTCCCTAGATTCCGTTGATAGCCAAGGATTGGTCATCGATGTGAACGGCGTAGGATATTCGATTGCCTGCTCCCAAAATACCTTGCGGAACTTACCAGCTTCTGGCGACTCTTTAACCCTTTACATCGAAACTCTCATGCGCGCTGAGCAAATTAATCTCTATGGATTTTTGACAGATCAAGAACGAAGCATTTTTAAATTACTTCTGACCGTGCAAGGGGTTGGTGGTAAGGTTTGCCTTTCTTTGCTTTCAGCTCTCACTTCTGATCAGATTTTTAATGCTATTCTGACCCAAGATCATGTTCCTCTCACCCAAGCCGATGGCGTGGGCCCCAAGCTTGCTACCCGAATTGTCCGAGAGCTTAAAGACAAAGCAGGAGGTCAAGTTCTATCCATACCAATCACCAACAAACTCCAGCAGCAAGCTCTATCAGCGCTTTTGAACTTAGGCTACAAACGACAGGAGGTTCTAGAAACTCTGCAAAACTTAGAAGAATCCACCTTGGATAAACTCATTCCTCTTGCCCTCAAACAGTTAACACAGAGATAACATGGACCGTCTTATTTCACCGCAAAATACAGATGCCGATGAGTTGGTGGAAATCCAGAAATCCTTGCGACCTCTAAAGCTTGATGACTTCATGGGTCAGTCCCAAATCAAGGGCAATTTAAAGATCTTTATTCAAGCCTCCCGTGACCGGTCTGAAGCCCTAGATCACGTGTTGCTGTACGGTCCTCCTGGACTCGGCAAAACCACCTTGGCTCAAATCATTGCCCATGAGCTGGGTGTGGGGTTCAGGTCAACCTCTGGCCCCATCATTGCCCGTGCAGGAGATTTAGCGGCGCTGCTCACCAACCTTCAACCCCACGATGTTCTGTTCATTGATGAGATCCATCGCCTGAGTCCTGCGGTCGAGGAAATTTTGTATCCCGCCATGGAAGATTGCAAATTGGATTTGATGATTGGAGAAGGCCCCTCTGCCCGCTCCGTTCAGATCGATCTACCCCCTTTTACCCTTATTGGTGCCACCACCCGGTCAGGCCTCATCACTCGCCCCTTGAGAGAGCGGTTTGGTATTCCCTTAGGATTAGCTTTTTATACGCACGAGGAACTGTCCCCTATCCTTCAGCGTGCCGCCGCTCTCCTCAAGATGGATCTTCTCCCCGAAGGAGCTTTTGAAATTGGACGAAGATCTCGCGGCACACCCCGCATTGCCTTGCGGCTTCTCCGACGTGTCCGGGACATTGCCGGCGTTTGGAAAGAATCTGCTGTGGATCAAAAAGTCGTAGATAAAGCCCTTCAACAACTCGAGGTGGATCACCACGGACTCGACGCTTTAGATCGTCGATACCTGAAAGTGATTGCAGACCATTACGAAGGAGGCCCCGTGGGGATTGAAACCTTAGCCGCCTTTCTCTCCGAACAAAAAGATGTATTGGAAGAAGTGATTGAGCCCTACCTCATTCAACAAGGATTTCTTCAACGTACCCCTCGAGGACGTATTCTAACGCATACGGCCTTTACATTTTTGGGGATGGTGCCACCTTCTGGGACATTCCCTACCGAAGAAGAATAGCAGATCCAGAAAATTTTCCAGTACGAGTGAAACAAGCGTAGAGGTCGACGCCGCGGACATAGAAGTACATAAGGAGGTTGAGAGCCCACGGTAAGTAATAGGCATTTTATGGAGATGATAAAAAAACAACCTTATTGGTATCCTCTCTAATCTATGATAAAAATAATTAGGGGGGCATATAAACATGCTTAGTTCACTTCAGTCGGCTATTTTTACACTTCTTGCGGGGGTTCTACTCATCATAATTCTCGGTCTTGGATTTCTGATCACAGATCGTTTGGTCTTCAATGGGTATTTCACGGGAGGCCCCAACAAGGCCGATAAAATCCGGTTTCTGCGTCAGCAGCTCAATGAGGTTACCGTTTCAAATGAGCAATTTAAGGGTCAGGTGGAACAGCTTATGGGAGAAGTACAGGGCGCCCGCAGTGAGCTTG